>CALZGZ010000141.1 GCA_945787105.1 uncultured Gammaproteobacteria bacterium
ATAAATCGTGGCTTCGAAGGTGAGCGCCTCATCGACCAGCGCGCAGAAGATGCAGCGCCCGTGTTTGCGGTAAAACGCGAGGCTGTCCTCGACATCGCGATGCACGTGCTCCGGAATCACCGGGGTCGCAATCAACTGACTGTGCGTATGCGGAATACTGCCGCCTGCTGCCGGGCCGTAGTTCTTAAACACCAGCACATAGCGCAAGCGGCTGTCGGCTTGATATAGCTGCTGCATACGTTGACGATAGGCATCGAACAACAAGGTGATATGCGCCGGTGACATCTGGTGCATGGCGATCCCATGATTATCGTGATCGATGATCACCTCATGCCGACCGTACCCGTCGATGGTCTGCTGCAGACCAAGCGACAGGCCTTGACCCTCCTTCTCATCCCCCAAGACTGGATACAAATTCTCCACGATACGGATCTTCCATCCGTCTGCGTCGGTGTGACTGGTGATGTCCGGGGGAGTCATATGCTCATTGCCGCGGCAAAACGGGCAGGTCTCCACATAGGACCGGTCATCCCGGCGAGCCGGCTCTTCCGCCTGCTTGGGCCGCATGCCGCGGGCGGTGGCGATCAACACGGATTCACTGGGTACCACCGGATTGATACGGATTTCGCGCAGGTTCTCGCGGCTTCGAGTCACGTCCACCTCACCTTGAGTATCGAGCGTACCGTCCTCGGACCGGCGTGGAATTAAGATTGATTGATTCGGCGACTAATTCGTGATCCGGCGCTCACGTGCCGAGCACGTGGGACACCAACCCGTCCGCCAGCTTGGGTTCGAACCAGGTAGATTTCGGCGGCATGATCTCACCGGCATCGGCGACCGCAATGAGCGCCGACAACGGCGTCGGGTGGATCGAAAACGCCACTGCCATCTCGCCGCTATCGACGCGTCGTTGGAGTTCACCGAGTCCCCTTACGCCGCCGACAGATTCGATGCGTGGGTCGCGCCGCACGTCTTCAATGCCGAGCAACGGTTTAATGAGGTAGTCGCTCAGAATACTGATATCCAAGCGCATGAACGGATCATCCTCCTGCAGCCATTCGTCGGCTGCGCGCAGGTGATACCATCGCCCGGCTACGTACATACCGAACTCCCCGGTCGCGGCCGGACGTACCGGCCGGTCCTGTTCGCTGACCGAAAACCGCCGTGCGACTTGGTCGACAAACACCTTTGGCAATAACCCGTTCAAATCCTTTATCAAGCGGTTGTAGTCCAATATCTGTATCTCCGACACCGGAAACAAAACCGCAAGAAAATGATTGGCGGCCTCGTCCTGGTGGTCGCGGCGCGCCGCGACCCGCGCTGCCGCCGCAGATCGATGGTGGCCGTCGGCGATATAAAAGGCCGGCATCTCTGCGAAGGTCCGGCTCGCAGCGGCCATTACCTCTGCGTCGTCCACGACCCACAGCGTATGTTTGACGTCATCGAGCGCCAAGGCATCGTAGACCGGCGCCGCTTCGCTGTGCTTCGCGATTAGGTGCTGGGCGTGTCGATCATCCGGATAGACCAACAGCACGGGGCCGGTCTGGGCGTTGAGGGCTTCCATGTGATGAACCCGGTCGTCTTCCTTGTCGGGCCGGGTCAATTCGTGCTTGCGAATGCGATTGGCCTCGTAGTCCGCCACCGCGACGGTGACCACGATCCCGGTTTGCACATGGGCAGCGCGTTGCAAACGGTAGAGGTAAAAACACGGCAGCGCATCCTGCCGTAGCAGTCCGTCGTGAATCAGTCGTTGAAAATTCTCCGCTCCCTTGGCGTATACCATGGGGTCGTAGGCCGAGACGTCCTCGGGCAGATCGATTTCCGGTTTCGAGACGTGCAGAAAATTATCCGGCGCATCCGCCGCCACCGCACGCGCCTCTTTGGTCGTCAACACGTCATAGGGCGGCGCAATTATTCTTTGCGCGGATTCGACCGCAGGACGTAGACCACGAAAAGGTCTGATTAAGGGCATCGATAATTCTGACCTGTTCCAATGAAGCGCGCCATTCAATACAACAAACGCGCCGCCGTCAAATTGAATGAATGAACGTGAATCCGCGCGGTATTTCTGGGCGCTTATGCTATGTTTACAGATTCGATTCGGACTTAACTCACAAAAAAACGATCATGCACAACCGGACCGTTATCGTTGTTGGCCTCGCCGGGCTAATGTTCGCGCATTCCGCGGTGTCCAGTGAGTGGCGAACGAAGCTTCAAACCGGCCCCAAGATGACCGTCGGCATCAAGGTTTGGGATTCCCAGGGCGAAATGACCTGGAGCCACAACGCCTCACCCCAGGACCCCACACTCGGCAATCCTACTTCCCGCCTTACCTATCAGGATATCGATAGTACCGTGGCTGAGATCACGGGTCACATCGAATTGCCGCAAAGATTTTATCTGGAGTTGGTGTGGGGTTCAGGAGACATCGACGAAGGCTCGCTGGCGGACGAAGATTTTTTGAGCGCGTTCGGCGCTCAGTTTTTCGGTACCACGCAATCCGGTGAACACTTGTTCTCTCGTACAGTGAGCCATGTAAACGATACCGATCTGCATTATTACAGCCTAAAGCTCGGACGTAACGTATTCGATCGCCAAGACCGAAGGGGGGGTATCGGCTTGTTCGGTCAGCTACAGTTCTGGTCAGAGCAAACCCGCGCGGTGGGAATCCGGCAAACGGTGTGCACATCTCCGAATATCTTGTGTGCGCCTGCGGGTTTCGTGGGCTTTAACGATACCACCGTGATTAAAAACGATGTCGATTGGCGTTCGCTGTTTATCGGTGTCGATGGTTATTATCACCTCAACAACAAGTTCACCGTCTCCGGCACCCTCGCCTACTCACCCCTGACTAAGGTCGAGAATGAAGATATTCATTTTCTACGCTCCGATCTCGCTCAGAACCCAAGCTTTAAACTCGACGGTGAGGGCGAGACACTCAACGCAGAAGTGAATCTCAGTTATCAGTTCACAGCAAACTTTGCCGGGCATGCCGGACTGCGCTACTGGAAAGCCAGGATCGACAACGAGGCCGCCGGCTGGTCGGCATTTCCTGCTGGCGGTGGCCAGGAGTTCGCCGATCTCAACGAGTTGGAAAGCGAACGGAAGGGCGTGACCCTCGGCGCATCCTACAGCTTCGGCGGTCGGCAGAAACCTGATAACTAGCCAGGAACTCGCGGTGAGCGCTTCCGCCCGTACACTGCACCGCGGCGCTGCACAGAATCGCTAAGGTTCTGTTTGGAATAAGGAATTTGGCCAATGCGCGGCGTGACACTGGGTGCAATAGACGGATTAACTCGCCGCGCGCAATGCCGCGATACGCTCATCCAGGGGCGGATGCGACATGAACAGGCGTTTCCAGCCTTGACCTATGCCGCCGGAGATGCCGAATGCCGCCAGCTGATCCGGCAACGGGGGTTCGTGGGCCTGCTTGAGCCGCTCCAGGGCGCCGATCATGCTCTCCCGACCGGCCAGCTTGGCACCGCCGGCGTCGGCGCGGAACTCGCGTTGGCGACTGAACCACATGACGATGGTCGAGGCGAGTATACCGAGCACCAACTGGGCGACGATGCTGGTGATCCAGAAACCCGGACCGTGTCCACGTTCGTTGCGGAATACGACGCGATCCACGACCTGACCGATGATCCGCGATAGAAAGAAGACGAACGTATTCACCACGCCCTGTATCAGCGCCAGGGTAACCATATCGCCGTTGGCAACGTGTGAGATTTCATGGCCCAGTACCGCCTCGGCCTCCTCGCGGCTCATCGACTGCAATAATCCGGTGCTCACCGCAACCAAGGCGTCATTCCGCTTGGCGCCCGTGGCAAAGGCATTGACTTGGGGTGAATCGAAGATCGCCACCTCCGGCATGCCGATGCCCGCGGCCTCCGCCTGCCGTCTGACGGTATCCACCAGCCAGGTTTCGGTCGCGTTGGTAGGTTGTTCGATCACCTGGGCGCCCATCATCCGTTTCGCGCTCATCTTCGACATCAGCAACGATATGAACGAACCGCCCATGCCAAATAGGGCGGAAAATATGAGCAATGACTGATAATTCAGCCCGCCCTGCTGGAGATAAGGCTCCAGCCCCAGGACCTTGATCGCGATGCTCAGCACCAACAGGATCGCGATGTTGGTGGTAATGAATAGAAATATTCGTTTCATAGCGGCTCACCGGAACTTAAGCGACAGGCATAATATGTGTATAAAGGCCGATGAGTTCAAGGTGCGTTACAAAAGTTTTAGCAATCCGGTTCCATGAAAGACAAGATCGAGCAGATTCGCCAGGTCCATGCCCAGTTCATCCATGGGGTGGTACGGGCGGTGCACAATCCCGATGACCGTCAAGAACTGGAACAAGCCCTGGCGGTGGCGGCGGAGCACGGGTGGACCGAGGCGGTAAGCGCGGTGCGTCTGATCCTCGATGGACGCCGCGACAGCGGCATCCTTGCCGCGCTCGACGAAGAGGATCACGCCATTGTCAGCGGGATTCTGGAGGGCCTGCAAAATCCCGCGACGCTGCCTGACGTCAATGCCACGGCGGACGGATCCTTTGCGGCACCGGGGCTGGCGAGCATGATCACCATGGCCAGCCGCGGCAATGCGCAAGCACTCCAGGCTCTAGGCGTGATGGGCGAGCAAATGACTGCGTTCGGCGGCGAGATGGCGCACATCTCGGGGCGCTTGCGGCGATTGCTTGACGGCGAACGTGACAAAGACAGGCTTACCGACGGAATGAGCGCCAAGAGCCGATCGCTGATGCTCTCGATCCTCGATGAGCTCGCCAAACTAGACCATCACTGAGCAGGACTTAATAGCGGGCAATCACACATGCCGTTAGCGCCCCGCCTGGTCGCCGAATGGGAACCACAAACCGGAGTGATGGTCGTCTGGCCCCACGCCGATACCGACTGGCGGCCGCTCCTCGACCAGGTAGAACCGGTCTACGTCAACCTCACCGCTGCCATGGCCCGCTACGAGACGGTAATGGTCTGTTGCCGTGACCACGCGCACCGCGACCACATCGAATCCCTGATCGGAGATCGTGTGCCGACACCCGATCACATCGCCTTCGCGATGACGGCCTTCAACGACACCTGGATTCGCGACTATGGCCCGTTGAGCATCGCACGTAACGGCTCGCGTGAGCTGCTCAAGTTCGCTTTCAACGGCTGGGGTAGGCGCTGCGACGCCGCGCTCGACAATCGAGTCGCGGCACGCCTCAAGCAGCAACATGTGTTTGGCAACACCCCCATGACCGTCATCGATGATTGGGTCTTGGAAGGCGGCAGCATCGACACCGACGGCGAAGGCACGGTGCTCACCACCGTGTCGTGCTTGACCGCTAACAACCGTAATCTCCACGGCGGCCGGCACAACGTTGAACGCCGCTTGCAGCGCACCGTCGGCGCGCAACGGGTATTGTGGTTGTCGCACGGCTACTTGGCCGGCGACGATACCGACGGACACATCGACAACTTGGCGCGGTTTTGTGATGCATCCACCGTGTGCCATGTCACCTGCGCGGACGAGAGCGATGAGCATTTTGCGCCGCTGCAGGCGATGTCGGAACAACTGCGTGGTTTCCGGCGGCCGGACAACGGATGTTACCGATTAATTCCGCTGCCGCTGCCGCGGCCAATTCACGATGCGGGCGGACGCCGATTACCCGCCAGTTATGCAAATTTTCTCATCATCAATGGTGCAGTTGTCGTGCCGGTATTCGACGATCCGGCCGATGAGCTCGCGATGGCAACGCTACAGCGCTGTTTTCCCGGCCGGGCACTGATTCCCATCTATGCCCGACCGCTGATCCAACAAGCGGGTGGTCTCCACTGCGCCGCGCTGCAGGTGTCCGCCGGCATTCCACTACTGGGTGCGTAGTACAATGGTGCGATGACACGATCAACCGGCGTGGGCGAATCTCGCATGCTCAGCATAGGCGTGGTGCAACACGCCTGCGGCGCGGACCGCGAACAGAACCTGGCACGCGCGGTGGCGGGCATTGAGGACGCCGCCGATCGCGGCGCTGAACTGGTGTTACTGCAAGAGCTGCACAATCACGCGTACTTTTGCCACACCGAAGACCCCGGCAATTTCGATCTCGCGGAACCGATTCCGGGCCCGACCACCGAGGCCCTGGGTAACGCCGCCCAGCGCGCCGGCGCCTGCGTCGTCGGTTCGGTGTTTGAGCGGCGCACCGCGGGAATCTATCACAACACCGCGGTGGTGCTGGAGCGTGACGGGACGGTGGCCGGGACCTACCGCAAGATGCATATTCCCGACGACCCGGGTTATCAGGAGAAATTCTATTTTACGCCCGGCGACCAGGGTTTTATGCCCATCGACACCTCGGTTGGACGGCTGGGGGTGTTGGTATGTTGGGACCAGTGGTATCCGGAGGCGGCGCGCTTGATGGCGTTGGCGGGGGCGGAATTACTGCTGTTTCCTTCGGCCATCGGCTGGGATCTCGCCGATGACGCCGCCGAGCGGCAACGTCAACTCGAAAGCTGGATCACGATCCAGCGTAGTCATGCTATCGCCAACGGCCTGCCGGTGGTTTGCTGCAATCGGGTCGGCGACGAAAAGACACCTGACAGCAGGTTTTCTATCATGTTCTGGGGGGCGAGCTTTGTGTGTGGGCCTCAAGGCGAAATGCTATGGCAGGGTGAGACCGACCGACCCCAAGTCGGCGTGGTGACAATCGATCGCGGGCGTTCGGAACAAGTGCGCCGCATTTGGCCGTTCCTGCGCGACCGGCGCATCGACAGTTACCGTGAGATCGGTAAACGGTTTGCAGATTGACCATAATACCGAAAAACCAAGATATCCGATTCCGGCCGGCGCATCGCAGTGAGTGCCGAATCATCGCACAGTTGTACAGCACCGCATCGGACGGCGTGGCCGATTACATCTGGACCCAGCTCGCCGGACCGGGCGAGGACATGCTCGATGTCGGCGCACGGCGTTATGCCCGCGAGGACTCACAGTTCAGTTACAAAAATTGTACGATGGTCGAATGCAACGACGAGGTCGCCGGCATGATGGTCGCTTACCGCATGGAGGATAATCCCGCGCCGCAAGCGGACATGGATCCGGTGCTGAGGCCGTATGCGATACTCGAGCAACCCGGCAGTTATTACATCTGTGGCGTCGCCATCTATCCACGCTACCGCAACCGTGGAGTGGGGTCGCGGTTCCTCGAAATCGCGCAACGGGATGCACTCACCCACAGCCTTGCGCAACTCAGTCTCATTGTGTTCGAACAGAACATCGACGCCAAGCGCCTGTATGACCGCAACGGATTCTATGAGATTGCCCGCCAACCGGTGGTGCCACACCCGTTGATTCACCACACTGGGGATGCACTGCTGATGGTCAAGAACTTGTGACCGACACAAACAGCCGCTGTCCGTGGGCGGGCAACGACCCGCTATACATCGCGTATCACGATAAGGAGTGGGGGGTACCGATTCATGATGACCCCCTGCTGTTTGAATTCTTGATCTTGGAGGGCGCGCAGGCGGGATTGAGCTGGATCACGATCTTGAGAAAGCGGGCCAACTACCGGCGCGCATTTGACGATTTCGATCCGCTAAAGGTGGCGCGTTATCGGCAACGCAAGATGACGGCGCTGCTTGAGAACGACGGCATCGTACGCAACCGTCTCAAGATTGCAGCGGCGGTGAACAACGCGCAACGGTTCCTTGAAGTGCAGGCGGAATTCGATAGCTTTGACCGTTACCTATGGAGATTTGTGGATGGCCGTCCGGTACAAAATAATTGGCGGCGGTTGAGTCAGATTCCGGCCACCACTCCGCAGTCCGATTCTCTAAGCAAGGATATGAAAAAACGCGGATTCAAATTCGTGGGCAGCACTATCTGTTATGCGTTCATGCAGGCGGTGGGTCTGGTGAACGATCACATTACGAGCTGCGCGCGTCACCGGCCGGTGGCCCGGCTGCGATGATCGATGGGCCTCGCGTTTAGCCCGCAATCGCAGGAGAAACCATTGCATCACGGCTATCATTAAGGCATGTTGTGAAAACTCTTGGATGAATGATTCGCGCGATTAAAAAATTCTTCGACAGCCAGGTGGCGGCGCCGGACAGCGGCCCTTCGGAGCATCAGCTGCAACTCGCCGCTGCCGCGTTGTTGTTCGAAGTCAGCAGATCCGATTTTTCCACGGATGATTCCGAACGGGCGAAGATCCGTGACCTGGTGCAAGCGAAATTCGGTCTCGCGGATGATGAGACCGAAACCCTGGTGCATCTCGCGGAACAACAGGCAAGACATGCCACCAGCTTGCACGGCTTCACCTCGTTGCTCAACGATCAATGGTCATTGGAGCAAAAGATCCGATTGATCGAGTTCATGTGGCGTGTCGCCTATGCCGATGATCACCTCGACGCGCATGAATTACATCTGATGCGCAAGATCGGCTCACTGCTGTATATTCCCCATCAGCAGTATGTCGCCGCCAAGATTCGCGCTAAGCAGCAACGCTCCGACAGTTGACAAGCAGAAAATAGGGGTCTGCGTTACAGACTTCGACCCGATTGCTGTTCCGCAATTAAGCTGTGTAAAGACACCGCGGGGTTAGGCTGCTCCCAAGAGATGTCCTCCTGAGGCGCGCAGCGCCGCCTGTCCCCGCACAGCAGGGGAACAGCAGGGGAAAGGATCTCACCCGCTCAAGAATTATCTCCCCCATATAACACGCTGAGATGCCTCGCGATGCTCGGCGCGACCAACTACAGGTCGGATTCTTCGCTGTCGCCCACACTGACATCGTGGGGTGTCATCCCCAGGCGCTTTTGTTTCTAGTCATCGTGAGTCGATAGCCGGCGAGGTGGGGTTCTATAGCGGCCAGGGATCATGCCGCCAAGCGACGATGACGATGTAGGCGAAGAGCAATAGTGCAATGATCCAGGCCACGGCTTTGACCGATTTTCGCTTGCCATGCCGGATCGCGATCATCCCGACCCCGATATAAAGCACCAGGACAATGACCTTGGCCGTCAACCACGCGTGCACGAAGGGATATTGTTGAATGATCGACGTCAGCGCGACGGCGCTCAACAGCAGGACGGTATCGATGACATGCGGCACGACCCTCACCCAGCGCTGGTTCAGCCGTGGCGACTCGATCAGCATCCACACGCCGCGGATAAAAAACAGCGCACCGCTCAAGGCAACGGTGATAATATGTAAGTGTTTCAGCGAGTTATAAAACGCAGCCATATTCTCGTGCCGCCCATCGGTGCGCTGTGCTCGCAGCGGCCTGATACCGCGCGTAGTGCCCGACAGGCACTTGGCAACTGTGAACCTACCGGCCCCGCAGAACCGGTGCGCGCATAAGCGACGGCCGGGTATCTGGACGCGAAAGACTAACGTAACGCCCAGGTATTCAACCCTGGCGGGCTCGGATCAAAATGGGATATCGTCGTCGAAATCCCCCGACGTCTCGGTTTTCTCCGCGGGCGTGGCTTCGGCGGTGGGGGTCTGATCGAACTCATCCCTGGATGGCGACGCTTGGGTGCTGCCACGGCCGCCGAGCATGGTCATCTCGTTGGCGACGATCTCCGTGGTGTAGCGATCCTGGCCCTGCTGATCCTGCCATTTACGGGTCTGCAGCCGGCCCTCGACATACACCTGGGAGCCCTTCTTAAGATATTCCCCGGCGATCTCTGCCAGCTTGCCGAAAAACACCACTCGATGCCACTCGGTTCGCTCTTGCGTCTCGCCGCTCTGCCGGTCCTTCCAGCTGTCGCTGGTGGCGAGGTTGATGTTGGCGATTGCGCTGCCGCTGGCTGCATAACGGATCTCCGGATCGCGTCCGAGATGACCGATCAAAATCACCTTGTTTACTCCCCTATTCGCCATAACTCCTCCTTTGGTTTAGATGACCCATTCTCATTAATCTCGACATATTAATAGACGGTGACGACAAAGTCATGACGAGGAAAATTCTCTAAGTTTCTCCTCGTCCAACACCTGTTTGTCGATCTTTAAATACGCCACGCCCTCTTCAGCGATGACAATCGCCTCCATCACCCCGGGTACCGTCAGCAGGCGATTGGCCAGCACCTTGGCTTGCTCCGGAGCACTCCGCCCCACACGCAACAAACGGCTGTCGAACAACTTCAGCGCCGGTCCGGTGACCGCCAATACCAACCAAGCACCCAACATCATCAGGCAAAACAAAAATACCCACGTCATCCCCCACTCACCGTAAATCCAGCCCCCAACGACACCGCCCGAGAACACACCCATAAACTCAAAGGTGTTGTAGACCCCGATCGCGGCTCCCTTGCTCGCTGCCGGCGCGACCCGCGAAATCAATGACGGCAACATAGCTTCCAGGGCATTGAAGCCCCAGAAAAACACCCACAGGGCAATCGCTAAACCCAATAGCGATTGATAACCAACCAGCATCAATAATTGAGATACCCCCAACAACAAAATAGCCCCCGCAAAGATCTTGCCTACCAGGTGTTTCCTGGTGCTGAGGTAGATCAGCGGAATCACCGCCGCCACCGACAGGATCATCACCGGCACGTACACCTTCCAATGGTGCCCTACGGCCAGATTGCCCTGGTGCACCAAGGCCAACGGCACCACCACAAACATCGCGGTCAACACCAGATGCAGCACAAAGATACCGGCATCGAAACGTAGCAGCTGGGGGTCGTTGAGTACATCTTTGATCTGGCTGGGCGCGGTATGCACCGCGCCGTGCCGAGCGGTTTGAATCGGCGTGGGCACCGACAGCCACAACACCGCGATCGCCGCCAGCGCCAACGCACAAGTGACCCAGAAAATACCGGACACACCGATCCAGTGATCCAGAATCGGACCGGCGATCAACGCAATAATAAACACCAGGCCGATGGAAATCCCGATGAGCGCCATCGCCTTGGTGCGTTGTTCCTCGCGGGTCAGATCCGCCGTCAACGCAAGCACTACCGCGGCGATCGCCCCCGCCCCTTGCAGCGCGCGGCCAATAATCACCCCCCAGATACCGTCGGCGAGCGCGGCCACCACACTCCCCAGTGCAAACACCAACAACCCGACGGTAATCAGGGGTTTGCGGCCGAACCGATCTGACAATAGGCCGTAGGGTATCTGCAGCAGCGCCTGGGTCAGCCCATAGGCGCCCACCGCAACACCGACCAGCAACGGCGTGTGATCCGGTAAGCGCTCGGCATACAACGCCAACACCGGCAATACCAGGAACAGGCCCAACATACGCAAGCCGAATATCCCCGCCAGGGTGGCGACGACACGGCGTTCGGTTCTGCTCATGGGGTCTTTTTTCATCGCGGACCTGCGCTTTGCGCGGGCAAACAAAGGCGGCGTATAGTATCAGGTTTGAAACTTTTCAGACCATCTCGATGGACACCATCAGAATCCGCGGCGCCCGCACCCACAATCTATGCAACATTGATCTCGACCTGCCGCGCGATAAGCTAATCGTGATAACCGGCCTGTCCGGCTCGGGAAAATCCTCTTTGGCGTTCGACACCATCTACGCCGAAGGGCAACGCCGTTATGTGGAATCCTTATCCACTTATGCTCGTCAGTTCTTGTCGTTGATGGAAAAACCCGACGTCGACCTGATCGAAGGCCTTTCCCCAGCCATATCCATCGAGCAAAAGGCCACCTCCCACAACCCCCGCTCGACGGTAGGCACGGTGACCGAGATCTACGATTATCTGCGCTTATTATTCGCGCGCGTCGGTGATCCGCGCTGTCCGGATCATAACGTCACCCTGGAAGCGCAAACCGTGAGTCAGATGGTGGATCAGGTCATGGCGTTACCCCAGGACTCACGAATATTGTTGCTGGCGCCGGTGGTACGTGACCGTAAGGGTGAACATTCACAACTTATCGATAACCTGCATACCCAGGGATTCATCCGCGCCCGAATTGACGGCGAGGTGATCGAACTTGACGATCCCCCGACTTTAAAGCGCAACTTCAAGCACACCATTGAGGTGGTGATCGATCGTCTGGTGGTGCGTCCTGGTCATGAACAACGCCTCGCCGAATCCTTCGAAACCGCACTCAGGCTCGCTGACGGCCTGGC
>CALZGZ010000142.1 GCA_945787105.1 uncultured Gammaproteobacteria bacterium
CGGTCGAACGGTTCGCCGGTCCGACCGTCAAAAAGTACCGCCTGACCATTAGTAGGCAGTCCGCTCAGCTCGAGCATGTCTTTGATCTCCTGCTCGTTTGCTCCGTCAAACACCGGCGTCGCCATGGGAACCCCGCCACGCAGATTATGGGCGAGCTCAGTGATCTCACTGTCGGATAGCGATTTAATGCGCTCCTTGCGGCCGTTGTGGTTATAGATCTTGTCGATAAAGTTTCTGAGCTCGGACATCGTGCTTTGCTCCTTTAACATCTTGTCGATCCGCTGGCCCAGTGAGAGCGCCGCCCATCCTAGGTGCGTCTCCAAAACCTGTCCGACGTTCATACGCGATGGCACACCTAAAGGGTTCAGCACGATATCAACGGTGGTGCCGTCCTCCATATACGGCATGTCCTCCATCGGAACGATCTTTGAAATCACGCCTTTGTTTCCATGACGTCCCGCCATTTTATCCCCCGGCTGCAGCCGGCGTTTCACCGCCACAAAGACTTTAACCATCTTAAGCACACCGGGTGCAAGGTCATCACCGGCCTCCAACTTGGCGCGTTTCTCGTCAAATAGCGCGTCAAAGTGCTTCCGTTGCGCATCGAGATCGGCGCGCAATTGCTCCAAAGATTCGTTGGCTTCCTCATTACGCAATCGGATCTCAAACCATTTATCCCGAGGCAGGTCGGCCAAATAGCCTTTGGTTACCTTCTCCCCTGACTTGAGCGCCCCAGGTCCTCCCTCTGCAGTGCGGCCGGTTAAAAGTTTCTCGATTCGCGCATAGGCATCCTCTTCCACGATGCGGAACTGATCGTTCAAATCCTTGCGAATGCCGGCAAGCTCAGTTTCTTCTATCTGCCGCGCCCGCGCGTCCTTGTCTACGCCATCGCGGGTGAACACCTGCACGTCAATGACAGTACCCGCCATCCCGGAGGGCATCCGTTGCGACGTGTCTTTCACATCAGAGGCCTTCTCGCCAAAGATTGCACGCAACAACTTCTCCTCAGGGGTAAGCTGAGTTACACCCTTGGGCGTGACCTTACCCACCAGGATGTCCCCGGAAGTCACTTCGGCTCCGACATATACGATCCCAGACTCGTCCAGCTTGCCAAGCGCCGCTTCGCCGACGTTGGGAATATCACGCGTAACTTCCTCGGCACCCAATTTCGTATCCCGGGCGACACAAGATAATTCCTCGATATGGATGGTGGTATAGACATCGTCTTTAACAAGCTTTTCGGAAATCAGAATAGAATCCTCAAAGTTGTAACCATTCCAAGGCATGAAGGCCACCAACACATTACGGCCTAATGCCAATTCACCCATATCGGTGGATGGCCCGTCAGCGAGCACATCTTCCTTGGCGATTTTGTCACCCACGCCCACCAACGGTCGCTGATTGATCGTCGTGTTCTGGTTGGAACGCTGGTATTTGACCAGGTTGTAGATGTCGACACCGGGTTCGCCGGGGCGGGTTTCATCGTCATTGACACGCACCACGATACGACTGGCATCCACCGCCTCCACGGTACCACCCCGCCGCGCAAGAACGGTTACTCCCGAATCCACGGCAACGATGCGCTCCATACCCGTGCCGACGAGGGGTTTCTCAGTCTTAACGGTGGGTACCGCCTGGCGTTGCATGTTCGATCCCATCAGCGCCCGGTTGGCATCATCGTGTTCCAGAAAAGGAATTAAAGACGCAGCAACCGACACAATCTGCGAAGGCGCCACGTCGATGAAATTGACTTGATCCGGCGTTGACAGCATGAATTCGTTCTCGTTGCGACAAGACACTAACTCGTCCAACAAGGTGCCCCTCTCGTCAACAGTAGCATTAGCCTGGGCGATGACGAACGTGCGCTCCTCAATCGCCGACAGATATTCAATGTCATTGCTCACTTTGCCATTTCGCACCTTGCGGTATGGCGTCTCGAGAAAACCATACTTGTTAGCCCGCGCATAGCACGCTAATGAATTAATCAAGCCGATATTGGGACCTTCGGGCGTCTCGATGGGACACACCCGTCCGTAATGTGTGGGATGCACATCGCGCACTTCGAAGCCCGCCCGTTCCCGTGTCAAGCCACCCGGACCTAACGCGGATACCCGCCGCTTATGAGTCACCTCGGACAATGGGTTGGTCTGATCCATAAACTGCGACAGCTGGCTGGAACCAAAAAATTCCTTCACCACAGCAGACACCGGCTTGGCATTTATCAGTTCTTGCGGAGTCAGATTCTCCGATTCCGCCATCGTCAACCGTTCACGAACCGCGCGTTCGACGCGCACTAATCCGACGCGGAACTGGTTTCCCACTAGTTCACCAACCGATCGCACCCGCCGGTTCCCGAGGTTGTCGATATCATCGATTTCTCCGTGACCGTTTTTTAAATCGATCAGCGTCCTCATGACATCGATAATATCTTCCTTGCTCAATGTGCCTGGCCCCTCATCGGCATTTCTGCCCAATCGGCGGTTGAACTTCATGCGGCCAACTGCTGACAAGTCGTACCGGTCAACATTGAAGAACAGATTGTGAAACAATGCGGCGGCGGCTTCTTTTGTCGGCGGCTCACCAGGCCGCATCATGCGATAAATCTCGACCTGCGCTTCCAATTCGTTGCTGGTTGAGTCGATCCGCAGTGTTTCCGAGAGATACGGTCCCTGATCAAGATCGTTGGTATAGATCGTCGGTAGTTCTTTGACTCCGATATCAACGAGTTTTTCGACTAATTCTTCGGTTATTGAGTCGTTGGCTTGCGCCAGTAATTCTCCGGTTTCCGGGTCCGGAATATCTATGGCCAAGGTCCTTCCGATCAGAAACGATGCGGGAATCGAAATCTTCTTGACTCGGGATTTTTCCAACTCGCGTACGTGTCGCGCGGTAATCCGCTTGCCTGCCTCGACGATAATCGTTCGTTTCGGCGTTGTAATATCGAAGTTGACCTGTTGCCCCCGCAGGCGCTGCGGCACCAATTCCATCTTGATGTCTTTCGCGGACACATAGAACACATCATTATCGAAAAACATCTCCAGGATCTGCTGGGTGGTATAGCCCAACGCCCGCAACAGAATAGTCGCCGGTAACTTACGACGCCGATCGATACGGATATACAGAAGATCCTTTGGATCAAACTCGAGATCCAGCCAAGAACCGCGGTATGGGATGATTCGTGCAGAAAACAAAAGTTTACCTGACGAATGGGTTTTACCTCGGTCGTGGTCAAAAAATACGCCGGGCGACCGATGCAACTGAGATACGATTACGCGTTCAGTACCGTTGATGACGAAGGTTCCATTGTCTGTCATCAACGGAATCTCGCCCATGTAGACCTCTTGTTCCTTTACGTCTTTCACTGATTTTGCACCAGTTGTCTCATCCTTTTGGAACAGGACCAGTCGTAACAGCACCCGCAGCGGGGCAGCGTAAATCAAACCTCGCTGTTGGCATTCCCTGACATCGAACGATGGTGTACCTAACCGGTAGCTTACGAATTCCAGTGCCGCGTTTCCGTTGTAGCTCTCGATTGGGAACACTGACTTAAATGCACCCTGCAGCCCTTGTTCCACACGATCCCCTACTTCCGTATCAGATTGCAGAAACTTCCGGTAGGAATTCTTTTGGGTATCAAGCAAATAAGGCACCCGCAAAAAGCCCGGACGTTTACTGAAGCTTTTACGTAAGCGCTTTTTTTCAGTAAAGGTATAACCCATTTAAACCTCTCACACTCGCGTTAATGATGAATAAACGCCAAGCAATAGGCGGCCAGCAGCTTCCACCACCAGCCTTGCGTCTGTAGCACCCTTGCTTAATGTCACTCGTCCGCTTTGTTGTCTATTTCAACTCGACGGTTGCACCAGCTTCTTCAAGCTGCTTTTTGACATCCTCGGCCTCATCTTTTCCGACGCCTTCTTTAACCGGCGCCGGGGCGCTTTCCACCAAGTCTTTGGCTTCTTTAAGACCAAGGGCAGTGATCGCGCGAACCGCCTTGATCACCGTGACCTTGTTGTCACCGAAACTGCTCAACACAACGTCGAACTCATCTTTCTCTTCGGCGCCGCTGGCAACTTCACCACCGCCCGCCGAGGGCGCCGCCACTGCCACCGCAGCTGCGGATACACCAAACTTGTCCTCCATGTCTTTGATCAATTCAGACAACTCGAGAACGGACATATTACTAATCGTTTCCAGAATATCTTCTTTGGATACGGCCATGATGGTTAACTCCTGAAACAGTTGAACTCGATTACGGTGATCGTCAGATGCCTTGTTTCGCGTCGCGCACCGCCGCCAAGGTGCGTACGAACGCCGCAGGCACCTCGTTCAAAGTCTGCACAAATTTTTGAATCGGCGCCTGTAATGTCCCTAGCAAAATGGCTAACAGCTCCTCGCGACCAGGTAATTTGGCCAGCGCTTGAATGTCGTCTACAGACAGCAGAGCACCAGACATCGCTCCCACTCGTATCGCCAGTTGCTGGTTGTCTTTGGCAAAGTTATTGAGCACCTTTGCCACCGCCACTGGGTCTTCCGATGCCGCGAGGGCAAGGGGGCCCACGAAGTGCTCTTCCAGACACGCGAACTCCGAGTCTTTAACGGCACGTTTCGCCAGAGTATTCTTCACGATTTTCAGAAACACCCCCGCCTCGCGGGCGCGGCGACGTAAATCAGTGATCTCGGCTACGGTAAGGCCACGATATTCCGCAACGACCGCCGCCTGAGACCCTGATAAAACACCAGAGACCTGCTCGACCACCGCCTTCTTTCCTTCAAGACTCAGACTCATTGACGACCACCTCCATTCGGTGCCCAGGCCCAGGAATTATCAAATAACACCCGCCCTTTAGGTACCGTCTACGCAGGCAAACCATTTGGCTCATTAAGAAAATATTCTTTCACCTGCGGTCTTTGACTACCGGAAAACCGGGAGACCTCGGGATCGAAGTACGCGCCATGTCTAACGAGGCTCGTTAGATCTGCAACTTACTCGTAACCCAATTCCCACAATTTTCCGACCTATTAAACGCCATTCCTTTTATACCGATAATGACGCTCTATCCACGCGGATTCCCGGCCCCATCGTAGTGGACAAGGTGACCCGCTTGAAAAACTGGCCTTTTGCCGCCGCTGGCTTTGACTTTTGCAGGGCTGACATTAAGGCATCAAAATTTTCTCTTAGTGCATCGGCATCGAAGGACACCTTGCCGATAGGACAATGTACGATTCCAGCTTTGTCGATACGAAATTGAACCTGACCGGCTTTCGCATTCTCCACGGCTTTAGCGACATCCTTGGTGACAGTTCCGACCTTTGGATTCGGCATCAGCCCCCGGGGTCCGAGTATCTGCCCGAGTTTACCAACAACTTTCATCGTATCCGGAGTAGCAATAACGATATCAAAGTCATACTCACCTTTCTTAACCTGTTCCGCCAAATCATCCAGGCCAACCACGTCGGCACCGGCCTGTTGCGCCTCGGTAGCCTGCGCGCCATCCGCGAATACTGCTACTTTTACAGTCTTCCCGGTGCCCCTCGGCAATACCGTTGATCCACGGACACTTTGATCAGATTTGCGTGCATCAACGCTCAAATTCACGGCAACATCGACCGACTCATCGAATTTCGCCGCGGCCGTCTTCTTTACCAACTCAATCGCTTCGTCGAGGGTATAGAATTTGGACCGGTCAACAACAGCAGTAATGCCTTTCATGCGTTTACTATTCGCCATAGTTATCACTCCTCGGTCTCAATTCCCATGCTGCGCGCACTACCTGCGATGATTTGCACTGCATTGTCCATATCATACGCATTCAAATCCGGCATTTTTGCAGTCGCGATGTCCTCTAATTGCTTGCGGGTTACTCTGCCGACCTTGTCGCGATTCGGTTCCGCACTGCCTTTGCCGACGCCCGCGGCTTTTCTCAGCAACACCGATGCCGGCGGTGTCTTTTTGATATAAGTAAAGCTCTTGTCGCTATATACGGTAATAACCACCGGTATCGGCAAGCCCTTCTCGACATCCTGGGTTTCGGCGTTGAACGCCTTGCAGAATTCCATGATATTGACCCCATGCTGCCCAAGCGCCGGCCCGACCGGGGGGCTGGGATTTGCCTCTCCTGCGGGAACCTGAAGTTTTATATATGTATCTACTTTCTTCGCCATGTTTTATTCCAGTGGGTTCAAACGCCGTTGAGTTCCCCATTCGTGGTGCAAAGTACAAAGTGAAAAGCAAACAAAGAGCACGCCCCGTACACTTTTCACTCTGCCCTCTGTGATGACTACCCTTTCTCCACTTGACTAAAATCCAATTCAACCGGTGTTGATCGTCCAAAAATGGAAACCGCCACGCGCAGCTTACTCTTGTCAAAATTGACGTCCTCTACAGTTCCGTTGAAGTCCGTAAACGGACCGTCTATCACCCGCACCAGTTCCCCTGGTTCAAAGGAAAATTTGGGTCTGGGTTTTTCCGCGCCGACCTTAACCTGTTGCATGATCGCCTCAGCCTCGGAGTCGCTAATCGGTGTCGGTCTTGAACTGGTCCCACCGATAAAACCCGTGACGCGCGGGACACCCTTGACCAAGTGCCAGGTATCGTCGGTCATCTCCATTTGCACTAACACGTAACCGGGAAAAAACTTGCGCTCACTGGTGCGCTTTTGACCACCCTTCATTTCCACCACGTCCTCGGTGGGAACCAGGATCTCTCCGAATTTGTCTTGCATGCCAGCACGCTCAATGTGATCGCGTAGCGATTGCGCGACATGCTTCTCGTATCCGGAAAACGCGTGTACCACGTACCATCGTTTAGCCATGACTCGATTCCGAAGCTCCCAACGTTATACCCCTCTGGCCTTTAGAACGAGATCATAGATCACCCAGAACAATGCGATGTCCAATAACCACAAATACAGTCCTACCAGTACCACCATAACCATAACCATTAACGTACCCTGAACGGTTTCGCGACGCGTCGGCCAAACGACCTTGCGCACCTCGAGACGTGTTCCCTTAGCAAATTCCCAGGCCGCCTGACCCGGAACCGACGTTAATACGATCCCCAGGGCGGCTACGACACCTAGGATGACCATCCCGGCGCGCAGCAGGATCGATTGCCCTTCGAAATAATAAAATGCCGCGATGCCTGCGATGATCAGCAGAACTGCGGCCGTCAGTTTAAGTTTATCTATCACCGGCTTTGATACCGTTTTCCCGCAATACTTTGGCAGGCCAGGAGGGAATCGAACCCCCAACCTGCGGTTTTGGAGACCGCCGCTCTGCCAATTGAGCTACTGGCCTAGAAATATGTAAAAAGTTCAAAGTTAAAGGTCTGAAGGTCACGATAAGCAATGCGTTGATTGGTAAGGCGGGTAAATTCCGCCCGCATGCGCTGCAGCGTTCGCTTCCTACTCGATAATCTTGGTTACCACGCCGGCGCCCACGGTGCGGCCCCCTTCGCGAATCGCAAACCGTAATCCATCCTCCATCGCAATCGGCGCATGCAACGATACCGTCATCTTCACA
>CALZGZ010000143.1 GCA_945787105.1 uncultured Gammaproteobacteria bacterium
ACATCGGTGCCGACCGCGTGGGCAGCATAGCTTTGTTGGAGGTCGTTGGAAATGATACCGAGGTGAGACCGCAGTTCCCAGACATCCCATCGCTCGCGGCCGTAGATACGAATATAGCTGTCTTTCTGATGTGCTGGATACAATTCCCTGGATAAGAGCTTGAGAAGCGTCGATTTCCCCGCCCCGTTGGGACCCAAGATTGCAGTGTTGCATCCTTCCGGGATCTCCAGTGTCAGGCCGTCGAAGACACGATTCGGGCCCCGGTAGACAATGGCGTTGTTGATTTCAATGATGTTATCCATGTATCAACGGAGTTGTGATACAGCGCACAGGTCGCGTTCTTCAAGTCGTGCATAGATATCGCTTTCGATCGACAATCATATCCTCCACTTTTTCACGATACCTCGCCATATGATCTGAGTTCCAATGCGTCTCCAGTGAAGCGTCGTCTTGATACACTTCAACCAAAATTACCCTATTTTGTTCCTCCTTTGGCACCATAACCTGGAAACTTAGGCAACCCGGTTCGGTCTGTTCCGAGAATTCACCGTGGGCACGAACGATCTGGAGAAACTCATTGAATTTTTCAGCAGCAAGTTCGAGATGCACAATTAGACTAGTCGCCATTACATTGATCCTGTTTATTGTTGAGCTGTTGAATCCTTGGACATGTTACCTTGGCCCCTTGGATGTGGCTACTTTTAAGACACAACAATACGCCACGCAGGATTATCCGGAAGGTTTGTTTATTCTTTTACCGATTTGGTTGACAAGCCGGTCGGAAAACTTCTGTTGGGCCTTGGTAAATTTTGCGCACGCCAAGTCTATAGAACACCATTCACCCCTGTCGACTTCAGGATATTCCGTGACAATACCCGACTTGGGCGGCCATTCGAGTAACAACACATTGCTGCTGATCTTCGAGACGTTGATAGCGCCCGCAAGCGCCGATGCATGGATGATCTTGCTGCTGGGTCCCCGCAGTGATGCTAGCCCGACACTTGCATCAAGGATCCCGGATGCTGGCGCAGGGTCGGGGCGGCTGGGGTCGGGACGCCTTGGTGCAATATGGGGGCAAGGTCAATACAGTCCCCATCGATATCGAAGCCCGTTTGTTCGGTAAATTCCCGTTTTGCAGTCGCCTAGGGCAACTCGCGCGGTTAAATGCGTCCGTGCGGATTCGACCCATGTCCCAGACCCTTAACCCGCATATTGCACCAGTCGAACACCGACCTTGAGGCAAGTTATTGATAAAACATTTGCATATGTCGACCCTAGTACATGTTTCTCGGGTACAGTTTGTAGCGGCCGGTGTCCTATCCGGGCTCTGGCTGGTCCAGGCACGCCTGCACTTGGACTTCACTCTAGCCATAGCTACGGCTATGCCTTTCGCTCCAGTCCGGCAATCAATTGCACCTGTCCTGCGCCAGCTTCCCTGATACTGGTGCGATATGCGGGTTAGTTGTCCAAAACGGGCCGCCCGGATGCACCAATATGACTTGCAGTGCCTAGTGGCGAAGTTGGAACGGCAGTATTCCGGCGCTGTGCAGAGGCATGATAATCGTTGTCTCGCGCACTAAGCGGCCCGAATTTGAACCGCTAAACCCATTTACGTATTCCGCGGATTCAGCGTAATATCATCATGTGGGAGGTCAGGCAGGGCTGCATAACATGTTTCGTATCCATTGGAAAACCCTTGTCATCGCGGCGTCGACGCTGCTGTCACCTCATATGGCGCAAGCGGTTGATTCTGATCTCGGCCGGCACCGGCAATTCGAGATTGCATCAATCCTGCGGTCAACTCAGCAGCGGGCCGCCGTTTCGCCGGCGCTGAATCCGTTAATGTCGACTCAGCGATTTTTGCGCCAAGTGTCGCTGCAACGCGGCGTGTTCCTGGTTGCCAAGCGCCATATCAAGGATCCCAGATTCAAGCAGACGGTTATTCTGATCACCGGACACGATTCCTGGGGCAGCATCGGCCTGGTTGTCAACCGCCCCAGCGAGGTGCCGGTAGCCAAATTGTTGCCCGAGTGGGCGGAGCTCGTCGATGCCGACGCCCATGTGTACTACGGTGGGCCGGTAGAAATCGACCTGGTACGGTTTCTCATTAAATCTTCGCGGCCTCTAGATATTGGAAACCGCGTGTTGGAAGACGTTTATATGGTGGCCAGCAAGCCGATGTTTGAAACATTTATACGCAACCACAATTCAAACAAGGTTATGCATACGTACATTGGATACGCCGGATGGGCGGTGGGGCAACTCGAACATGAAGTCGATCGCGGTGATTGGTACATAGTCAAAGGTGACGCGAAAATGCTCTTTGACAGCGACCCAGAAACGCTGTGGAAGCAATTCATTCGCTCGCTATCCGGTAGTTGGGTGCACTATCAACATTAGTCTGAATATTGCACCAAGGCGGCCCGCCCTTACTCATGGTACACAATTGGAGACACCCACAACGTTTGGCCCCAGAAATGAAAACATTCGGCTTTCCAGGTTTCTTGGTAAGAATAAGGGCGGGACAATCCCGGCCCTGGCTGCTTCTCGCACGCCTGCGCTTGGCCTTCACTCGACAGAAAAAAGAGTTCTGAGTTTAATTCAGACCCCTTTTTTTCCAAGTCCCTTCGCCATCATCCGGAATCCTTGGTGCAATAAATATATGGGCAACGAGCTTGCACGGCGGCTCGTCCGTCATCCAATCCCCGGTACGTTTCTGCGGTCCCAACACATCGTGTTGATGCACGTAATCCGTGCAGCGAACGAAGATTAGTCTGCGCGGGATTGTCTACGGAAACGACAATACAAGTACATCTGTTCGACACCGCCGGGAGTTACATGCAATTCCGATTTATGCTCTGCCAACTCAAAACTTTCTCCAAGCTCGCCTCGCAAAAGTTCCGGGGTATACCTTTGCACCTCCAAACCACTACATTTTGGCGGCGCTTCCGGAGCGAAAGTCGCGATGATGACATGGCCATCGCCCGCGAGGGATCGTTGCATGTTTTCCATGTATTTTTTTCTATCGTCAGCTTTTGTAAGGAAGTGAAACACTGCCCGATCGTGCCAAACATCGAAGTAAGCGGGCGGTAATTCGATTGTCGTGACGTCGCCTTCGATCCATTTCACTTTCGAGGCGGGGGCCCCGAGCCGTGAGTGGGCGACCGACAATGCGGCACGCGATAGGTCGAGGACGGTAATCTGCTCGTAGCCTTGTTCGAGCAGATCATCGACCAGCGTCGAGGCGCCGCCGCCGACATCGATCACTCGTGCATTCACTCCTAGCGCGGTGTTGGCAATCATTGCCAGCGACGTATGCAAGTGCGGCTTATACCATCCCACGCGTTGCGGAGGTTTGGTTGAATAAACGTTTTCCCAATGAGACTTGGATTTCATTGCCGTAGATGAAACACCGACTTAAACCTGATTGATCAATAATTCAAATCATACATCATGGACGATGGCGAACTGAGATCAAGCCTTCATGAGTGTCCAAATCCCAATACCGACAAAACCGATTCCGGCAAGGTAATGCAGATGTTTTTCGCTGATATAGAGGGATATGACGCTGCCAGCCATGACTCCTATCGCGGATGCGACGATCAAAGCCAACGAGGCGCCGACAAAAACGGTCAACTTGCTTACTTCCTTGTCTGCCGCGAACAACAGCGTGGCAAGCTGTGTTTTATCGCCAAGCTCGGCGATAAAGACCGCGGTAAATACGGTGACTAATATCTTGAGGTCCATAGCAGATTGGCCGGTGTTTGTGATCTGGCGACACTTATGTGTCACGCACGCAGTGTATATTAGCTAATGAGTTTGTTTGTGTCGGTCTTTTTTGCGGCTGCGCTATCCGACTCATCGGCGCTGTCGTTGGATTCCGTCGACGGCGCCGGCGGATTCTTGCGCGAGTGTTGTACCGGCTGCAATGGCGCCAGGCTTTCCCAGATGAGGTCGAATGTGAGCCACACGCCGCAAAGAATCAAGAACGAGATCCCATTGAGATTGCCCGTGAGCCAAGCCAGGACAAATATCACTGCCAGCAGGCCAGCCACGGTATAGGGGAGATTCTTGTAGCGCGCAATGTCATACTCGGTACCACAGTATTCACATCGCGTGGGACCCAACATGACCACTTTGCCCACCTTTATCCCTGGTAGGTTGCATTGACTGCAGGTGCGTTTCATAGCGGTGCCATCTTAAGCGTGTATCGTACCAAAATGTAATGTCTCGGTGTCACCATCGTCCGCGAGGATTCCTTATTCACCACCGCTTGCGCAGCAAAAACCAGCCGCCCGGCACGCTGGTATCGTCGCTTGCGCGTTCAAACACACACCATCCTGCGATAGTTGTTTGCATCGATCGCCAAGCTGCAATTACGAAGTAATGAGCTTGTCGTGCAACGCATCGCCCTTGGCTGACCGCCGGGTTGCGTCTGGGTTACCGGACCTCGCCAGGTGGTGATACATCACCGTCGCGGACGGTGCGCACAACTCACGGAACTGCCTTGTTCCGGCTATCGCCAAAGGCGAGTCACCACGCGCGATTGGCGCAAATCCCAGGTTGGTGAAATAATCCTCGGCGGTTTCGGTCAAAAGATAAAACCGGTGGATTCCTGAGCGAATTGCCCTTTCTGCGATGCGCTGATACAGCGCGCGTCCGATGCCTCTGCCTCGATAAGCCGGCAACACCGCGATGGAACGCACTAAGCCGTCACCACAATGACGCGCAAGAAAACGAAAGTGCGACGGTCGATGTGGCCATTGTCAAAGATTTTTGTGCTTCGTCAGTGTCAGGCACTTCGAATTTCAACATCGCGGCCGCGGTCTACGCGGCCGCGGTCTAACACAGGACGCAAGAAACGGCCGGTGTAGGAGAGAGTATGTTTGGCCACGTCATCGGGCGTTCCGTAAGTGACCATCTCACCACCGGCATCGCCGCCTTCCGGGCCAAGGTCAATAATCCAATCCGCGGTCTTGATCACGTCTAAGTTGTGCTCGATGACCACCACGGTATTACCGTGATCGCGTAATCGATGCAGCACCCGCAACAATTGCTTGATATCGTGAAAGTGCAGGCCGGTGGTGGGTTCGTCCAGAATGTACAGCGTCTTCCCGGTATCTCGCTTCGACAACTCGCGCGCGAGTTTGATACGTTGCGCCTCACCGCCTGACAGGGTGGTGGCGCTTTGGCCTAAGTGAATATATCCGAGGCCGACGTCCAACAGAGTGATGAGTTTGCGTTTGATCACCGGTATCGCGTAGAAGAACTCCGCCGCTTCCTCCACCGTCATCTCCAGGATCTCGTGAATGTTCTTGCCCTTGTAGCGAATGTCCAAGGTTTCCCGGTTGTAACGTTTGGCCTTGCACACGTCACAGGGCACGTAAATGTCGGGAAGGAAATGCATCTCTACCTTGATGAGCCCGTCACCCTGGCAGGCCTCGCAGCGCCCGCCACGGACGTTGAACGAGAAACGGCCCGGTTTGTAGCCCCGGGCTCTGGACTCGGGCGTGTTGGAGAATAACTCGCGAATAGGCGTGAACAATCCAGTATAGGTGGCCGGATTGGAGCGCGGAGTGCGGCCAATGGGACTTTGATCAATATCGATGATCTTATCGAAGTGTTCGATGCCCTCGACCGTTCGATGTGGTGACGGATTGTTCTTGCTCTTGTACAGCCGTTGCGCGACGGCGGGATAGAGGGTGTCGTTGATCAGCGTGGATTTACCCGAGCCCGACACGCCGGTCACACAGGTAAAAAGTCCCACCGGGATCTCGACATCGATGTGTTTCAAGTTGTTACCCGACGCACCCCGCACCACCAACTTGCGCTGAGTATCCACTGGCGTGCGCTGCGCCGGGACATCGATGCATTCCTGTCCCGCCAGGTAGCGGCCGGTTAAGGAGTTGGGATTGGCCATGATTTCGTTGACCTTGCCCTGAGCAACGATTTGTCCACCGTGCACGCCGGCACCAGGGCCCAGGTCCAAAATATGATCGGCGGAATGGATCGCTTCCTCGTCGTGCTCGACCACCAGCACGGTATTGCCCAAATCCCGAAGCCGGGTCAAGGTAGTCAGCAGCCGGCCGTTGTCGCGCTGGTGCAATCCGATTGAAGGTTCGTCGAGCACATACATCACCCCTACCAGACCGGAACCGATTTGGGATGCCAGGCGGATACGCTGCGCCTCACCGCCGGATAGGGTTTCGGCAGACCGCTCCAGGGTCAGATATTCGAGCCCCACGTTGACCAGAAACCCCAAGCGTTCCTTGATTTCTTTCACGATTTTGTCGGCGATCTTCGCCCGCTGCCCGGTCAGTGCTAGTTTTTCGAAGAATTCGAAGGCGCTTCCGACTGACAAGTGGGCAATGTCGTGGACGGCACGGCCGGCGACGAATACGTTACGCGCTTCCTGGCGTAAACGGCTGCCGTCACAGTTTTTACACGGTTGCGAGTTGATGAACCGGTACAGATCTTCGCGCACCGCGTTGGATTCGGTTTCCCGATAGCGGCGCTCCATATTGTGGACCACTCCTTCGAATCGATGTGTACGTTGTACACTGCGGCCACCACTGCGCAAGTAGGTGAACTTAATCTTCTCACCGTCGCTGCCATACAGGATCATCTTTTGAATCGATTTTGGCAACTTGTTAAACGGCTTGTCGACGTCAAAGCCGTAGTGACGGGCCAGGCACTGGAGCAGATTGAAATAAAACACATTGCGGCGGTCCCAACCTTGAATGGCGCCCGCCGCCAGACTGACGCTGGAGTCGTAGATAATACGCTTGGGATCGAAGAACTGTTCTACGCCGAGCCCGTCGCAGGTGCGGCACGCTCCGGCCGGATTATTGAACGAGAATAACCGCGGTTCTAATTCACTAATGCTGTAGCCGCAGTGCGGACAGGCATACTGGGAAGAAAACACCAATGCCTGCTCTTCCGGATGTTCATCGTTTGCGAGCACCAAGACCTTAGCCAGGCCGTCAGCGAGCCTGAGTGCGGTTTCGAAGGATTCGGCGAGGCGTTGTTCATGACCAGGACGCACCACCAGACGATCGATCACCACCTCAATGGTGTGCTTGAAGTTGCGCTTTA
>CALZGZ010000144.1 GCA_945787105.1 uncultured Gammaproteobacteria bacterium
GTTGGGTGGTTGCTTGCTTGACCTGATCGTTGGCGGTGATTGGCGAATAGTCCGTTGTCATAGTTATTAACAGATAAGTAAACTGTCCCCTTAATTGCGGTGTCCCATAGTTATTAACAGATAAGTAAACTGTCCCCGTAATTCCGTTAATTGCGTCGTGTTGATCTAGAAACCAGGTATGAGTGATTCCTCGAATAGGATTAGGCGATGGATCGAAGACAACAACGTGAACGCGGAGATGTTGAGCTTTAGCGAACGTGTGTACACGGTGGAAGAAGCGGTAACGGTCAGCGGTTATCCGGTAGAGAGATTCACGAAGTCGATTGTAATGCTCACCTCGGATGAGAGGTTGGTGATTGCACTGGTACCGGCGAATGCCAGAGCGAGCACAGACCGAGTGAGAAAAGCGCTGGGTTTGATCGATCGACCGCGCATCGTGACAGCCGAGGAGAGCGAACGATACTTGGGCCAACGCCTTGGCGGTAACTCGCCGTTGAATGCACCAAACGCGACCATCCTTATCGATCCTAAGGTCCTAGAGCGGGACTGGATATTGACAGGTGGTGGCGATGATCGCAATTTGGTCAAGATTCCAGTTGCCGAACTTAAGCGCGTTGTCGCCTATACAGAGGCAAGAGTTAGAAAGTAGTATAGATATACACATATTCACCATAATAAACACGGAGACCCGGCCCATGAAGCGAACGTCACACGTCGTCGGATTGTCCATCGCATTTGCACTTGCCGCCTGCAGTGCTTCCACGCCGCAGGACCAGTTAGCAGCTATCGACAAATTGGTTGCCAAGAATTTTCCAATGACGGAACAACAACGTACGGATCTTGATAAGCATCTTGCCGACGGTAAAACACTACTACAAAACGGCAACCAAGCAGCGGCGTCAACCGCCTTCGGCGAAGCCCTTAAGATCTTAAAGCTTGCAGAAGACGCCGATCTTTACAACAAGAGTGAATAGGGAGAATTGAGGAGCATCTAAATGGCGGACGACATGCCTAGCATTCTTTCCCATGTTTCGATCGGCACAAACGATTTCGAGCGTGCGATCAGATGCTACGACAAAGTGCTGAGCTGAGCCCCTGGACTTCATCGCTTGTCTCGCTGCTCTCGTACCGAAACCGAAGGTTAATCTGAGTCGGTTCCACGTCGTGTTCGCCCCCAACAACCCGTTGCGGTACTACGTCACGGTGGCAAGTCGCTATTAGAAATAACAGGGGAAGCCGAAGTTTAAAACGCAAAGTTTCTCGTGCGCCGGCGTCAGTCTACAGCCACTTTTCGCCAGCGGCTCGCGGAAAGAAAGTGGAAATTCGAAGGTTTGGTGAGGCCAAACAGAATCATGGCTTGCGGCGGGCGCGCTATCGCGGACTCCCGAAAGTCCAAATTCAGTTCTTTATGACCGCCATTGCGCTTAATTGCGCGCGTATGATCAAGATTGCTTAACTTTCTTACCTCATTTTCGACATTCTGCGCCGACCTTTATATCGCCAACGGTATTCGCTTGGTGAACGCAATCACCAAATAGGTTTATCATTAACACCGGCATAGCAAAAGGGTTATTCAACAAGCCGTGCAGATTAATATACCTCAGCATTAGTTGTTATGCCTGCTACTCCTTTCCGTATGGATAACGAACGTGTCCATATCTGATTACCAAGATCGCCAGCGCCAGCAATAAGGCTGCGCCGGAGACCGCCAGCATTCGCCAGGTTTCCATGCTTTTCATATCCAATATCAAATAACGTGCTAACGCCACGATGGCTATATATAAAGGTATCCGTATCGGCAGTTGCCCTGACTCGAGATATATTGCCACCATCGCAAGAACTTCGAGATAAATAAACAACAGCAACAAATCGGCCAACGTCACTGTCCGTGCGTCGATCATTGTTCGCACCTCGATTCCAACCGCAACAATTGTCGCAGCCGCAATAATTATTAATCCCAAATCCTGTACGACCATGAGAGACTTCTTGCCGGCATTCTGGATAATTTTCATAGGTTATCGTCCTAGGATTTAGATATCGCGGCCTTCCTACAGCTCGATAACAATCGTTATTGAACAACGACCACGATGTATATCCTGTATACGTCGTGGATCGGTAATAGTGCAGGGTCCGAGCCGTATTATCATTCGCTTGTTCCCTTAAGTATTACCGTGCAGGAGTCGTAATCAGCGTCATGTCACATCGCGCTCATACGATGTGGAAGATCTGCCAGTTTGGTGTGCCGGAAACGACATATGGTTCCAGGTCCTTGCTCCATTGCTGGTGAGCTTCGATGTCGCCTAGCTGTTGCCACGACTCGCTCAATTCTGCAAGGTCATTAATCAAAACCTCGGTAACCACCGATGACTCCAGTGCGCCGACCGAGCCAGACAGGAAGCGGACTTTGTCTTGGGTCCATCCGACCTGCGACCCGATCTCTTCGTGCCATTTCTTCAATGAGTCAATCACAGTTTGCTTATGCCCGAACCGAGCTTCGATCTGCCAGCGTGCTACCATCATAGTGTTATCCTCCGGTTGGATCATGCAACCACAACCACATTCTGTTTTATTGCGTTGCAGTTACGCCAAGAATCTTGAATGTCCCTTGTTTCGTTGCGAATCGTGGGTATCGAATCATACCCGTACGACAATGAAAAGTCGGCGAAACGGGTAGAGCGTACATCCGTTGGGCTTGACAGGATAGGCGTGGTGTAAACGGCGACGGTATTCAGCCACGAAAACGTCTCGCTCATCATTCTCCAACCCGTTAAGTATCGGGCGAAGACCGGTTCCTTTCACCCATTCGAGGACTGGATCTGTGCCTTCGAGCACTTGCAGGTACTCCGTTTGCCAGATATCAACACTACGCGCATCGCCGACTAACACATCGTAATAGAACTCTGCATCCTCCACCCACCTACGCGCCACGGCCTGCCTGAACGCTGCGGTTCCGAGGGGGCGTCCCGCCGCGCCGCCGTCCGCCAACGTCTCGCGCATCAAGCGATGCGACGTCGCATCCCAACTGAGCGGCATCTGCACGGCCAAGTAACCACCACGATTCACGAAACTTGTGAGGCGTGGGAAAAGGTCTTGGTGCCTTTCCGCCCAATGTAATGCGGCGTTCGAGAAAATAAGGTCAGGCACCTCATCGGGGGTCCAGTTTTCGATATCGGCCTCTATCCAGCCGATTGGTAGCGGTTGGTCCTGCGCCTTTTGCAACATTTCCGTGGAATTATCGACCCCGTACACCCTCGCGGAGCGCCACCGCTCGGCGACAATCCGGGTTACATTGCCGGTGCCACAACCGAGATCAAAAATCAACTTCGGCGATTCAAGCGGAATGCGTTCCAGAAGTTCGATTGCCGGCCGCAAGCGATGGTCGCCAAACTTCAGGTACTGTTTCGGATTCCAAGGTCCGCTGTCAGCTTGTCCGAAGTGCTTGCGGTCCGGCACTGTGTTTTCTCCAAGCGCGAAATGATGCGTGTTCTAATGTCTAACGTAACTGAGACAAATAACTAGGAACCATTCTGATTTTCCAAAAGTCCCGGTACGCCAGAAAGTGTACTATCTCGCATATTGCACCAAGGCGGCGAAAAGAAGGACCAACAACATGTTTGTAACAAGGAAATCGATCAATGCCCAGCATGACGCTTGGTCCCCGAGTATGCGCCAGGACCCTTGGTACACTATACGGGCTATCCCCTTTTTCTTGCCTGCCGCTGCTTCACTATCTATGCATATTAACGTTTATTCGGACATGACCCCGATTTCGCCGATTTTGCTGCAACGCTGTTAGGCGATCGCGTTACGCGGGTTAGCCACAGGATGCGCTCTTGTCATGATTGGTCGATGTAATCTTTCAGGAGTTGCCCGCGATCGGCGCAACATCAGTCCTTAAAGTGCTTGCTCAACTGCAGGCCTTGTCGCTGGTAGTGGGAGTTGAGCTCTTGGCCGTAAACCCTCTCGGGGGCTTCGGTGAGCGGCTCGTAGATCAGGCGGCCAACGATCTGGCCATGCTCGATCACAAACGGGACTTCAAAGGAGCGCACCTCGAGTACTGCGCGCGCACCCTGTCCTCCCGCCTCGGGGTCACCGAACCCGGGATCGAAGAACCCGGCGTAGTGTACCCGGAACTCGCCCACTAGAGTGTCATAAGCAAGCATCTCGGCGGCGTATCCGACCGGCACCCGCACTGGGTCTTTTGACGCCAGTATATAGAACTCGCCGGGGTCTAGGATTAGTCCCGCGCCGTTGCGGCGGTAGACCGGCTCCCAGAAATCGCCGGTCGAATAGTGATACTTTTTGTCGATGTCGATCAGCCCGGCGTGACTATTGGCACGGTAGCCAATGAGGCCGGTCTCGGGGTCGCCGTGCACATCGACACGCACCGGCACGCCCCGCTTGATGTCGTGTTCGTCGAGAATGTCCTCGACCAAACGGTGCTCTTGCTGCAACCGCCGCAGTACGTCATCAGGTTTCGGCGGCTCCCCGCGGCGCACCCGGAGTTGCCCGAGGCGCGAGCCCTTGCGCACCAGCACACTGAAGGTGCGCGGGGCAATCTCAGCATACAATGAACCCCAGTAGCCGGGCCGGACGTGGTCGAATTCGTTTCCGTAATCGGTGATCAGGCGTGTGAACACATCCAACCGGCCGGTGGAGCTTTTCGGATTCCCTGCAGCGGATAGGTTATTACTGAGATTCAGGCTCTCCATCAACGGTACGATGTACACACAACCCTTTTCCAACACCGCCCCTCGGGTGATGTCGATCTCATGCATCGCCAGTGAATGCAGCCGCTGGGTGA
>CALZGZ010000145.1 GCA_945787105.1 uncultured Gammaproteobacteria bacterium
CGACTTCCTGAAAACGCTTTAATTATGTGAAGGACGGAATCCGAGTTTACCCCTGTAGACAGAGGTAAACTCGTGTTCTGACGTGCAACTTCACATAATCAACAACTTCACATAAGTGCCCTAACCGGACCTTCCTGGTGAAGATCAGAATGAGTTTGTGCGCTGCAACACCAATGCTCCAGGACGACCCACAGTCGCCATACAAGCTTCTATACGCGAGCGTCCGGTATTTAACACTAGTGCTGCCATTTAGAATTTTCGTTTTTCTCGTCGGGGATTACTAGTCGGCTGGCCAGTAAGCACAAGAGAAGATTCCGGATTTCCAAATATAGAACTTGATGGCGATCGATAAACTCGGCCGGCCGAATGGTGCCGTTGAATACCAGTGGCGGTAGGATCTACGTTCCATCTTAGGAAATGAGCTTGATTTGAGAGGAGTTTCCATGGAGTCGCCAGTTCCACAACGTCGCCTAGCTGCAATCCTAGCCAGCGACATGGTCGGATACAGTCGGCTGATGGAAGTTGACGAAGAAGGAACGCTCGCTCGCCAAAATAAACACCGCAAAGAGCGGTTTGATCCAAAGATCGCGGCGTACCACGGTCGGATTGTTAAATCGACCGGTGATGGCTTACTGGTGGAGTTTCCAAGCGTCGTCGATACTTTCCGCTGCGCCGTTTCGGTGCAGTTAGCCATGTCCGAGCGCGAGGCGCAGGTGGCCGAGGCGCAGCGAATCGCATTTCGAATCGGGATCAACTCGCGCGACATCGTTATCGACGGTGACGATATCTACGGTGACGGGGTCAATATTGCCGCGCGACTCGAAGCACTGGCGGACACGGGGGGCATCTGTGTTTCGCGATCTGTGTTCGATCAGGTAAAGGGCAAAGTGAAGTCGGAGCTCGAGGATCTTGGCGCGCAGCGAGTGAAAAATATTGCCGAGCCGATTCAGGTCTATCGGGTACGGATGCAGCCTGAGGTCGACGCCGGTTTACAAGGCTATCGCTAAACGACGGAGTTGCAGCTATTGATGTAGGGTGCAAATTAGTGCGCCAGTTTACACATTACCGTAGATTGGGTAGCAAAGTTTCTAAGGCGCTTTCTAGCAGGGATCAAGTTATACCTTCTACAGATCAAGCGCAGATATACAGCTTGTCCAAAGACTCAAAAAAGCGGATCGATCTTGGTTCCATCTCATCCAGGATCTTTTTCGCGTTCTCCGCGTTGCCGCTGGTAATGTTCGCCACGGCTTCTCTAGCCAAGGTTTGAATTTGCGTGTGGATCTGCATTATTTCTTGGAACTCGGGTGCCGCATTCAGTTTTGTGGAACGTTGGAAGTCGAGGATACGGACGAGCTCCGCGTCTAATTCCGTAATTTCACCGCCCTCAGCAGTGCCGTTACCAAGCACCACTTCATTCATGGTGCCGAGCCACTCCAAGTAGCCGACCTTGACCTTTTGCACGTCGAAGGGAGCGGTCCCGGTTTCCAATCCCTTGGAGGTGGTGGCCAATGCGTTGCTGATCTCGTGCACGGCATTACCCAGCCTCCCGGCGTGCCGGATCCAAGCGTTCATGAGTCGCACCCGTGTTAGCGTGCGGTCGCCCTGTGTCCGAGCCTGCTTGGAGGCGTGGGCAATGGCTTCGCTGCCTTTGTGAACCGCATCCGCGCTATCCAGAGCTGCCTGACCCTCCTCAGCGAGGCTGGCGGATACCGACACCGCATGGGACGATAGGTCCGCAATTTTGCGCGCGCTACTGGCGACTGCGTCGGTGGACTCAGACACACCTTGAGCGGCCGTCTCCATCTCCGCGGCGCGCTGCGACACTTCATCTGACGCCCTGGAGACCTCCCCCATAGATTGGGCGATATTTTCAATGTTGACATTCTGTTCCCCTATAGCGTTCGCGATCTCCTCGTTACCCTGAGCGATGCGTTCGATCCGTTGGGCCAAATCTTGAACGGTCTGCGTGGTCTCCTGGCTTCTTGTGTCTATCTTTTGGATCATCTCGGCGATCATCTTGGTCGCCTCACCCGTCTTATGCGCCAACGCCTTGACTTCGTTGGCAACCACGGCGAAGCCCTTACCGGATTCACCGGCACGCGCCGCTTCAATCGTGGCATTCAGGGCCAGCATGTTGGTCTGCTCGGCAATCGTATCAATCATCTTGAGTAAGTCAGCGATCTCACCGACCGATGCGCTGAGCCGATTCGTGTTTTTTCGCGTTCGCTCGACGTGTTGCTCGGCGTCTTGACATAGGGAATTGGTATCCTGGGACCGTCTATTCACACCCGCAATGGAGGAGTTCAACGCGTCAATGGCACCGGTGACGGTTTCCACCGATCCGCGGACTTCCGCCAAGCTTTGGTTGACGCATTCTAAATTGTGCCCCATTTGTTTAGTGGCCGCGGCCACCGTATTCGTGTTGTCGCTCGTTTTGGCCGCTTCGTTTGCCATGTCCTTGATGTTGTTAACGAAACCGTCGATGCCGGTGTGGAGGGCACTGACACTCTCCCGGGCGGCACGCATCCGTTCTTGCAGCGATTGGGTCTCCTGGTCAATTTGGCGATTGTCGTCCACGACATGATTCACCATCGAGTGCACCTCGCCCGAGAACTCTTCGAGCGTCTCCCGGGAGCGGACGAACCCGGTGGCGAGCGCCGAGAGAGACTCCGACTGCAGGTCCACTGTACGCACAGTGTCGCTCAATTGATCGGCCATGTGATTCACCCGAGCGGCCATATCCCGGAGTTCGTCCCGTCGCTCAGGGAGATCTATGCGCCCGGTTAGATCCCCTTTGGCCATGGTGTCGACCACCTGCACGACTTTGCTCACCGGATTCGTGATACTACGGGAGATCGTATTCAGAGTGACCGTAATCAGTGCGAGGCCAACCACAAGAATGCCGCCGGCGGTCATCAACATGCGCTTCAGGAAGCTATGGTTGGCCTCCGACGATTCCTGGTGCGCCGAGGCTAAGAACTGCGTGACGGAGGCACTGTGCGCAGCGCCTATCTCGTCATTCAGGACGTGCTCCGACATCGTTGTAAGTTCCGATGGCAGCGACACGGTGAACACCAGAAAGCCCACCGCATCGTCGACGTCCAGGATCGGTGCGAACGCGACAATTTGGTCTTTTGTGCTCAACACTCGAATCGCCCCCGGGTCCCGCGACGCATTTTTTAGTTGTTCTGGTAAGTCCTTGGGCAGCTTCCCCTCCACCGGATACAGCACCTCACCTTGCGGCGACGTGATGATTACGTCACTCAGACCCATGCCGGCGACCTTATTGAGCAGGTCCTCGGCCATTCCCAGATCGTCCGACTCCAGCCCTAGATAGGCGTCCGCCGGTGATTGCGTGGATGTGAGAATGGTCAATCCGTTGACCATTTTACTGCTCTCACTTTGAATCAGCTTGGTCAGCTCACGATTCTGCACGGCCTCGAAATTGCCGCGGAACAGCTGCGTGAGCACGAGACCCATGACCAGAAACACGACTAACGCGATACTCAGCGGCACGGTGAGCGTCCGGGTCTGCAGTCTCACCTGACCCGAGTTTCGCATTCGAAACGTGCCGGTCGTGTCTCGTGCGACACACCACAGCCACGACAGATAGCGGCTGAAGAACGAGTTCATGAGTTATTTAAAATGCTGTTGTGCTTCAGGCGTCTGCAGAAAAGTAACGAGCTTCGCGACGTTTGCGGTTGGCTCGCCTTTGGTAATGAAACACAGCGGTCGCGTGATCGCGTCGGTCTCAACCACTTTCACCTTACCCTTTTTCATTTCGGCGAAGCTTTTGGAAACCGCCCCGATGCCGCCCTTGAACTTGGCCACCAGGTCTACCTCTTGGCGGGTGGAGCGGACGGTGCGAGCTTTTTCGGCATAGGGTGTTTTGTGCATCACGACCTTCTGAAACATCGCGCGAGTGGCCGAACCTGCGTGAGATGTGATCACCACCACAGGTCGATCCTCGCCGCCGACCTCTTTCCAATTACGGATTTTGCCCGTATTGAGATCGGCCAACTGCTGGTGCGTCAAGCTGGTAACGGGATTGGCGGGATGGACAATGGGCACAATCTCGTCCTGGATGATAACGTGCTCCCGGTAGGTGCCGTCGTCGGGCAGTTTGTATTTTTTGAGTAGCGCACTCAAGGAGCTGGAGGCAATGGATACCGGTACCTTGCCCTCCACCAACTCTTTAAAACCCTTGCCGGATCCGACACCCAGCACGTTGACAGTAATACCGGTTTGGGCCTCTATGGATGCTTTAGCGGGCTCGAGGATGCGTTTCTGCACCGTGGTGGAACCCGGAATAGTTAAGGTCGTGGCAAAGGCTAGGGACGGCAGTAATCCAAGCCACGATGCCAGAAAAAGGTGGTGTTTACATAGCATGTCGGTTTTCTCCTGTCACCCGTTCGGGATGTGTGCGTGATGTCGGCGAAGGCAGGCCGGCCGATTGCCGAGGTGGCTACCTTTACCGCATTATCGGTTCCTAGGTGTAGAACTTGAGTAAGACGCCTATTTTCGAAGTGTCTAGCCGGTAATGCCGTTGTCGCTTAGGGCACCAACCACGTATAACTACAACCTGGGTAGCTCCCGTTATACGCATCGGATCTGGGCGGTCTGGTTGCGTCCATGTTGCAATGTTGTTCGAAAGATGAAGAGCCCAAGTACGATCCAATATATTGGACAAAATAGCCAGTCTTCATTTGGCTCAGGAGCCTCGTCCCTACACCTTCGTCAAGCATTGACCGTCTTATGGTGAGAGCGCGTCCATGTTCAAATGTCCGGGTTGATCTGTAGGTTAGGAGAGATTTAATGGCCGGTTACAATGTCCAACAGCCGTTCAGCGACCAAGTACTGAAAGGCAGGGATTGGCCGATTGTGTTGAAAAACTCCTTCGTGAACCGAGGACCAAATTTCATTTGCATTCCCGGCTGAGTTTTGTACCCTACATGCGCGGGGGTAGCGGGTATAACACAAAAACTCGCTTGGACGGCTCTCGGAGGCAGACAATATTGCTCTAGATTGCTTGTCTAGCTCTCGAAAAAATTCCAAGGAATTTTGCCGTCACCGAATGTAAGAGTTTTTCAACACAATCGGCCGGCTACTGCCTGATGCAGTGCAGCAATTTACCTCTCCATTGTCGCTGTCACCAATGACGCCTATGAGTATTGAGCGGCAGTTCCATTGAGTGCAGAAACAAATTGAAGTTTGATTTTGCAACGCCGGGGAGTATGTCCGCTATAGAGGAGACAGCGTACCTCCACTCCGTTTTATCACGACCGGCAGCTGTGGGTCACGAGCCGTCGATTCAGTCGTTCCCGTTGCCCAAGCTGGTTTTGCTTTAATCCCCCTCACTCTGTACCTCCATCTCATAAACATTAGGAAAGGCGGCTAGATCAATTTCTCCGGGAGTGTGTCTGCAGCGCGACGCTCAAGATATTCGCTGACCCCGAGCCCGTACAACAGGCAATCAATGCGGTCTTGAGGTAAGATCGTCTCCAACTGCACTGGCGTCGTGGCCAACACTTTTCAAATCAGGAAGCACTTTTGCGAGCTTGCGATACAAGCTGTCCATAGCTTTGCTGGTAATCGCCAGCTTGCTCATTATTTGCCTCAATTCGAACTCGTGTCCTGCTCTTAGCCTGCTGACTCCGTTGAACAGAGATTCGAGTCTAGCTTCCTGTTTACCGATCTCGCCGATCAAATTTGCAGCGGCGAGTCGCTGTCTCAGTGCTTCCTGGCGGATTTGCTGGTTTTCCTCGCGAACCGACCTATTTGTAGTGGCGAATTTTATGCCTCGTTTTCTTGTGTTATCAACCATTTACGATACCTAGCCTCTCCGCTGCTTCGCTACCTTCAATTGCCTAGTCTTTCGAAATAAGTTCGATCATTGGATCTCGAGTATCCATTGCTCATTTGCACCATGTGGCACCGGCAACATCAAACTCAACCGTCTCCATATTCTGACCATTGATGTGGGTGCATTTTTTCCAGCTTCCCGGCTATTTTCTGAAAAATACTATCTGTATTCTTAATGCAGTCTCTGCCGTATCGCTCGGTTACATTTCGCGTATTGTAGCAAGTACCACTTCATAACCGCTTCTGTCACTTTCATATCAGATTAAATTCTTTTGCGACAAAAGCGACTTAAGCGAAATAAGTCTCCATTTTTTATACTTTTGTCGCTTATATCGCTTAAGTCGCGTTAGACGTATTTGTACAGACTTGATTCGATGGACAGTGACTGTTGCGAAGGACTCAGAACGGCCAGTTGCCGACCTCCGACACACGAGAATTCTTGCGTTTTAAAGGTCCGCTTACCCGCTTATTTCTAATAGCGACCCGCCATCGTGACGTATTTCCATAGACTGTTGTTAGGGGATGTGGAACGGGGTCAGGTTAACTCTCGGTTTTGGTATGAGGACAGCGAGGCGAGCGATGAAGTTCAGAGACCCTAGGATGATGTGAGTGGCACCGTCTCGATATGGCGTTTTTAGCAACGCGGCCAGAACAGATTTCCTGCCACTTCAGTCACCCGCACCAGGCTGTCGGGTACTCCTTCGCACACCGTTCCGGAATACTAACCAAACGACAATTCCAATTAGGCTAACAACCGCTCCCAAGATCAATACCATTCCCCAGTCAGCCCTATCGAAACCTCCGGCCTGCTTCAAACGCAACGTCTCGAAACGCTCAACTGTCCAATGCCACGCGGTGTGTCCGGCCAGTGCCGAGAGTACGATAATCACATAACGTTGTAACCGCGCGACCTGCGTCACCAAGCTTACAATTGGGACTACCGCGAGCAAAAAGAGTACCTGCCCGATCTCGACACCAATGTTGAAGGAAAGAAGGGAGAGTAAAAAATGCGAGCCGGCGAATTGTAAATCTTGTTGCAGGACAAAGGAAAAACCGAAGCCGTGTACGAGACCAAACAGGGCGGTGATTCGCCAGCGGTGTTTGAGTTCCGCAGCGACAACGTTATCCACAGCCATGTAAAGGATCGATAAGGCGATCAACATCTCGACAAGCGGTGGAAACCATTCACCCTTCGGCACCATACCCAGCGCCGCGGCTATCAGAGTCACGGAATGGGCAACAGTGAAGGACGTTACCACACCCACTAAGGTCCAGATATGACGGAGACGAAACGGCGCCACCAAACATAGAAGAAAGAGAAGGTGATCAAGACCATCGAGTATGTGGGCGCAGCCGAGCTTCACGAATGTCCAGGCCGCTTGGTACCAACGCGGATCTAGAAAAACCAAACCAGTACCAGGGTGCAGCTCATAGGCGCGTATAGAGCCATCGGGACGCAACAATCGCAGTATGAGCTTCAGGCGGTCCCTCAATCCGGGAGCAACCTGAAAGTCGAGTGAAAAGCTGGAATGCTCGGAGCGGATTGTGTACTCGAGGTGGGCGTCCACGTAGCCTTGGTTCCAAAATACGTTGGTCTGTGGTGCGAGTGGTGGACCATGGATGTTTTCGCGTGCAGTCACGTAGGACTCAAAGGATCGATCGGAAGGGCGAGAGATTCGAGCGCTGGCGCTCGCAAATTTGAGCCGCGTGTTGTCCTCGTAAATCAGAATTTCTCTTGCGATCGCCGACGTTGCAACATCAAGGGGCTCTTCCATGTGGTCGAGGGCAAGAAAGCCGGTCCCACGCTTTGGAAAGTTCAAATTGAGAAACATCACTAAAGGGATGCGCACAATCAGATGTAGGCGATCTCCCTCCGGTTTGAGAAAGCCCGAGAGCAGAATTTGATCAGGAATGTCGTGCGCGGCCGAGCGCGTTGGCAGAATCAAAAGGCCGAACACCATCGCGGCAAACACGATACGGCTCGCCTCACGAACCACACCGAGCTCGCGCCGGCTCACCTACTGGAGCCTCCCCTTCCCCACCTGTTTAAGACACCCCCTCCCGCCCAGAAACGGGCGGGAGGAGGTATGCCATATTTCCTCTACTTGGCTTTGCAGTGCCTCGGTCCTCTTGGGACGAACTTTTGTGCGCGTTTACCGGTGTCCACCTCCGCCGTGTAGAGGTTACCCTTGGAATCGGTGGCCACGTTATGCACCCAATGAAATTGACCGGCACTCCGCCCGCCTCGACCAAAAGTACTCAAGATGTCGAGCGAAGCGCGTTCGAGAATCCACATCTTCTGGTTGGTGCCATCCGGATTGAAAAGACAGCTTTGTCGCTTGTCCGATGAGGTGTCGAGGTCCCAGGTGCTGCCGTTACCGAGCGTCTCCACGGCGACGAATTTCTCTTCGATAAAACCGCAGACACCCGACGCTTTCCCCGAATTCTGACACGGCGCGCCGCCAGCCACATTCTTGTCAAACACCTGGATACGATTATTCACGCGGTCGCACACATACACCATGTCGCCGACGATACGCACGCAATGCACCGGATTCTTGAAGTTGGGATCCGTGCCGATGGGAGCGCTACCGGTGTCGTCGACCGGCTGTTGTCCGTATGCACCCCAGTAACGTTTATACATCCCGGTGTCCGCATCGACCACCAGTACCCGGTGATTGCTGTAGCCGTCGGCGATGTAAAGCTCGTTGGTCTCCGGGTCGACCTCCATATCCGCTGGTCTGGACGGTTGCGGGGTGCCGTTTGCGGCGCCATCGGTGTCGTTACTAACCGGTCCAGGAACACCTGGATCGCCGACCTGATAGATGAACGTCCCGTCCTTGGCAAACTTCAACACCATGGAATCCGTGCCGTGAGTGCCGGCGTACCGGCAGGGGTTGCCGGCGCCGCAGTTTCCGGTGCCGTTGCCGTTACCCGCTAGATACACAAAGTCGTTGTGATCTACATAGATGCCGTGCTCCCCAGCCGGCCATTGACAACCCTGCGCCGGGTCACAACCCGGTTCTCCAAGAGCATGCGGACCGATGAAACCCGGATCGGCGGGCCCGCCCCAGGCCCGCAGCAAATTGCCACGGCGATCGAACTGCATGACGGCCGGTGCCGGCACACAACACTGGGCCGCTGGGCCATCGGGACGCGGATTACCCAGACCATCCACGGCTGTCGGTGTCGACGCGTCCGCGCAGATCCCGGTCTCCGTATCCGGTACCGGAATACTCCCGTCGTCGCATTCATAACCGATGGCCTCGGTCGCCCAAGCCTCGTCATTGGTCAAGGACCGTTGGCGTTGGACGATCCAGACGTTGTCGTGGCGATCTACCGCGATACCGCCCACCTGACCGATAAGCCATTTTTTGGGCAACGGCTTCGGCCAGCTCGCGTCGACCATGAACCGCGGCGCTTGGTTTCGAGCACCGCTATGCTTGTCATTGTCACCGCTGCTATGATCATCGTCGCTTTTCTTGGCCAAGACCTGTCCGCACGTCAACGACAAGATCGCTCCCAGCATCACCATCGATATGCTCGCTCGAGAGACCGTCTTGCGACTTCCTCTGATGCTTCTCATTACCTTAGACATTTCTATCCTCCTCGGTTCTTCAAATTACGCTATCTTCTGACCATTTAGCAAAAGCTTGTGTCCGTCCATGTGGATCCGAACCACTCAAACTAATTCGGTGGCCGACGCAACAACTATTGTCCTCCGGACCAGGTATCCCAAGCCATACGAAATTTACACAGATCGATAAACGGCGCTAGCAAGTCGACAGGGTGACGAACGTATAGATATTAAAGTATAAAACGCCTGTTGTCAGATCGAAACGCATTAATCGGGCTGTTTGCGAGCGGGAAATGTCCTTGTATGGAGCCAGGTATTGGTCCATGTCGTTGAACCAACTGGCGTGCCCAGTTCGGACGAATCGTCAGGTGTTAA
>CALZGZ010000146.1 GCA_945787105.1 uncultured Gammaproteobacteria bacterium
ACATCCACCCGGGTGCGAATCGTGCCCCCGGCGTCCGTGATCAGATCGGCCAACCTTTCAAATACGGCTTTATACCCACCCGATACGTGACCCAGATACTCCTTGGATGCCGACGCATCGCGTGCGGAAAACATGCGCTTTATGTAACCCCAAATAAAAGCCGCCGAGACGCGTTGATAATTTTCGCCCAACTTGGCCAGTAAAATGGGTTTCCATATCCGCTCATACAGCCTGCTGCCGCTAAGCTTAATCAGCCACGCCTCAACCGGAATCTTCTCGAGCCGCTGCCAATCGTTGATGCGTGAGCAGTACAACAGCGTGAACGCGAGCCGGAACTTGTCAAATAGGCCCACCAGTGGAAACTTAAGGAACTCGATATTGCTACTGATCGAGTACAACTGCTGATCTACGTACAGGCCGGTCAAAGTACGGTTCCAGCGAAGCTTGTCGCCCAAGCCAATGTCCTTTAAATAGCCGATCAGATGAGAGTCGGAAGGCAGGATGATGTGGTAAAAACGATCCCAAAAGAACGGACCGTAGTCTTGATGCGTAGCGAGCCCGCCGAGCTGCCCGGCCGCCTCGAACACCGTCACCGCGTGTCCCTGCCGCGATAAACGCTCGGCCAAGGTGAGGCCCATCATGCCGCCGCCCACGATACCGACCTGCATTATTGAGTCGCCTCGATCGTGGTCACGTGACGGGCTCGGCAGCGGGATCGCCGCTAGATACCGGCGTGCCGGGCTGAAAAAACGCCTCGATCCCGGCCGCGATGCGCCGACCGCTGTCGCCGCGACCAAACGGGTTGGCGGCGCTTTTTACCATGTTCGTCCAAGAATCATCGGCATAGGCGTCCTCGAGCATCGCCGCGAGACGTTGCGGGGATCCCCCCACTAATCGGGCGAGACCGGTTTCCAAGGCTTCGGGACGCTCGGTGTTTTCGCGGATCACGAGCAGCGGGACTCCCAGCGTCGGGGACTCCTCCTGCACGCCGCCGGAATCCGAGACGATCAACCACGCGCGCGAGAGTAATCGCATAAAATCAAAGTAGCCCAGAGGATCCAGCAGATGCACGCGCGGGACGTCCGCGAGTATTTCCTCGGTGGCTGCGCGCACTGCCGGATTGGGGTGCACCGGAAACACCAGCGCAAGCTCTGGATGGCGCTCGACAAAGGCGCGCAATACCCTGAGATTTCCCGCCATCACCGCACCGAAACTCTCCCGGCGGTGGGTGGTGAGCACGATGATTTTTTTCTGGTCCAGTCGCTCGAGGAGTTCGTCGATACGGGAGTCGGTCTGGGGGTCGGCTAACACCGCCTGCAACGCGTCCACCACCGGATTCCCGGTCAGCAGGACCTGTGCCGGCGGCACCCCTTCCGCCTGCAATACCGCGACGTTACGCGGCGTCGCAGCGAAGTGGAGGCGTGCCATTTGCGAGATCAGCCGGCGGTTCATCTCTTCGGGAAATGGACTGAGCGGGTTTCCCGAGCGCAGACCGGCCTCCACATGGCCAACCGGGATGCGCCGGTGAAACGCTGCCAACGCCCCGGCCATGGCCGTCGTGGTATCGCCCTGTACGAGCACCAAATCGGGCCGCTCCCGATCCAGAATTGCATCCACCAGGGTGAGCACCCGCGCGCAGACTTCGGTAGGCGACTGATCCGCCTCCATGATGGCAAGATCGTGATCGATTCTCAACTTGAAATACTGCACGAAAGGATACAGCAAGTCCGTATGCTGGCTGGAGCTGACGGTCACGATATGGAAATTGGTGCGGCGCTGTTCCAAAGCCCGAATTACCGGCGCAAGTTTTATCACCTCGGGTCGCGTACCAAACAATACCAGAACCTTGTGCATCTACTTTGCGGCTTCGTTGTGGAACATGGACACGTAACCCGGATATTGCACCAAGGCGGGGAAAAAATGCGCGATCGATTTGTTTGCCATAAGCATTTCAAATAGTGCATGGCGTGACGTTTTGTACACCGCAGTCGCCACGACGATCAAACTAGGAATGACGAAACTTCGGCGCGACGATCCGCGGGTGGTCGCATGCGTCGATTTGCCTGGCGTGCTGTCTTACCGGGACCACGTCGTACTGATCCACAATCCATTCCAGTGCGCGAGCTACTAACGCAATCTTGTCGTTACTGGAATTCTTCATTCCTGGGAAGAAACCCAGGTCATTATCGTCATCAGCTCCCAAAAAATCCAAGGGGTGCAACAACAGCGACGGCACGGTGCCGGTCCATTTGCAGAGCTTGATCGCGGTACGAAAATACGCGAGTGCCAGCGAATCTGAGAACGTGCTCAGCCACATCAGGTAGGTGAAATGTATCGGCGTCCTGAGAATCGGCATCGTTGTTACCGGCACCTCTATCAATGTTTGATCCTCCACCTGCCACCGATAGGGTTTCAGTGGCCGCAATGCGTCGGATAACGTACCAAACAGCGCTTTGCGCCGACGCTTCTCCTCACGGCTCAAGTTACTGTTCAACAGGTAATACGCGCGTGCCACCGGGTTGAGCGCATTGGGGAAGGTGGTCGCATCGTATTCGTATCCCCGCTTTACCAGAACACGCAAAGTGCTGCCGGACAGACTGAATCCGGGACCGCGAAATCCGGTCGGCTTGCATCCGGTGGCCTGCTCAATATGTTCCTCGGCGTGGGCGATCTCGAATTCGGTCTCCTCCTCCGAGCACAAATGCAGCCACGGGTCGTGACTGAAACTGTGATTTCCTAT
>CALZGZ010000147.1 GCA_945787105.1 uncultured Gammaproteobacteria bacterium
CGACCCGTTCGATTCAGCCTGCGCTTTGAATGCGTGAGGGCCAGGTCCGATTGAAAGCCATCAATCAATCGAACCTGACCCCTTCGCTTTGTTTATCTGCTGACGCAGGTGCGACGTCCAGAGATTACTGCACAGCCGCCCGAACCACCTGGGTAGAACTCAAACGCGCTTCCAATCTCACCGGCTGCGCGACACTTCTGCTCACCGTTACTCGGACCAGGGATGTCCTCGTTACATTGAACAAACTCGTTTTCTGCTGCAACGCTTGCAGCCGCGGTAATGCCACCCAAACTCAGTGGCGGACCGCACTCCGCAGCAACGAGATTTCCGTCTTTCGTGTCCGAATCGAAGACCGCCACCTGGAATACGTCCGTACAACCGGTATCGGGACAAGCGTTGTTGTCAACCAGAGGGAATTCCAATGGACTGCTCAGGCAACGTACACATACGCCACGACCCGTCGCCGGATCGCCAACGAATGTCTCACCGGATTGACAACGTTCGTCCCCCGAACCATTGGGATTCCGAGCGTTCACGTAAGGCAGGTTCGTCTGTTCTGTCTCGTCTGTGCAGGCGAACGCGAGTTGAAGTCGCCGGTTGCTCCCGCCCTGAACAACCGCTAAATCGGCCACTTTTGCGGGTTCGTTTGAATAGGCACTAAGGCACTGTTTTCCACCGGCCTTGAAACCCACCGTATCGAACTTCCCACCGTTCTCGGATTCCACAGTAAGCAAGTTATTGTCATCGACGTTGAAGGTGAAACTGACGCCATTGGTTTCACAGGTTTTTGATTGCGGTCCGGTTTGCGATGAGGCCCCGGTTAGTTCTAGCTCTGGACCCTCTCCAAACTTTACTCCGCAACCGACCTGACCGACGACTTTGTTACACGCCTTACTAATGTTGTTTGGGAAAGTTACTCTTTGTATAAGCGTCGATGGCATGGGCGTACCACCTTCACAAACCTTTGGTATCCGAGGTGGACCCTCCTCGGTTGCATAGCCTACTGAACCTACAAATCCAAACGTAATCAACACGATTATGGCGCGAATTACGGCATAACCCGGGTCTACTCTCATTCTCCTTTCTCCTCTCTTGTTGCGATTAAATGTTGCATCCGCCACCTCATGTCTGGCGTTAAAAACTTAGCGTAACGCGACCCATGACAAGGCGAGCCGGAAAATAGGGACCGGTCGCCGGCTCAGGGCTGAACTCCCTGTAGCTGTTGTCCTGGTACCTGAACTGCTCGTCGAACAGGTTCTTCACCTGCAGACTGAGGACACCACGTCGCTTCGGAAGTCGATATCCGATCGCCGCATCGACGACAAAGAAACTATCTTCGCCTTGAGCCATCGTGCTCGCGGGTGACCGTCTCACTTGTTGATCGACGTAGCTGGCTAACACACCAGCGAAAAAGCCTGATGGGTGAAAATAGTTTGCGCCAACGGGCAGACTGACGGTTCTGACCCTCTCCGGTACGTTTGCAAGTTCCGTCCCAATGCCGGTCTCACTCTCGTAGCGATCGTAGACGAGCTCTGCCGTCACACTCCACATGAAATGAGGTGTCCAATACAGGTAGAGCTTGTGAAATTGCTCTTCACGTTCTTCGACCACCACATCTAAATCACCGATCTCATTGAAAGTAAAAGTCGGCTCGTCTAGATCTCGCCACGTAAGTTCCCCACCCAGGTTCAGTTCCTGCGTCACATGCCAGTCAAAAGCGCCGCCATAACGCCACGACTCGGTGCCGTTGATATCGTCAAAGAACTGATTGAATCCGGCAACTTGCGTCGGTTCAACCGTACGATTATTGACCAACGCAGGTTTGAGCACCTTAAACAAGGCGGCGCGTAGCGACAAGGCATCGTCAACACGCCATTGCGCCCCGAACTTTGGATTGAAACTGGTTTCCTTCAATACCCCCTCTTCGTAATCGTCGTAACTCGCACCTAATGTCCATTCGACCGATTCTGCCCCCGTATGCAGATTGGTATAAACATATACGCGTGGTTGCTTGACCTCTTCCGTGCCAGAATCCTCGAAGACAAAGACTGGAATTAGGTCGAGGTCCGTGAACAAGAAACGTTGCTCACTCTCACGATCCACGTCGCTGATTGCAACGCCTCCCAGCACACTGAACGGATTATGTTGATAGATATATTGCACTTCCGCCTGCGAACCTTGCTCATTATCTTTGCCATTGAAGAAAAAGAACTCGTTAAACTCATCCGGACCGGTCGAGTCCTGGACGATTTCGTCGCGCTCGACACGGGTCAGGTTCAACAAGACGGTCTGTTTGGAACGGGGCGTCGGAGTGTAGCGTACCCCCAGCCTGAAGATATCCTGTTCGCGTTCTGTACTTGCGTTTGGCGAAAAACTGTCCGGATCAAAATTGAACCTGAGGTCGCCCTCTGTCGACGTTCGATGTCGGATTTCACCCTGGATGTTAAGTTTGGGTGTAACTGCTGCCTGGGCGAAAATATTATAGATCTCTTGGTCGAGTGCATTATTAGGTCGCCACCCATTGGTTTCATAGGAAAACGCACCGACGCTGAACGAATAGCGATCGTAAAGACCTGAGACCACCGCCTCACCACCATAAGTGTCTTTGTTGCCGCCAACCGCGGCCGCATTGAACTGTGCCTTGTTGCGGGCAAACAGTGGTGTGAATTCATTGAAGCCGGCGCTGGCCGGGCCGCCCAGGGTGACGATATTCAGATTGGTCTCCGACAGGCTGGGCTGGACCGGATTGATATTGATATCCTGCATGAGCTGTGCCTGCAGCAACTCACTGACGCGAGCGATCTCCAAGCGACGGACCCCTTGATACGTGTCTGAAAGGAAGCGATGCGCCGACGCGTTGGATGGGTCCAGCGCCAGGGATTTGGCCGACTCGATGATGCCGAGTTGATTAAAACCCAAGTCTTTGTAGACCCGGGCCAGGCTGGTGCCTCGCGCGGCCCGATCCTGGTCGAGCAGCAGGCGGCCACGATAAGCGGCGCGGTTATCGTTGAGTTCGATCGATTTGTCTAACTCCTGCAACGCTTCGACCGGGCGGTTTTCCGTTTGCTTGCGAATGCCGTCGTACAGAAACGCGGTGGGATCAAACGGGTCGAGCCGTTTGGCGATCGCAAACTGCTCGCCGTCCAGCGGTGCCCGTTTCTCCTCGAAGTACGCCTTGCCGAGATAGGCACGCAGCAGCGCGTTGTTCGAGTCCAGCCCGACCGCCACCTCAAGGTCTGAGCGTCCCGCCTCCAGGTCTCCGGCGCTGATCTTGGCGAGTCCCAAGCCGAGGCGCGGTAGCGGATCCGCGGAGTTCAACACGATGGCTCGTTCGAAGGCGGCTTTGGCTTGCGCGGGGCGAAATTCGGTGAGATAAGTAAAGCCCACGGCGATCTGTGTACGTGCCAGGTCCGGGGCCAGCGACGTCGCTTTCTCAGCAGCCTCGATCGCGCGCTCGCGAAAGCCCAGCATCAGCTGCAGCTCGGCGAGACGCGCCCAGGCGAGTGGGTCTTCCGGTTGTTGTGCCACGGCCTCGAGCATGCTACCTCGAGCGTGGACGATTTCGGCACCGGCTTGCTGCGCATAGGACAGCGCGATTTTGGGCGCCGCGGTATCGGGACTCAAGGTGACCGCCTGGTTGGCGTCGGCCAGGGCCTGGGCGTTTTCGTTTTGCACCACGTTGATGACCGCGCGCAGTGCATAGGCGAGGCCCGCATTCGAGTCCAATGCGAGGGCACCATCGATATTCGTCCGCGCCTCATCGACCTGCCCGACAGAAAGTAGCAGCGCAGCCTTATATAAATGAAAACGTGCATCGCGGGCGGCGGCGGATACGCGATCAAGGGCAGCAAACGCGGCCGCGGTATCGCCGCGGCCGGCGCTCTCGATTGCTTGGCGCAGCGAGGGCGACATGCCGGTCACGTCGCTGTTCGTGCCGCCACCCACTGCCGCCAGCACCGGCGGATAGTAGAGCGCCCACTGCGCGGCATCACGCGGGCGGATCACGGTACGCGGTTGCGGCGCCTTGCCGGCTTCGGCGGCGACCGACTGGCCCGCACCCACCGAGGCACTGCCCTGAGGATTGGAGGCCTGCACCGTTCCTTCAAGGACGGTGAGAATCGACTGATTGGCTTCGACGCGGAAGACAAATTCGGTGCCTTCCACGACCCCATTTACATACGGCGTGTTGACCTGGAATAAACGAGGCTTACGGCTGAACGACTGCAGCGCGCCGCGGAGAAGATCCAGGATGGAGCTTTCCTCCTCCTTCGGCGTAATGTTGACCAGGCGTATGGTTGTACTCTGATCAACTCTGAGGACGGCCTGATTAGCCAGCGTGATCGCCGCGCGGCTGCGCTCACCGGCCCGCACCGAGTCTCCCTGACACAAACTGTCTTCCAGCTTCGCGGGGACCCAGACCGCCGTCCCGGTACGCTGCACATCGATCTGACCTTCAACGGTGACCAGTCGCCCTACAGCCGGCTCACACGGATCCGCAGCTTGCGCGTTTAACATCGGGACATAAAGCAGTAACAGACAGGCGATAACGCTCAGCCAATCTCGGATGCGCTGCATAGCTCTATCCCCCTCGTGATAGTTCTGCCAGTGAATGTTTCACGGAGAGCGTTGCGGCCGCCGCTCCATGACTTCATTGTGAGACAACCATCGCCATCGCAATACTAACATAATGCAATTATCTATTTCGTCTTATAGCTGAGACAAACACATTTCTTGGGCTAATTCCCCAACTAATTCGGCTACTAAGTCCGCCTTCTACGTTGTCGGTGTGGGCTTTCGTTCATCTGATTACTGGGCTTACCTCTGCCATTAGGGATCGCTTTCGAAACGCCCCTACAACACATCGGTCACGGCACCCGCGCAGTCGAAATCATTCGCTCCAGTCACCCTGCCTTTATGTCACAACGTTTCTATTTCGACACACAGCCTTGCCGCTCTCGTACCAGTCACGAGTCGCATTAACAAATCTTACGACACTCAGCATGACCGGCACTTCGATGA
>CALZGZ010000148.1 GCA_945787105.1 uncultured Gammaproteobacteria bacterium
CGAACACCTGTTTGAACTCGGTGACGTACTCAGGAATCGACCCCAAAACATCGATTGCGAGTGTATGCGTAAATGCCATCTCGCCCGGATTGGCAATCGGACCACCGGCCTGCTCTTTCAGGTCCGCTGCACGACCATCCCAGAACTGAGCAACGTTCATACTCGAGTTAAGTACTGTTGGTGAATTGATTGGACCCTGTTGCCAGTTGTGTCCAATGGAGGTCTTCAGGTTATCCGTCCCACCCATACTCAGGTTATGACAGGAATTGCAGGAAATAAAACCAGACCTGGATAATCTGGGATCAAAATATAACTTTTTACCCAATTCCACCTGAGCTAAATTGATTGCCTTTACCGGGGCTATGGGCTGAATGAGTTCTTTCGCTGATAATGTCCCCGAGAGGGCATATATGCCAGCCAATATTAAAGATGAGATGCGCACTTTGGTTTTCATGTTTCTCGCTCTTTTGCTTACACGTGAAAAAGGTATACCGCGATCGCCTAAAAACCAGCATAACCGACTGCTTTATCCAGAGCGATCGAGATGGGTTTTGCAGTGTCCAATACTAATTTTGTACTCCGAAAGATTCCCTGACCCAGATCAAAAATAGCGACTTATTAAAGAGATCGACTCAGGGATTTTCCGGTTGTAGCACTAGATCTATTCCAGGAGCGGACATTCAAATATTGGTTTTCTCGTGGGGCCATTCGTCCGTCGTTGGCCGTAGGTAGGGGTTGGTATTAGCTGGCCTTAATACGCAACATGTGGTTTGGATCCGTTTTATTCGACGGCGTCATTGTCACTTTGATGACGGATAACCCATTCGGGGTTTCCGTGCAGTCGTCACAAGAAGTGCCGTTAAGGAAGGGGAGCGATTCAATTAGTGGGGTGCACACTAATATACGTTCGCGCGTGTCTCGACCCGAAACACGCAGGATGGGTCGCCGTTGGTGCGGCACCGGATCTCCTTGACCCGCGCCCTGGGAAGATTCGGAACCGCATTGATCATTCCGCGGATCATACCGGTCAAAAAATCGCAGCGACTCGCTTCACCACCCAATACTAAATCCATGGTGTTGACCTGGCGTCGCGTGAACACCGACAAGTCAACGCACACGTTGCCACCATCGACCCTTGCCCTGGCAATCGGTTTTAGCACCGGGATGAGTACTTTTTGAATCGCATCCGAGATCGTTGCCTGCGGCTTCAAGTCGGCACCGCGAACCAGCAATTTTTTCCCCACGGCCTCCCCTAGCGCACGCATCTGTTGATTCCGATTTTCATTTTTGCGCAGGGCATGTTCATGTTGCTCTATTAAGCGAAGAACCTTCGGATACGCACTAACGAGTTGGTCCACGACGTCCACGCTGTTCGGTGTTGGACCGGATTTTTTCGTGTCATTACCTTTAGAATCGGCACCTTCCGCCTCGATACCCAGCACTTCGACAACACCACGAACGTCGCGCAATCTCGTGGTCAAGTCCATTTTTGTTGCAGTGCCGTTGGCAACAATCAACAGCGGGCTGTGGTTCTCGGAGTCGACGCGATCGAGACGGTGGCCGCCGAGCTGAAGCCCGAATCTCGACACGGCCGTCATAACCCGCGCCATCGTGCCCGGTTCGTTTTCGATAAGCAGGCTGATCTTCATAGGACGAGCCTTACCGCCTCGTGTGAAACCTGTATATTTATTACTCGGTATAGTTCACGGTTATGAGTTTTGCAGTCCGTCAACCCCTCGATGTCAACACCTCACCGGATCGGAGAAAGTTGTCGCGGCGCTCCAGCCCGCCGTATCCTGCACCGCGGATCCCATTTTTGAGTATAGCAGTGACTACTATAATGTCTTCCACTGACACGCTTTGTCGTGACACACGTGTACTGTTTATGATTCAATCGCTCTTGTTCATAACAACCCCGGCGGTCCCGTCTTGAATACCGATACCCCCGAATCCGGCCGCAAGGCTCAAATCGACAGTTTGCTTCTCAAGCTCCCGGGCGTCAGCACAAGAAAAATAAACGGTCTGGACGCCTACTTCGTCAGCGACAAGATGTTTGCCTGCATCAGCGGCAACGGCGTCGGATTGCGCCTGCCCGTCGCCACCGCGACCGACCTGCAGTTCTCAAGGGAAAACGTCGTCCCGTTCCAGCCCGGCGGCATGGCTAGTTCGAGGGAATGGGTACAGATCAACCGCGCCGAGGCGGTCGAGTACGAGAAGGATCTCGAACTGTTTCAAACTTCGCGCGCGTTCGTGAAAGCCGCCCGGACCCGATAGGTCGGCAGCGCCGCCCCGAAATTTAACCTGCAACCTGTCGTTCTGGTACAGCCATCCGCAGGCCAGCAACAGGGGTTTGAATCCCCAACGGGATTTTTACCGAAGCTAAAACTGCCTTTGATGGTCGCGGCGTGAACATCAACAACCCACCTCCCCTACCCCTGTTTTTCGGCATTTTCCGGCCGTGCAGGATGCACAAGTGCCGCGGAGCGCATGGACGCGCGCGAGTGGCCTCGAACCTGCGACTCCCTATAGGCGTCACGTTGCTCCGTGCTTTTTCAGCCACTCTCTGCGTTGCCGATAGTCCGGTATCACCCGCTCCCCGCGTTTCCAGTAGGCCGGTGAATGATTGTGATTCGGGGTTTTCGTGCAAAACCTACTCATGTTGAGCGCTACATGAGCATGCACTGCATGCAAACCCCGATCTAGCCTTGTGCAAGAAGCTCCCGCCAATTGATTACCGCGGCATTGGCCCGCGCGATGTAGTTAGCCATGGTGAGCGAGTAATTGGCAAAAATGCTGAATCCGCTGCCATTGAGAACCACCGGGCTTAGTATCGATTCCTGGGTCGCCGCGAGCTCGCGGATAATCTGTCGCAACGACACTACGGCATTCTTCTTGCGCAGGATATCATCGAAGTCGATTTCGATTGACTGCAGAATGTGCAACAGCGCCCAACACGCGCCACGTGCCTCGTAGAACACGTCGTCGATCTCCAGCCATGGCGTCTTGACGATCAGTGTCCCAGCGGTGGCCGTCGCCTGCTGCGCCGCTTGGTCACCATCTAAATCGGTGTTCACGCGCGTCTGTCCGACGCTCGCGCTGAGACGTTGTGAAAGACTTCCCAGTCGTTTTTCAACGATCTCCAGATAGACTCGCAGATTGTCCGCGCGTGCGAAGAACTGTGCGTCCGGCTGGGAGGGATCCTCCAGTCGACGCAGATACCGCTCGAGGGCTTCCAAGCCTTTCTTGTACTCCCCCTCGGTGGAAGGCAGTATCCACCGATCGTTTTGGTAATTGAACTGCGGCTCGGCCCGCGCCAGATCCGGATCCTCGACGGACTGCGACTGAGAGCGAGACATGTGATTGCGCAAAGCTGCCGCGGCATCTCGGACCATGACGAGGGCGCCAAACTCCCAGTTCGGAACATTGTCCATCAGCACACCCGGGGGTAGGACGTCGTTGGAGAGATAACCACCGCGCTTGTAGAGCAGCGTCTCGGCAATCTCCATGACCGTGGAAGTGAAGGTAAATCCGGTCACCAGAGGCTGCTGCGCCTCGGATTTGGCGCGCTGTAACGCGGTCTCGGCGACATCGAACGGCTCCGCCTCCTTGTCCCAGTACCAGCCCGTCACTGCGATTACGACTAAAAGTGTGATGATGGCCAGCCCGATGGTCCACAACCACCCCTTCTCGCGTAGCGTCGAGGGCGCGTAAAGCTTGGCAGTGCGCTTGGCGATGGATCCCGACGAAGTTGCCAACTGCCGGATAAAGGAATCGGATGAACCCATAATCAAATCTTTCTCTGGTGTTCGGGGGAAAGGGTGACTGCACTTTCAGCATCACCAGTATACCGCAACACGGCAGACCGCCGCGCCGCAGCCGGCCAGGTGATTATCAGGGCCGATTATTGGTTTTCAACTGAACCCGACCCCATTGACCGACCCCATTGACCCTTGGTTTTTCGATTGAACCCGACCCCATTGACCGACCCCATTAACCCCCGTCATTCTTTTTATGCTCTGGCATTTCCGGTAATGCTATCCAAGGTTGCTGGTTTTATCTTCGCCAGCAAAAAAGAACCCCGCCGAAGCGGGGTCTCATACATGGGGGTCTATCTGGGGAAGGGAAAGGTGATGAATAATCAAATATCCTAATCTCAACTTAGGCCATAGCGGGTGGGATGCCACTATTGCGCGATAATCGGCTTCGTCTGCTGGATGCGCGGAGAAAAAACTGTGACATTGTTCCACTGCCAGTCTTTATGCCTTAGCCCGAGACCGGGAAGGCGAATAATATCGAACCGTATCAATATCTACGCCAGGTGTTTGCCGAATTGCCCAACGCGAACGCCGTCGAAGACATCGAGACCCTGTTACCGTATCGCGTCGAAATTCAACTGCCGACGACGTCCAGAGCGCAGGAATAGCGGGTCGGACCATAACAACGCATTGAATATGCGAGGGTCGACTCTTCAATCATGGGCTACACATCTCTTAGAGCGGCCATTCTGCGCTCGAAATGCTCTTCTTAACACGCACAACGTTCACAATTTTACTGGCTGTTCATGGTCGGCCAAACTTAATCCCCGCATTTCATCCGTCAAAAGC
>CALZGZ010000149.1 GCA_945787105.1 uncultured Gammaproteobacteria bacterium
AAAACCGCGAAACCCAGGATGCTATTTTGAAACTATTGGATGAAATGGGTGATCTTGCTGATGGTGACTTAACAATAGAAGCCGAGGTAACGGACCAGATTACGGGCGCGATTGCAGACTCTGTCAACTTTGCGGTACGTGAGATGCGTAATCTGGTGCGTCGCATTAACGAAGCGTCGCAACAAGTTGCCGCGGCTTCGGTGGACAGTGCCAGCACCGCGCAGAAGCTTTCCTCGACCAGTGAGAAGCAAGCTCAAGACATTACTGAGACCAGCGATAACATCCAGAAAATGGCTCGGTCCATGGAAGAGATGTCCACGGATGCGCGACGTTCGGCGGAGGTGGCGCAAGGTTCGGTGGAAATGGCAAAACAGGGCGCCGAAGCGGTGCGTAGCAATATCCGTGGTATGGATGAAATGCGCCAGCAAATCCAGGAAACATCGAAACGCATCAAACGCCTGGGAGAAAGTTCCCAACAAATTGGTGAAATTGTTCGCTTGATCAGTGACATCGCCGAACAAACAAATATCTTGTCCTTAAACGCCGCAATCCAGGCGGCGATGGCCGGGGATGCCGGGCGGGGTTTTGCCGTGGTCGCGGACGAAGTACAACGTTTGGCTGAGCGCTCCACCGGTGCCACCAAGGAAATATCCGAATTGGTCAAGAACATCCAGTCTGATACCAATGAAGCGGTTGTCTCCATGGAACAAGCAACGCAGGGTGTGGTGGAAGGTACGCGACTTGCGGATTCTGCCGGGCAGGCATTGGGCGAAATCGAGTCGGTATCCGAAGAACTGTCGCGGCTGATCAGCACCATGGCGGAAGCCGCCCAGCATCAATCACAGACTGCAACCTCGGTATCCGGCCGGATAACCTCTATCCGGGATGTAACCACAACCACCTCCAGTGAGGCGCATAAGACCGCTGAGCTGATCGGCAAGCTAACCGACTTGGCTCGTGAGCTTCAGGAATCGGTTGCTGGATTCAAGATTCCAGCTTAACGCGGCGCCGATCCGGTGCGGACGTAGGAACAACAAGGCAACTTAGCAATGACTGGTCTCGTGAGAATCGATCCCGAGAGCTTAGGTTGGATCCGATCCGAGATCGACGTGACCCTGGGCCAGGCCAGAGAGTATCTATCCGACTTTGAGCCGACGCGCGACGATGGTGACGTGACACCATTTCGCATGGTTGCCAATGATCTTCACCAAGTGGTCGGCACGCTACAGATGATGGAGATCGACGGAGCGGCGATGTTGGCAGAGGAGATCGAGGCGTTGGCCGATGCCTTGGTGAACGGTGCGGTGTCCCCGGAATCGGACAGCACCGGCCTGCTCAACCAAGGTCTAGGCGCGCTGTCCGATTACCTGGATCACTTGCACAAGGGTCTGCCGGATCTGCCAATCAAGCAGATCGACATGCTCAATGGTTTGCGCGATGCCCGCGGTGAGTCTCCGTTGGACCCTTTCAGCCTGTTTCATCCCGATCTCGACAAGCTTCCACCCAAAAACAATAACACCAGGCTCAGCGACGACGAATATAAGCAGACGGCGCACAGATTGCGTCGCGAATATCAAAAGCATCTATTGGGATGGTTGCGGGATGCGGATAAGGATGCGCTAAAAGGAATGGCTTCGATCGTCCGCGAGATGTCCCAGATCGCGCGCTTTGGCAAGGTTTCTCAGTTGTGGTGGGTCACTGAAGCGTTGCTGGAAGTGTTGGCCGGGGGGGTAGACACCGCCACCATCGAACGCAACAAATTGCTGGGGCGGCTAGATCAGAAGCTACGTGCTTTGAGCGAGGATGGCGAAGCAGCATTGATTCGTGAGTCACCAGAAGACCTGATTAGACAGATGCTGTTCGAGATCGGACAGTGCCATGACTCCTTGCCACATGTGGAACAAATGCGTGCCGCGTTCGATCTGGATGTGTTGCTCAGCGGCGAATTTCCGGTGGATGAGGCGGAACTGGCGACGCTACCCACGAGCGAACAGTTGTTCTCTTTGCGCGATATCGTGCGGTCTGATCTTGACTCTGCGCAGGAGTCACTCGGCGCCTATTTCGGCGATCAAGCCGCAGATGAGAATGTGCTCGACAATTTAATAAGCCACCTCAACGCCGTGTTGTCGCAAACCGAACAGCGCACGATAAAGCCAGTGCAAAGCCTGATCGGCGAGCTTGTTCATGTCGCGAACGACATGAGAGAGGGTAAGCCGGTCGACCGGGAGGACGCCTCCTTGGAAATGGCCAGCGTGCTGCTGTTTCTGGATGAGAGCCTGAAGGGAGTGCATACACCGGATCTGGACTGGAAGGATGAGATCGACGCAAAGATCGAGCGGCTGCGGACGATTCGTCTGCACACCGTCAGCGTCCAGGACTTGACCGAAGCAGACAAGGAGAAGTGGAGCGAAGAGGCTCTCGGCGCCACTGAGTTCAAGCAAGTCATGACTGCGGTGGCTGGCGAGATCCACGTGAATCTGAATAAGATCGAAGCCGCGCTGGAGTCGTATGCAGATACGCAGCGCCCAGAATCACTCGAATCCGTGCCACAAGACCTCAAACAAGTACACGGTGTTCTGCAAATCCTTGGACAACACCGGGTAGCAGAATTACTGGGGATGGCCGATGAGTGTGTGCAGACTCTGATCGCCGGCACACTGGCTCCCGACAGGGCATTGATTGACGCATTAGCTGTGGCGGTCGGTACTGCTCAGGCCTATGTCCAGAGGCTGGAACACGGCCGGCCGAAAATGACCGATACATTGGATCGTGCGATTCGGGATCTGGAAGATGCCGTAACCAACCGTGAACTCGACGGTGTTGATCCGCACACCCTCGTCGCCGAGATTCGTGATGGTCTGGACTACTGGTTCAACGACAACGCCGACTATCAGTCTTTGGGACAACTGCGTCGCAACCTAAGGCGAATCGTTTATTTTGCCGATCAACGCGACCATGTAAGCCTCTATCAGATCTCGTCGGAGTTGAGCAATCTGATGGATATTGTCACCGACGAACCGGCGTTGTTGACTGAGGAAGTCCGGGACACCCTGACGCGGTCGTTGAACAAGTTGGCCGCTTTGGTGGGTGAGTTGCCGGCGACGACGCAAGCGCAGTCACCACCACCGGTGGTCGAAGCGAGCCCGATTCAAGACACCGAACTGCAAGCCGACATCCTGGAGATATATTTCGAAGAGGCGGGAGAGTGTTTTCAAGTCATCGACGAAACCTTGCCGGCGTGGAGGCATGATACCGGCAATCAGAAGACGATGACCGATTTGCGACGTCAGTTCCACACGCTCAAAGGCAGCGGACGTATGGCTGGCGTGGGAAAGCCGGCGGAACTCGCATGGTTTGCGGAGGATCTGCTCAATCATGTGATTGACGGAAAACTTGAAATTTCAGAATCGGTATTCGATTTCATTGAATCGACGATCAATGTGCTCAAGCCCGTGCTGCAGAATGAACTCCAAGGCGCCGCCCAGATCGATCTAGAGATGTGGAATACGAAAGCGCAACGAATTTTGACACAACCGGAGCAACCCGCAGCGGTAGGTCGGCCCGACACTGAAGCTGTCGTCGAAATACAGGAAGTCGACACGACAGCAGCTGCGGAGGCGCCGGCCGATCAAAGCGTCGCGGAGGAGGTGGAGCAAGGCGAACCCCCAGAACATGCAGTGGCAGCGAAAGCGGTGGCGGATGCTTCAGAAGTTGTGACACATCAATCACCGGACCAGAATGCAGCGCCGCAAGCGGTGCGAGATGATTCCGTTATAGATATCTTTACCAAGGAGACACTGCAACATTTATCAGTCATTCGCGCGAGCCTCAACGCATGTAAGAAGAACGCCCAGGATTGCGGTATCTCGGAGGAGTTGTTGCGCTCGCTGCACACGTTGCGTGGTAGTTCGCGATCCGTGGGTCTGGTGGACATGTCGGATGCGTGTGAGTCAGTGGATGGACTTCTGCATACCGTATTGGGTGCGAGTGGTGCGCTGGGCACGGATGAAATGGAACTACTGGACCAGCTCGCCATCACCTGTGCCAAGGTTCTCGACAAGCTGCAACAGGATGGCGAATTCGAACAACCGTCCCAGCCGGCATTCGCGCAAGTCATCGATCGATCCGAGGCATTGAAGATGCCGCTTGCGAGACCGCAGACGGTAATCGAAGCCGACTCCGCGGATGATGCAAAGGAGACACCCCCGGATACACCGCCGGAGCCGGATTTGAATATCGTTGACGATGTATCGCAAGAGGTGGTCACTGCACACAGCGCCAGAGAGTCCCTCGAGGAGATTCGCCGGGATCTGGAGCACCGGGAATCCACATTCGAGACTATGATTCCGTTGGCATTACGTGAAGAGTTAACCGGTATCAAGGAGGTATTGGAAACGGAATCCGACGTTGCCACTGATTTTAGAGACATTTTCTGTGAAGAGGCTCTCACTATTTTAGGACGGATTGATCATCAACTCGCGAATTGGAATGGCGAGGAACGTTACGCCGATATTAGCGCCGCGCTGAAACGTGATCTGCATACCCTAAAGGGGAGTGCTCGCGCTGCCGGCGCAGACCCCATTGGCGAGTTGAGTCACAACACCGAGACGCTACTCGAGCGGACGGAGAAGCAAGCAGACGTTGATCATCGTGAGTTGCAGGTGTTGCTGGAGGAGGTTCACGATACCTTATTCAACATGGTGCAGCATTTGGAGCAACACCGAGTCTTACCGGATGTATCCGAATTTAATCAGACCTTGCTGGATTACTACAGTGAGGCCGAACGCGTCACCGATGAGAACACCCAACGGCCGGACCCGGCTTACGCCACATCGCGTGTGGAGACTGAAAATACATCCGCTGCTCCGGCAGTCGACGCGGCGCGAGAAACGGTGTCCCCTGGCGGTGGACCACCAGCCGATACGAACTATGAATCATCAGAAGCCGCAATCGGGCCGGAGGCCCAGCAAGAGCGCATACGCGTGAATGCCTCAGCGTTGGACGATCTGTTCAATTACGCCGGCGAGGTCAGTGTTTCGCGCGCGCAAATGGAGGGGCAACTGACGGGTTTAAAGACAAACCTCAATGAATTGCGATCCAATGTTACGCGGTTCAGTGATCAGCTACGCGACTTGGAGATCCAAGCTGAAACCCAGGGTCATGCCGCAGTTGACGACAAAAGAGTGACCACCATTGAGGAAGAATTCGATCCATTGGAGTTTGACCGCTATACCAAATTGCAGCAGCTGTCACGAAGTCTTAGCGAGAGTCTGGACGATTTGATGACCATTGAGAGTGGACTGGCGGGATTCGCCCATACCACGGAATCGGTATTGCAGCACCAGGCGCTGCTGAGCAATGAGTTGCAGGGGGGCTTGATGCGTGCACGGATGGTGCCCTTCTCGACTTTGATTCCACGTCTACGTCATCATACGCGTCAATCCTCGAGAGTGTTGGGTAAGCGAGCGGATTTACAGGTCGTCGGCCAGTACGCAGAGATTGACCGTAACGTCTTAGAAACCATGACCGAGGCGTTTGAACATATGATCCGCAACGCCATAGACCATGGGATCGAAACCAACGAACAACGCATGCGAGCCGGTAAGCCGCAAGTAGGGACGATTCGAATTGAGTGTAAGCAAGAGGGCAACGAGATCATGGTTCGGTTCAGTGACGACGGCGCCGGCCTTGATGTTGAAAAGATTCGAACCAAAGCCCAGCAAATGGGATTGTCGTCAGCGGAGATCATCCTAACCGATCAGGATTTAATTCAACTAATCGTAACGCCGGGTTTTTCCACGACGGATGCCGTCACCCAAGTCTCGGGTCGAGGTGTTGGATTAGATGTTGTGCATTCGGCGGTACGGCATTTGGGTGGCACCATCACAGTAGAGAATGCCCCGGGGGAAGGCGCCACATTCGTGATTCGTTTACCGGTGACGCTGTCAGTAACCCATGCTCTGTTCGTGCGATGTGGTGATCAGACCTTGGCGATTCCCCTGGGCGTGGTGCAGCGCGTGGTGAAAATCGATAGCGACACACTGCCCACGACCCCTGGCCACATGAACATTAGTATCCAAGGACAGAATTATCCGCTGATGGATTTGTCCGCGAGGCTGGGACTGTCCCCGGAGGCAAAGCCGGCTAGTCGTTCACCGATATTGGTTGTGCGCATGGGCGCGCAGGATATCGGCGTGCGGGTGGATGAACTGTGGGGCACGCAGGAAGTCGTGGTCAAGCCGGTGGGTGGCCACCTGGATGGTATACAGGGCATCACCGGCGCCACGGTGCGCGGCGATGGCAGTGTGGTGTTGATACTGGATCTGGCCGAATTGTGGGTCACTGACGAGACGGTGCTGATGGCACCGGCGGTCCTCACCACCACCCAGTCAGCCGCGGTACCGGTAATCATGGTGGTGGATGATTCACTGACCGTGCGCAAGGTTACCAGCCGTAATCTCAGCCGCCACGGAATGGAAGTATTTATGGCGAAAGACGGCATAGAAGCCCTGGATCAGATTCGTGTCAATCTCCCAGATTTGATGCTGGTTGACATCGAAATGCCGAGAATGGATGGCTATGAATTGACTAGTCAGATCCGATCTAATGCCGCGACCCGCGATATCCCGATTGTCATCATTACCTCCCGAGCCGGGGCCAAGCATAAAGAGAAGGCGATGGAACTGGGGGCCAATGCCTATCTCACAAAGCCGTATCAGGAGGAAGAACTGCTAGCCAACGTGCAGGAGTTGTTGCCACAATTTTTTTCGCAACCCCAATCGACTCAAGTGCATTAGCTCGTGAGCACAGCAAATCCCCAACGTAACTCGGAAGGTGCGGCGCCAGAGGCTGCACCGGTGCATACGCTGCTGATCAATATGGATTATGGTTCCTTGCTGGTGCCGAGTGTGATGGTCGCGGAGGTACTCCCGGTTAAAGTCATCTATGACGCTGATAGTCCCCGTCACTGGGTGTTGGGAAGGATTCATTGGCGAGCATTGTCGATCTCTGTGATCTCATTTGAACGCCTGGTTTCCAACCTGCGGCCGACTCGCGACAATTACTCCCGGGTGGCGGTGTTCTATCCACTCGCGGGGCACAGGCAGGACGACTACTTCGGTGTCCTGACAACGCAGGATCCCCGCTCCCTGCTGGTGAGCGAAGACCTTGCTACGTGCGCAATTCCGGATAATGTGACCGGGCGCTACATCGCGAGCGCTACGGAAGTCCACGGGCGGGTTGCCACGATTCCCGATGTGGACGCCTTAGCCACGGCAATCTACTAACCCGCGTATTGCACCACGGCGCTCCGCCTTTATTGATGTCCGCACCGGGAAAGAGACCCGCAGCGTCCGTTCCAGGAAATGGCACTAATCGACTTTCCAGGTTGCTTGCCGAGAACCGGGGCGGGACTATCCCGGCCCCGGCTGGTTCTCGCACCTCTGTGCTTGGCCTTCACCCGACCCATAGCCCGCTATGGGTCTCGCTCCAGGCACGGCGCTTGTCCCCGCACAGCAGAGGAACAGCAGGGGAACAGCAGGGGCCCCAGCTGCACGAGTCCTGCGCCAGCATCCGGGATTTTTGGCGGAATATATGGGTTAATCTCTCGTTACCGGTCCCGCGTCGCGCGTTGAATCCCCTGCCATGCCACATCGGCGAGATGGCGAATCTGTTGCTCGTTGATGACGTAGGGCGGCATGAAGTACACCACATTGCCTAACGGTCGAAGCAACGCCTGATGTTCCAGTCCATGGCGGTATACGGTTAGGCCCCGTCGTTCACGCCAATGGTAGGGTTCGCGGGTGTGCTTGTTTTTAACCATTTCAACCGCGAGGATCATCCCGCATTGCCGTACATCGGCGACATGAGGATGGTCCTTGAAATGTGAGGTGGCGTCTTCCATGGTTCGGGCAAGCTGCCGGTTTTGACCCAGCACATCGCTTTGCTCAAAAAGTTCCAGTGATCCCAGCGCCGCCGCGCATGCCAGCGGGTTGCCGGTGTAGCTATGCGAGTGCAGAAAACCTTTCATGGATTCGTAATCATCGTAGAACGCATTGAATACATCATCGGTAGTGAGCACCGCTGACAGCGGCAAGAACCCACCGGTTAAGCCCTTCGCCAGGCACATGAAATCCGGCGAGACATCGGCTTGCTCGCACGCAAACATCGTCCCCGTGCGTCCGAATCCCACCGCGCATTCATCAGCGATCAAGTGGACCTGGTGTCGATCGCAAGCGGCGCGTAACAACGATAGATATACCGGGTCATGCATGCGCATATAACCGGCGCATTGCACCAATGGTTCAATGATGACGGCGCAGATTCGCTCACCATGTTCTGCCAGGGTGGCCTCCATTTCTTCGAACCGCCGTGCGGTGTAATCGCGCCGGCTTTCCCCCGGTTCTCGGTAATAATAATCTGGACTCGCGACGGTGCGCGTTTTGAGTAATAGCGGTTCGTAGGTGTGTTTGTAGAGTTCGACATCACCAACGGACAAAGCGCCGAGGGTCTCCCCGTGGTAACTGTTACTGAGATTGACGAATTCAATCTTGCCGGCTTTCCCCCGGTTCTTCCAATAGTGAAAACTCATCTTGAGTGCGATCTCCACCGCCGAGGAGCCGTTCTCGGCATAGAAACAGCGGGTCAAACCTCGAGGTGTTATCGCGATGAGTTTCTCCGACAGCTCGACCACGGGTTTATGGCTAAAACCGGCTAGGATCACATGTTCCAATTCATTCAATTGCCGCGTGATCCGCTGGCTGATATACGGATTTGCGTGACCGAACAGATTGACCCACCAAGAGCTGATCGCATCGATGTATCGGTTGCCGTCAAAATCCTCCAGCCATACCCCCTTGCCCCGGCGTATCGGGATCAACGGAAGTTGCTCGTGGTCTTTCATTTGGGTGCACGGGTGCCACAAGGCGTTCAAGTCCCGCGCCACGATTTGGGCGTTATTCATAGGCGCGCAGTATATCGGGGTCGGTGTGATCGGTTCAGCAGTCTATGCCTGCATAGTGCACCAAGGCGCCCAGCGACAATTCTTGCCAGGCAATATCGGCGCTCTGACATCGTCGTCTCACCGAACTGACGTTGCGGGTCTTTCCAGGGTCCAGGGCATACCATGAATAGTCGCTGGGCTATCCCGGCCCTGACTGGTTCCCGCACCCCGGCGCTGGGCCCTCACTCGATCCATAGCCCGCTATGGGTCTCGTTCCAGGCGCGGCGCTTGTCCCCGCACAGCAAGGGGACAGCAGGGGGCCCAACTGCACGAGGCCGGCGCATCATCCGGCATCCTTGGTTCACTATGCGCGCTAGGCCCGATGCGCGGCCCGGCCCGGCCCGGGTCCCAAGGCTTGGGTGCGAGGGCGCCATTAGCCAAGTGTTCTTGTCAGGTATCGGTAAATGCCGGTATTTAGACCGAGATCAATGTTGGGTTTAGATGCACGCATAGATAATTTTTAGGCGTTGAGCCCGAATTTATCCGTAACGCGGTATTGCTGTGTGCAGGCGTCTAGGTAAGAATACCCGCCCCTCGTGTGCGACGCGAACTCGAATCATTCCCGGCACCAGATGAGGGCCGCCGTCGGACGGTGCGTACGAGGTAGAGTAAAGCTCGACTGGCACCTATGAGATATTCGTTGACCGTTAGAAATCTAACAAATACGGCCACGTTAAATACGTTGAGAGGAATGGCAAATATGTCTGTGACACCTAAACAGAAGATTCCCAATCGCCGCGAACTGGCCAACGCCATCCGTGCCTTGAGCATGGATGCGGTGCAAAAAGCCAATTCAGGGCACCCCGGTATGCCGATGGGCATGGCTGACATCGCTGAGGTACTGTGGAACGATTTTCTGAAACACAATCCCAACAATCCAAAGTGGGTCGATCGCGACCGATTTATTCTTTCCAATGGCCACGGATCGATGTTGCATTATTCCTTGCTCCATCTAGCCGGTTATGACCTACCCATCGACGAGATCAAAAACTTTCGGCAACTGCACTCCAAGACACCGGGACACCCGGAGTACGGGTATGCGCCGGGCATCGAGACCACCACCGGTCCCCTCGGTCAGGGCCTCACCAACGGCGTGGGCATGGCGATCGCGGAAAAGGCGCTTGCCGCCCAGTTTAACCAGAAAGGCCACACCATCGTTGATCATTACACGTACGTATTTCTTGGTGACGGCTGTCTTATGGAAGGCATCTCCCACGAGGCGTGTTCCTTGGCAGGAACCCTGGGATTGGGCAAGCTGGTCGCCTTTTACGACGATAACGGTATTTCCATCGATGGCGAAGTGGGGGGATGGTTTACCGACGATACGCCACAGCGTTTTGCGGCTTACGGTTGGCAAGTCATTCCTGATATCGACGGCCACGATGCCGATGCGGTGCGCCAGGCAATCGAACAAGCAAAGGCGGACACCGCAACGCCCAGCTTGATCTGCTGCAAGACCGTCATCGGCTGGGGCTCGCCCAACAAACAAGGGAAAGAAGAGTGTCATGGCGCGGCCTTGGGGGAAGAAGAGGTGTTGTTGGTACGTGAAACCATCGGTTGGCCATACGAGCCATTCGTGATCCCGCAAGAGATCTACGCGGCTTGGGACGCGCGCGCGCGCGGTGCCAACGCAGAGGCGGAGTGGAACCAACGTTTTAGCGCATACAAGGCCGAACACCCGAAACTCGCCGCGGAATTCGAACGCCGTATGAATCGTGAGATGCCTGCCCACTGGAAACAACACGCAGCGGCATATATCACCGCCACCGACGAGGCAGCAAAGAAGGACGCCACCCGCAAGCATTCACAAGCAGCCTTGAACGCCTACGCGGCAGAGCTGCCGGAGATGATCGGCGGATCCGCCGACCTCACCGGATCCAATAACACCAACTGGTCCGGCTCCAAGGCACTCACAGCGACGGACGCCGGCGGGAATTATATCTATTACGGTGTGCGCGAATTCGGGATGTCGGCAATCATGAACGGCATCGGCCTGCACGGCGGGTTGATTCCCTACGGTGGTACGTTTCTGATCTTCTCCGAGTATGCCCGGAACGCCCTGCGCATGGCGGCGTTGATGAAGGTGCCGACAATCTTCGTATACACTCACGATTCCATTGGGCTCGGTGAAGACGGTCCCACGCATCAGGCGGTGGAGCAGACCGCTACCCTGCGTCTGATACCAAATATGGCGGTGTGGCGGCCGTGTGACGGTGTGGAAACCGCGGTGGCCTGGAAGACAGCCATCGAACGGATAGATGGCCCAAGCTGTTTGTTGTTGACCCGGCAGGGTGTCCCGCATCAGCCACGAACCCCGGAACAGATGGAGAATATCCGGCGTGGCGGTTACGTCCTGGTCGATGCCGACGGCGAACCTGAGGCGATCGTGATCGCTACCGGCTCGGAGGTTGAACTTGGGGTGGAGGCGGCGAAGCACTTCGATGGCAAGGTCCGCGTAGTGTCGATGCCCTGCACCGCGGCATTCGATGCCCAGAATGAGGCGTATCAGGAGTCGGTTTTACCGAGTGTGGTAACTCGGCGCATAGCCATCGAGGCGGGTGTGACCGGATGTTGGCACAAGTATGTGGGCCTGAATGGCAAGGTTGTCGGTATCGATAGCTTTGGTGAATCGGCCCCGGCCAAAGACGTATTCGAGCATTTCGGTTTTACCGTCGATAACGTCGTCAACCAGGTTAAAGGTCTGCTCGCCGGGTAGCATCAACGACAAAAACACGGCGGGATGCTGCGCAGTACTATCCGGTAACTTTTTAATTCCAGAATTCCGCTAGTAGTCATTAATCTTTGAGGAGAATCGCATGGCAATAAGAGTAGCAATCAACGGGTTTGGGCGCATCGGGCGTAATATATTTCGTGCGATGTTCGAGTCGGGTCGTGACAATGAGTTTGACGTTGTCGCTGTCAACGATCTCGGTGATGCGCACACCAATGCCCACTTACTCACGTACGACACGACCCATGGACGATTCGGCCACGATGTCAAAGTCGAAGACGATTTCTTCGCAGTGGGCGACGAACACGTCAAGGTATTCGCGGAGCGTGATCCCGGCAAGCTGCCGTGGCGTGACCTGAAGATCGATGTGGTTCTCGAGTGTACCGGCCTGTTCAACACTAAGGAGAAGGCCAGTGCGCATCTCAAGGCTGGCGCCAAAAAAGTGGTGCTATCGGCCCCTGGGGGGAGCGATATCGACGCAACCATCGTCTATGGCGTCAATCATAACGTTCTCAAATCCAGCGATACGGTGATATCCAATGCGTCGTGCACCACCAATTGTCTGGCTCCGTTGGTGAAAGTCTTACACGATAAGATTGGAATCGAGGGGGGCTTGATGACGACGATTCACGCCTACACCAACGACCAGGTGTTGACCGACGTGTACCACTCGGATCTGCGCCGTGCCCGTTCCGCCACCCAGTCCATGATCCCGACCAAGACCGGTGCCGCGGCTGCCGTGGGTTTGGTGTTGCCGGAACTGAACGGCAAGCTGGACGGCTTTGCGGTGCGGGTTCCGACTATCAACGTGTCGTTGGTGGACCTGACCTTTCAAGCCGCCCGCGCGACCTCGGTGGACGAGATTCATCAAATCATGAAGGACGCGTCGCAAGGCGAACTACAAGGCATCCTTGCCTATAACGATAAGCCTTTAGTGTCTGTGGACTTCAACCATACTTCGGTGTCCTCGACTTACGATGCCTCGATGACCCGCGTCGTCAATGGAACCACGGCGAAGGTTTGTTCCTGGTACGACAACGAATGGGGATTTTCCAACCGGATGTTGGACACTACCCGGGCGTTTATGGCCGTCTAACTGAAGACAAAGAAACGATAACGTTTTTGTCAAAGCTTCTCGCGGTGCGCAGATTGGGGCGTACCAAGCGCCAATACTTGGGTCAACAAATGTTATGACAATTATAAAAATGACCGATCTGGACCTGTCGGGTAAACGGGTTCTGATTCGCGAAGATCTCAATGTGCCGGTGAAAGATGGCAAGGTGTCCAGCGACACACGCATTCGCGCGTCGTTGCCGACCATCGAGCACGCGCGGCAAGCCGGTGCCAAGGTCATTCTGATGACGCATCTCGGCCGCCCCAAGGAAGGTCAATACGACCAGGCGTTCTCGTTGGCGCCGGTGGCTGAACACCTGTCTGGCCTGTTGGGTGCGCCGGTGCGCCTGATCAACGATTGGTTGCACGGCATCGAGGTTGCTGATGGTGAAGTGGTGTTGTGCGAAAACGTCCGCTTCAATGAAGGCGAGAAGGCAGACGATGACAACTTAGCCCGCAAGATGGCCGGACTGTGTGATGTTTACGTGATGGATGCGTTTGGCACCGCCCACCGCGCCCAGGCCTCGACCCACGGGGTGGCCAAATATGCCCCAGTGGCCTGTGCCGGCCCGCTTCTGGCGGCCGAACTGGAGGCCTTAGCCAAGGCGCTTGATAATCCGCGCCGTCCGATGGCGGCGATCGTCGGCGGGTCCAAGGTCTCCACCAAACTCACGGTGCTCGATGCATTGTCTAAGGTCGTTGACCAGCTGATCCCTGGAGGTGGTATTGCGAACACCTTCATTGCCGCTGCTGGATATCCAGTAGGTAAATCACTGTGCGAGCATGACCTAATTCCCGAAGCGCGGCGCTTGATGGATGCCGCCAGCGCCAACGGTGACGAGATTCCGGTTCCCACAGATGTCGTCGTGGGCAACGAGTTTTCCGAGTCGGCGCCGGCCACCGTCAAGCGGGTTGATCAAGTTGCCGACGACGACATGATCTTCGATATCGGGCCACAGACCGCTGAGCGTTATGGTGAATTAATGCAATCCGCCGGTACCATCGTGTGGAACGGTCCGGTGGGTGTATTCGAGTTTGACCAATTTGGCGCCGGTACCAAGATTCTGGGAGAGGCCATTGCTAACAGCAATGCGTTCTCGATCGCCGGCGGTGGTGACACCTTGGCCGCGGTGGACAAATACGGGCTCACCGACAGGATCTCATACATCTCCACCGGCGGTGGTGCGTTTCTCGAATTTCTGGAAGGCAAAAAGCTTCCCGCGGTGGCGATGCTGGAACAACGAGCGCAAAGTTAACGGCGAGACACTAAGGTACAAGTGACAATAGACAAGGCATTGTAATACGCAACGTGTACGCTTGTAGCTGCGGTGTTGAGACTGGTGTTTGATTAATTATTGGTGAACGGCACGAATTACGAGTTACAAGGCATACCAAAGAAAGGAGGCCACACGAAATGAGTTGTGAATTGGGTCTTGACACTTGTATCTAAGGACATGCTCCGCCGAACCAAGATAGTGGCCACCCTCGGGCCGGCCACCGACCCACCCGGTGAACTCGAAAGGGTCATCGAAAACGGCATGGATGTTGCGCGGGTGAATTTTTCACACGGCAGTCCCCAAGAGCACGTGCGGCGCGTTCAGACGGTACGCGAGATTGCCGCGGCCAACGGGCGGCATGTGGGTGTCATGGTCGATCTTCAGGGGCCTAAGATTCGTATCGAAGGATTCAAGGAAGGCGGAATCACACTCAGCGATGGAGCGCGTTTCACGCTCGACACCGGCCTCGGCTCTGATGAAGGTACTCAAGATCGGGTCGGCGTGACCCATAAGAACTTGACTGAAGATCTGGTCGGCGACGACATCTTGCTATTGGATGACGGCAACATCGTCATGCAGGTTGAGGAAGTGTCGGCCAACCAAATCCATTGCCGGGTGCTCAACGGTGGGCCGCTGACGGGTTTTAAGGGTCTGAACCGGTTGGGAGGCGGTTTGTCGGCCGAGGCGCTCACCGACAAGGATCATGCCGATATTCGCACCGCAGCACGGGTGGAGGCGGATTATCTGGCAGTGTCCTTCGTGCGTTTTGGGGACGATGTTGTCCAAGCGCGTGACTTGTTTCAAGCCGCTGGGGGTGACGGCGGGATCATTGCAAAGATCGAACGTGCCGAGGCAATCGAAAACGTGGATGACATTATTGAGGCGTCGGATGGGGTGATGATCGCCCGCGGCGATTTGGGCGTGGAAATCGGCGACGCCGAATTGCCGGGCATCCAAAAGCGGTTTATTCGCCAGGCTCGGGAATCGAACCGGGTAGTGATAACTGCCACCCAGATGATGCAGTCCATGATTGACAGTGCGCAGCCCACGCGTGCCGAAGTCTTAGATGTCGCCAACGCGGTGATGGATGGTACCGATGCGGTGATGCTGTCGGCGGAGACCGCGATGGGCAAGCATCCCGCGAAAGTGATCAAGGCCATGGATCGAATCTGCCGCGGTGCCGAACGTCATCGCATCGCGTTTAATCATCGCGTCGACGCACGCTTCGAAACCGCAGAAGAGTCGGTCGCCATGGCGGCGATGTACACCGCGAATCATTTGCGGGTCGCTGCGATCGTGGCGATGACGGAATCGGGGGCGACCGCTAAATGGATGTCACGCAACAGTTCCGGGATCCCGATCTTTGCGATGTCACCCAATATCGCGACGGTGCGTCGGGTGTCGCTGTACCGGGGCGTCTATCCGATACTCGTGGATGCCGAGGCCATGGGGACCGATGTGGCCGAACAACAGGCGATTCGCGAGTTACGGCAACTTGGCATCGTCAATAAAGACGACTCGATTGTTGTCACCAAGGGTGACTTGACCGGTATCACCGGGGGCACCAATTCACTGAAGATACTCAAGGTGTGAGTGAAGACTTTTGTTGGTTTTGAATACAAATCTGTTAGTAATCTTAAGGAGCACAACATGGCGCTTATTTCTTTACGACAACTGCTGGATCATGCCGCGGAAAAAGGTTACGGCGTACCGGCATTTAATGTGAATAATCTCGAGCAGATGCGGGCCATTATGGAGGCAGCGGATGACACCGACAGTCCGGTTATCGTACAGGCTTCGGCAGGCGCACGCAGTTACGCGGGCGCGCCGTTTCTGCGTCATCTGATCTTGTCCGCGATCGAAGAATGGCCGCACATCCCGGTGGTCATGCACCAGGATCACGGCGCTTCGCCGGCGGTGTGTCAGCGGTCCATCCAGCTTGGTTTTTCGTCGGTAATGATGGACGGTTCTTTGGGCGAGGACATGAAAACGCCGATGGACTACGACTACAATGCCAACGTGACCCGGCAAGTCGTCGATATGGCGCACGCATGCGGGGTGTCGGTGGAAGGCGAACTCGGCTGTCTGGGATCCTTGGAGACCGGCATGGCCGGTGAGGAAGATGGCTCCGGCGCCGAAGGCAAACTCGACCACTCACAACTGTTGACCGATCCCGAAGAGGCCGCCATGTTCGTCAAGGACACCCATGTCGATGCGTTGGCGATCGCCATCGGCACCAGCCATGGGGCGTACAAGTTCACGCGTCCGCCGACCGGAGATATCCTCGCCATCGAGCGCATCAAGGAGATCCATGCGCGCATCCCAGACACCCATCTGGTGATGCACGGCTCCAGCTCGGTGCCCCAGGATTGGCTGAAGATCATCAACGAGCACGGTGGCGACATGGGCGAAACCTACGGCGTGCCGGTGGAGGAGATCCAACAGGGCATCAAGTACGGGGTACGTAAGGTCAATATCGACACCGACTTGCGCATGGCCTCAACCGGCGCCATCCGCAAGCATCTGTATGAGAATCCCAAGAACTTCGACCCGCGCAAGTATCTCAGCGCTGCGACGGGCGCCATGCGCGATATCTGCAAGGCCCGCTATGAGGCCTTCGAGACCGCCGGCAAAGCATCGAAGATTCAGCCCGTGAGCCTGGAAGCGATGACCGGCCGTTACGCACGCGGTGACCTCGATCCACGCGTGAATTAATGCGACTTGGTATTGAGCAATAAATGGGGCGACCGTAGGCCGCTCTTTAATCTTGTAGCCATTGCTGCTCGCGGTTTATCCACTAGAAACACCGGCGTAGTAGCGGTGTCCGGGTTTAATAATAGGTATACAGTAGGGTGCGGATAAGCGCAGGATATAACCAGGTTCGAATCAAAACCTGGCGAAGTCTTTATATGCGCCCCCTTTGATTCAGCCGCGAATTTGCTATGGTGATCCAATGAGCAGCAAATATCCTTGCCCGTGCTGTGGTTACCGAGTATTTGATCGCGAGCCCGGTAGCCACGCGATTTGCCCAATCTGCTGCTGGGAGGACAACCTGGTGCAGTTGCGTTTCCCCACCATGCCGGGGGCGGCGAACGTGGTGTCATTGGAAGTTGCACAAAGGAACTACGCCGAATTCGGTGCCGCCGAACGCCGCTATCGCGATCAGGGGCGGCAGCCGTTGTCTGGCGAACAGCAGGAGCAGGCGTGGCGGCGGCTCGACCCGGGTCGCGACAACCCAGAGTCGCCACGGTCGGGCATTGCCTATGGTGACTCATATCCCGAGCAGGACTACACCGTGCTGTACTACTGGCGGCCGACGTACTGGCGGCGTTTAGTGAGCTGAATTGGGGTCAGAGTGAGAATATTTGTTGCGGCTGATTGCGTTGCGTGGCGGAAAAAACCAAAATCTTAATTTAGATTTCAACTTTTAAAATTTAATGTGAGGAGATACTGATGAATATCCAGCAGCTGAAAGATATCGCTGCCGCCATGGTGGCGCCGGGACAAGGCATATTGGCGATGGACGAGAGCCACCCTACCTGCAACAAGCGGTTCGAGAAGCTCGGTATCCCCACGACCGAAGAAAAACGCAGGGAATATCGGCACATGCTGCTCAA
>CALZGZ010000150.1 GCA_945787105.1 uncultured Gammaproteobacteria bacterium
GCATCCAGCAAATCGCTATCTAGGCCTACGTAATTGCTAACAGCGCCGTAGTTGAACGGACACGGGAAGGGCGAGATAAAGTCTATCTCTTCGGTAAAACCTCGCTTTACGAAACTTCCCCGCGGGACCTCGATAATCACCTCGAGCTGTGGCGACTCTCGCCATGATTCTTTAGGTCGACTTTGTCTCCTAGCGGTCATGTCGCCAGTCTACGCAGTTGGCGTCGACGCCGCTATCCTGGATCATCCCAGCGGGTGTCATGGCACCCGGATTAGTCGACTGGTTGAACGGGCTGGTTTGACACCGCTTTACAAAGACATCCACCTTGCGAGCCAATAACGTCGGGTATCATTGTTGCCCCACTGACATGCGGCGCCAGTGTTTGCTGTTATTTCGAGCGCGCGAGGAATCCGAGCTGCTGTTGGTCGTGTCGAGCATAGCGAGGCATCTCAACGTATTTGATGTTGGCAACGCATTCAAGAGGGTAGGATCCTTCGGCGAACGCCTCAGGATGACAAAGCACACTTTCTCATCGAACAGGTTGCGATCCTTTCCTGCGCTTGTCTCCGCCTTGTCCCGCCTTGTCCCGCCTTGCCCCGCCTTGCCCCGCCTTGCCCCGCCTTGCCCCGCCTTGCCCCGCCTTGCCCCGCCTTGTCCCCGCCTTGCCCCCGCAAAGCAGGGGACAAGCAGGGGAACTGCGCTCAGGACAGGTTTTTTTAGCTGTCATCCCGACAAGCGCAGCGCGGAGGGATCTCACCGTGTCAAAGTTGCTGCCAGCGCCAACCATGTCGAGATCCTCGTTATGCTCGGAACGACAGCAAGGAATCATCACTTGCGCTATCTGAGTAGCGGATAAACTCGTTCGACTTGCTCGACCGGAAGACCTGGCCCGGGTGGTGACAGACGGCCATAAGTGACCAGTTCGGTGGGCGGGATGGGCCGGCCCACGATGCGGCTGAGATCCGTCAACCTCACGCCTTGGCGGACAAGAAATGCAAGATAGGTGTGGAGCAGTGCCTGCCCCGTCACTTCCGTAGGGCGGTTAAGGCCAGCATCGTAGGCGGCGGTCTCGATCATGGCGTCGAGGTCGGCGACTTTTAAAGCTTTGCCATCCGCATCGACCCATATCGGCATATCGGCTGTAGATTCTCTGGGCTTAAAGTCAGCCAAGCTATCACCAAGTCGAAGCGGCAGCGGAACCGTCCGGGCACCCGGTCCACCGATGTGCAGCTGCCCCGCGTTCACGTCCACATCTTCCCATTGCAGCCGCGCCGCCTGTTCGACACTCAACCCGCCCAGCAGCGTCATGATCAGCACACGTGTGGCGGCATCTTCCGTGTTTAGTAAGAGTGCCGTCTCGGATTCTGCCAATTCGCGTGCCGGTAAATAATCCAAAGCGGGCATGGGTTGCTCAGCGGGGAGCTCGGTAACGGGCCGTGAACGCTGAATGACGCGGTAGAAAAACGGAGGCAATTCAGTTGTCGCTGTGTGCCCTTCCCGGCGGCCAACGAACTCGTAGAACCATACCGCGAACAGGCCGAGCACGAACGCCGCCCCCAAACTGATTCCTGCATCACGCAAAAACAGCGGGCGCACTGGACGTTCGGGTACAAAGGCCCGCTCCAAGACCTCGAGTCGAGGGAGCTGGTGCTCATCCATGATCTCTGTTTGCACCACACGCTGCTGCACCTCCCGATTGAGCTGTTCGAGTTCGAGTAAGTCCTGTTGTAGCGCTTCGTGCTCCGCGAAGCGCGCCGTAAACACCGACACCGTTTGTTTGTATTCCTCCATCTGCCGCCGCAAATTAGCGGCGGCTTCGCGCGCACTCCCTAGCGCCTGTTCAGCCTCGCTCAATGCGGCTTGTTGCGCCTGTCGGCGTTTGAGTTCGATCTCTTGTTCAACCCTCTCGAGATTTCGCTTCGCCGCCTTAATGTTCGCGTCGAGTGCCATATAGGCGGGTGTATAACGCTGTTCGAAGTCCTGCATCTGCTCGCGAAGCGCCACCGCACGCTGTTCGAGATTTGCCAACGTGCGCTCGTCATCGATCCGCACCACTGTTTCACCGCTGGCAACGGCTTCCCGCATCGCTTGCAAACGGGCCTCAGCAGTGACTTCCTGCTCGTTAGCCTTATTTAGCGCCTCCGTAAGCCCGCGCAGCTTTGCGGCCGCCCGGTTCTCATCCCGTTCCATGGAAACAATGTCATACTGCCGACGAAACTCCTCCAGCTGTTCTCGTTTTACCGCCACTTTTCGCTCGAGCGCTGCGCCCTGCTGACGGTATGCCGCATCGTTCGATTCGGAAGCGGTCTTTCTGGTGGAAGCTTGGGCAGCCAGATACGCATCCACCCAGGTGTTCACCACCAATGGCAGCGCTGCGGGTTGCGGTCCTTCTGCGCGGAGCTCCAGGATCCCGGCATCGCCGACCGGCGTTACTGAGAGCATGTCATGCAATTCACCCACTGTCCGCGGCAAGCCGTTTCGAGGACCAGTCACGTGTGACAGATTTTCTAACACCTGGGTCAACAGAGAACGACTGTTCAGCACCTCGCGTTGCAGTGCGACGCGCTCAACTCGATTAACCTGCGTCGGGTCCTCGCCCGCCGCCGTCGCGGACATAACCAAAATCGCGCTGCTTTCAAATACGGCCGGGCGCATGAACGTATAGGCAAGCCCTAACAGACCGCTCAAGGCAAACACAATCGTGAAGATACGTACGCGGGGTGGTCCACGCCTGGGCGTCGTATTGTTCACAGGTGATGGATTGAGGCCGGGATACGGATCGCTCGATATCAGTTCAACTTGCGGTGGTATGTCCGGCATTCACTACTCCTGTCACCCCATGATCATCGGCCTAACTGATCCGATCTGGCTATATCTGCAACTATTTTAACCATTTCGGGGAAGCGATCAGTAACAAACTTAGTGATCTACCGCGCCACGAGCTTCTTGTTGTTTAAAGCTGCGATTATCGCGCTGAAATGACGGCTCTAAGTTTGCCGGAGGAGATTTATCTGATTAATAGCTACGCGAATACAGACAGTTAGCGTGGTCCGACCCTCGTGATCCTCGTGATCCTCGTGATCCTGCCCGACGCCTGGAATCACCGGAACCCGCTCCTCGTATTACGTGTTAGCGGGCCAACTCACTTCACGGACGATTTTCCATTCACCCTGTTCCCTGATCAGGGTCAGCCTCTTGTTCACTTTGTCCTGGTAACTGCCGGACCGGTAGAGTTGTACAAAAGAAACCTGCGCATAGAACGTATCTTCCCGCTCCACTTTAAGCTCTCGTATTGTCACATCGACAGACGCGGGGGTCGTTAACTTGCTCTTACGGTCTTGCCGCCAGGTTTCTATAGTATGTCCGCGTGTAGGTACGAATTGGTCGGAATAAAACGCAAAATAGCCCTCTACGTCCTGGGCCGACCAGGCCTTCGCCCACTCCTGAATCCATTGCGCAAGCGATGATCCCTTCGCTACCACCGACTCCATCCGTTTCGTCACCTTAGTTTTTTGTTCCACGGTCGATCCTTGACCCGCATGGACTGTTTCCCGCCTTTTTACGACCGTCTCGGTTGCGGCTTCGGATTGGGCTGCGGCCGACCGCGCCTCGGTACGAATCGGCTGCTTGGTTTCGGCCCGCGCGATCCGTTGTTCTTTTACTGGTTCTGCTTCCAAGGTCCCCTTCTGCGTTTGCGTTACCGGTTCCTGGGTGGCTACCAAGGTTTTCGCTTTCGGCGCGGGCGACGCCTGCATGGCCTCCGCTACCGGTTGCCCTTGCAGCCGCAATAGCAGCACCCGGGCGTCTTCCGCCTCCGGGAAGTCCTTGTGGTCGCGCAGCAATCGCTCGAGCTCCTTGCGAGCGGCGTCTTCACGATTATTCTTGGCCAAGGCGACCGCCAGATGGTAGCGGATGGTGGGTAGATGCGGCATCTTGCTGGCGGCCTGTTGAATCAGCGCCAGTCCCCGCCCCGGATCCCCTTGGTCGAGTGACAACCAACCGAGCGTGTCGGCGATCTCCATATTGTCCGGCGCCAAGTCGTGAGCTTGTTGCGCGTACGCCAGCGCACCGGGGTCGTTTTGGTCGTGCAGCAACCAGGCAAGATTGTTCAAGGTTACGACATCCTTGGGTTGGGCCTTGACCACCGCCTGGTATTGTTCGATCGCCGCTTTGGATTCACCCGCCTGTAAATACGCCTGGGCCAACACCCGGCGTACACGTAAGTCCTGTGGATGATCGGCCACCCAAGCTTCCAACGGCTCACGGGCGGAGGGCATGTCGCCGAGCTGCGCACGGGCCTGGTAGAGCTTGACGCTAAGCTCCGCGGACTTGTCCCGGGAGTATCCGGCCGCGTAGCTTTGTGCCGCATCGGCATACGTCCGCTCACTCATATGAATGTCGCCTTCCAGAAGATAGCCCTGCTGGCTCTGGGGATGCTGTGCCTGGATCTGCCGGGCAAGCTGCAACGCCTCCTGTGGCTTTTTAGTGCGTTGCTTGAGCCGCACCAGCGCCACTTGGGCCGGCAGATAGTCCGCTTTCAGCGCTAAGGCCTGGTTGATGCTGGCGATCGCGGCGTCGTTGTCTTTGGCCGTTGCCTGGGCGTTGGCCAGCAACCAGTAAGCCCGGGGCGATTGAGTCTGCAACTCAGCGGCTTCCTGGAAATTTTTTATCGCCAGCGCGGCCTCCCCCATCGCCAGCCGCGTTGCCCCCAGCATCTGCAACACGCGAGGATTTTTCGGATGTGCTTTCGACAGTTCGCGCCCGATGCCGATGGCCTCGAGATACTCGCGCCGCTGGGCGTGGTACTGCGCCAACATGAGGCCCGGCTGCAGGGCGCCGGGGTTCTTCTCCCACGCCTTTTTTACCCACGACAGCGCGTCGTCCGGCCGCCCTTGCCGCGTTGCCAGTTCCGCCAGTGCCAGCATCGCCGCGATGTGCCCATCGTTTTTCTCAAGAATCGCCTGCAGACGGCCCTCCGC
>CALZGZ010000151.1 GCA_945787105.1 uncultured Gammaproteobacteria bacterium
GCGCAGCAGCACGGCTCGTTGACATGTGACGGGGAGAAAATCCGTATAATGCAGGTCTGAATATAGGGCATGGTTATGAAAGCGATCTCCAAACGTCCCCAACCCGTGGTTACCGGCGATAAGTTGCGCGGTGCGGAAAAGATGGCACGGATCCCGATAAAGGTCGAGCCGACAGCCGCACCGTTGAAAAAACCGCACTGGATCCGTGTTCGATTACCATCCGGTAACCAGGTCAAGCGGCTGAAAAATGTGTTGCGAGAGAGTAATCTGCACACCGTCTGCGAGGAAGCGTCGTGCCCCAATCTCCCCGAATGTTTTGGTCACGGCACCGCGACATTCATGATCATGGGCGATATCTGTACCCGCCGCTGTCCATTTTGTGACGTGGCGCATGGACGGCCCTTGCCCTTGGACACCGATGAACCCAACAACCTGGCGCGCACTATCCAACGTATGGGACTGCGTTATGTCGTCATAACATCGGTAGACCGCGATGATCTGCGCGACGGCGGTGCGGGGCATTTTGTCGCTTGTATTCAGGAAACGCGCACCCTCAACCCGGATATACAGATCGAAATTCTTGTACCTGATTTTCGCGGGCGCATGGAGATCGCGTTGCGTATCATCGAACACGCCCCGCCCGATGTGTTCAACCACAATTTAGAAACCGTGCCACGTTTGTACAAACAAGCGCGGCCGGGCTCAGACTACCAGTGGTCTTTGGATCTGATCAGAGAATTCAAGTCGCGTCATCCAGAAATTCTCACAAAATCCGGGTTGATGCTTGGCCTCGGCGAAGACTTCGACGAAGTGAAGGATGTGTTACGCGATCTGCGCGAACACCACTGCGAAATGATCACTTTGGGCCAATATCTTCAACCCAGCCTGCATCATCTTCCGGTTACGCGCTTCGTGCCTCCTGCCGAATTCGACATGTTACGGGATTTCGGTTACAACCTAGGTTTCTCCCATGTGGCATCCGGACCGATGGTCAGGTCGTCCTACCACGCCGATCTCCAGGCCGATGGGAAATTTAATGACATGATCACACAACGGCGTTAGCGATTGACGTCCCGTATGATTTCAACACCGCTGCCTCATGTAACGACCACTGGGAGATGCACAGGCGAATGGAAAACAGCGGCGAGCCGTGTAAAACATGCCGGTCGACACCGGTTATAATCGATACGATACACACAGTTGTAACTACATAACGAACCCACTTATAGCCATCGGCGATCCCAAGGCCGAGGTGGAGGCAACCAAGGAGGCGAAACATGCAACCGGCCGAGAAGTTCGAAGATATTGACGCTCTCGAAACACGGGAGTGGCTCGACGCCCTCGAAGCAGTTATCGAACATGAGGGACCTGAGCGCGCGCACTACTTGCTGGACAAGCTCATCGATAAGGCGCGCCGATCCGGGGCCTATCTGCCGTACAGTCTCAATACCGCCTACGTCAACTCAATCCCTGCCGCCCAAGAGCAACGGAGCCCCGGCGATTCCGCCATTGAATGGCGCCTGCGCTCACTGATACGCTGGAATGCGATGGCGATTGTGTTGCGCGCCAACCGCAAGAGTACTGAACTCGGCGGTCACATCGCCAGCTTCGCGTCGTCTGCGACCCTGTACGACGTTGGGTTTAACCATTTTTGGCATGCCCGTAGTGACAACCACGGTGGGGACTTGATATACATCCAGGGTCATTCGGCACCGGGAATCTATGCGCGCGCGTATCTAGAAGGCCGATTGACTGAAGAGGAATTGGACGGCTTCCGTCAGGAAACCACATCCAAGGGGCTGTCTTCATATCCCCATCCGTGGCTAATGCCGAATTTCTGGCAGTTCCCGACCGTGTCCATGGGCTTGGGGCCGATCATGGCTATATATCAGGCCCGCTTCATGCGTTATCTCCACGGTCGAGGTTTGGTCGACACGGAACAGCGTAAGGTATGGTGTTTCTGCGGCGACGGCGAAATGGATGAACCGGAATCAACGGGTGCGATCTCCCTTGCGGGCCGCGAAAAACTGGACAACCTCATATTCGTAGTGAATTGCAATCTACAACGCCTGGACGGACCGGTCCGCGGAAATGGAAAAATCATACAGGAGCTGGAATCCGCGTTCCGCGGAGCAGGATGGAACGTCATCAAGGTTATCTGGGGCTCGTACTGGGATCCGTTGCTGATACGCGACACCAAGGGGTTGTTGCGACAGCGCATGGAAGAGGCGGTCGATGGCGAGTATCAGGCCTTCAAGGCCAAGGGTGGCGCTTATACACGCGAACATTTTTTTGGAAAATATCCGGAGCTCAAAGCGATGGTCGCCAATATGACCGACGAGGATATCTGGCGGCTCAATCGCGGCGGTCATGATCCCCACAAGATTTACGCCGCCTATGCCGCCGCAACCCAACACACCGGCCAGCCCACGGTGATCCTTGCTAAAACGGTAAAGGGTTATGGCATGGGGGAATCCGGAGAAGGCCAGAACATTACCCACCAGCAAAAGAAGATGGACGAGGACTCGATACGTCAATTTCGTGATCGATTCAAGATTCCGGTATCTGATGGCCAGTTGAGCGAGATCCCATTCTACCGGCCACCTGACGATAGCCCCGAAATCCAGTATCTGCACGAACGGCGAAAGGCATTGGGCGGCTTCTTGCCCAACCGCACCGCGGACGCTGAGCCGCTGCCGATCCCGCCGCTGGAGGCCTTCAAGACGCAACTTGAAGCAACCGGAGAGCGGGAGATATCCACTACCATGGCGTTCGTACGCATCCTCACTGCGCTAACCCGCGATAAGCAGATGGGCAAGTATGTGGTCCCCATCGTGCCAGACGAATCGCGCACCTTCGGCATGGAGGGCCTGTTTCGTCAACTAGGCATCTACTCTTCCGTGGGTCAGTTATACAAACCGGAAGATGCCGATCAATTGATGTATTACCGCGAGGACAAGCAGGGACAGGTGCTACAGGAAGGGATTTGCGAGGCCGGCGGTATGTCATCCTGGCTCGCGGCGGGAACCGCATATTCCAATCACGGTATCAATATGATCCCGTTTTATATCTTTTATTCGATGTTCGGTTTTCAAAGGGTCGGGGATCTCGCGTGGGCCGCTGGTGACTCGCGATCGCGGGGTTTTCTGATCGGCGGGACCGCGGGGCGCACGACCTTGGCGGGTGAGGGACTGCAGCATCAAGATGGCCACAGCCAGATACAGGCCATGCTAATTCCAAACTGTATCGCCTACGACCCGACCTATGCGTACGAGCTAGCGGTGATTATTCATCATGGACTTCGGCGCATGTTCGTGGATCAGGAAAACGTGTATTACTACATTACCGTCATGAACGAGAACTACGCCCACCCCGCACTTCCCACGGGTACGGAGGAAGGCATTATCAAAGGCATGTATCGCTTGCGAGCATCGACCTTGAAGATTGGTAAAAGAAAACCGTCAGTCCAATTATTGGGTAGTGGTGCGATTCTGCGCGAGGTGGAGGCCGCCGCAGTAATGCTGGAGGAAAATTTCAATGTGGCGGCAGAAGTGTGGAGTGTCACCAGCTTCAATGAACTTAGACGCGACGGCTTGGAGAGAGAGCGTTGGAATCTGCTGCATCCGGAGCAACCGCGTCGGGTGAGTTATGTCGAGCAATGCTTGGATAGTTTTCCCGGTCCAGTGATTGCTGCGACCGACTATATCAGATTGTTCGCGGATCAGATCCGGCCATTCATACACAAGCCTTATGTGGTATTGGGAACCAATGGCTATGGGCGCAGCGACACCCGCAAGAACTTGCGTCATCATTTCGAAGTCGATCGCAATTTTGTGACCGTGGCGGCACTCAATGCCTTGGCCGAGCAGGGGGATATCGACGTGAGCCAAGCCAACGAAGCGATTCAGCGCCTCGGAATAGATCCAGAAAAGCCGTATCCGGCCACCGCTTGAGTAAGGGAGGCAGCGCGTGGTCAAGCTAGAAGAAATATACGTTCCAGACCTGGGTGACTTCAAGGACGTACCGGTCATCGAAGTTCTGGTGCGCGAAGGACAGGAAATTCAGGGCGAGGAACCCCTCGTAACCCTGGAGAGTGACAAAGCGACCTTGGACGTGCCGAGTCCCATGGCCGGTAAGGTCAACGATCTCATGGTCGCGGTGGGCGATAAAGTCTCGCAAGGCGACCTACTTCTGGTGTTGGAGGTCGAGAGCACGGCGGCAGAAAAATCGCCCACTCCGGCACCGCAACCTACAGACCATGGCACACAACAACAGCAGCTGGATTTAAACCATGTCGCATCGGCAATTACTGCCAATACCGCGGTGGATCTCGCCCCGGCGCCCGATGGCACGACCCAACCGACCTCGGCCCCGGTATCGGTAGCCACTCCTTCCTCGTCCCTATCCCCGGAAACCGCCGGCGAGGTGATCGAAGTCAAGGTCCCGGATATTGGTGAGTTCCAGGATGTCGAGATTATCGAGGTCATGGTCGCCCCAGGTGATCGGATCCAAGCCGAAGACCCCTTGATTACGCTGGAGAGCGACAAGGCGACCATGGACGTCCCAGCACCGGTCGCCGGGACCGTGGTGGCGTTGCGGGCCAACAGGGGCGACAAGGTCTCCGCGGGCAGTCCGATATTGGTTGTGCAACCCAGCGAGGCGGTCGCCGCGGTCGCCGACGCCCCGGTCCAGGTGCCACCGGCCCCGTCCGCACCCGCGATGCCGGCGGCACGCGAGGAAGGCCGGCCCGATCGACCCGTGCCGCCTCCGACCCTCCCCGAGCCGGTGGCAACAACGAGCGCGACGAAGCCCCACGCCAGCCCCAGCGTGCGGCGATTTGCGCGCGAGCTGGGGGTTGATCTTCAGCGTGTGTCGGCTACCGGCCGTAAAGGACGGATCGTCAAACAGGATGTACAGGCGTTTGTCAAACAAGCGCTGGCGCAACCGTCTTCCCAAACGGCTGCGGCAACGCCGGGTCTTGCCCTGCCGGAAATGCCGGAGATCGATTTCGCCAAGTTCGGCGAGATAACGGTGCAGCCCTTAGGCCGCATCAAGAAATTGACCGCCACCAGCCTGCATCGTTCCTGGCTGCACGTACCCCATGTGACGCATCACGACGAAGCAGACATTACTGAGCTGGAGAACTTCCGCAAGCAAGCAAAGGAAGAGGCCATACAACGGGGGGTACGCCTGACCATGCTCGCATTTATCATGAAGGCATGTGTCAGCGCATTGAAACAACATCCAAGCTTCAATGCGTCTTTGCAAATTGGAGGAGAGAACCTCATCCTCAAGCGGTACTATCACCTAGGAATCGCCGTCGATACCGAGGAGGGTCTGGTAGTACCCGTAATTCGCGATGTCGACCAGAAAGGCGTGCTCGACCTGGCTAAAGAGTTGGGAGAGGTCAGCGAACGGGCCCGGAACAAGAAACTAACCCCGAATGATCTACAGGGTGGAACATTCACCATATCCAGCCTCGGCGGTATCGGGGGCACCGCATTTACCCCTATTGTTAACGCGCCTGAGGTAGCGATTCTAGGGGTGTCGCGCGCGCAAATTAAACCCGTCTATAAGAATGACGATTTCATTCCACGTCTGATGCTTCCACTGTCGCTCTCCTACGACCACCGAGTGGTGGACGGCGCCGAGGCGGCCCGGTTCACCGCCTTCCTGACGCGGGTGCTCGAAGACGCGCGCCGCTTATTGCTGTAAACGTATTTGGTATTCCCAAAACGCCGTGTCGAACTGTGAGGACAATCGCAACCCAATAAACGAAGAGAGTAAATTTGGCTAATAAAATCGATATCAAGGTGCCCGATATCGGTGACTTCAAAAATGTCGATGTCATCGAGGTCTTGGTCGCCCCCGGCCAGAATATTCAGCCAGAGGATCCACTGATTACGCTGGAGAGCGACAAAGCAACCATGGATGTCCCCTCACCCATGGCCGGCATCGTCGAGGGTGTTGTGGTCAAGGCCGGCGATAAGGTGTCGGAAGGATCGTTGATTATGACGCTGCGCGTTGACGCCGAGAGTAGCGAGGCGACCCCACCATCCGATACCACGGTGCCCCCGGAACCGGAGACCGAGGCGTCGCTATCCGCAGAGATGAAGGCGGATCGGCATGCCGAGGTGTTGGTGCTCGGCGCCGGTCCCGGCGGTTATACTGCAGCGTTTCGCGCCGCCGATCTGGGCAAGAAAACCATTCTCGTTGAACGTTATCCAGAGTTGGGCGGCGTGTGCCTGAACGTCGGTTGCATTCCCTCCAAGGCTCTGCTGCATGCCGCCAAGGTAGTTGCGGAAGCGCGTGATATGGCCATCCATGGTATTGAATTTGGCGATCCGCAGGTCGATCTGGATCGACTGCGGGGCTGGAAGAATTCGATCGTCGGTCGTTTGAACAAGGGGCTCGCCGGTCTTGCCAAGCAGCGTAAGGTCGAGGTCGTGCAAGGCAGTGGAGAATTTGTCGGTCCAAATAATCTGGTCGTGGTGGGCGATAACGGCGTCACTAGTGTGTCCTTCGACTATGCCATCATCGCGGCCGGGTCCCAATCAATCATGCTCCCCGGATTTCCCAACGACCATCCCCGTGTCATCGACTCAACCGGTGCATTGGAACTCAAGACAATTCCCGAGCGTTTGCTGGTGATAGGCGGCGGCATCATCGGTTTGGAGATGGCCAATGTCTATCACGAACTGGGCTCCAAGGTCACCGTGGTCGAACTCACCCCGACGCTGCTGCCCGGCGTCGATAGTGACCTGGTTAATCCTTTGCAGCGTCGCATCAACAAGATGTACGAAAACATTTTCGTGAACACCAAGGTCACGCGTCTCGAGCCCGCCGAGCACGAGGTCAAGGTCTGGTTTGAGAGCGATGCGGCGCCCGAAAGCGACGTTTTTGATTACGTGCTGGTGGCAGTCGGCCGACAACCCAATGGACATGAAATCGGTGCGGAAAACGCGGGCGTCCAGGTGGATGAGCGTGGTTTCGTTCCGGTGGACAAACAACAACGCACCAACGTCGCGCACATTTTTGCCATCGGCGACATCGTGGGGCAACCGATGTTGGCGCACAAGGCCACGCACGAAGGCAAAGTCGCAGCGGAGGTGTGCGCAGGATTGAAGAGCGGATTTGACGCTGCCGCGATTCCCAGTGTCGCCTATACGGACCCAGAGGTAGCCTGGGTCGGCATCACCGAAACCGAGGCGAAGCAACAAGGAGTGAAATACGGCAAGGGCACCTTTCCCTGGGCAGCCAGCGGTCGTGCCCTTGGACTTGGCCGGGAGGAAGGGACCACCAAGCTGTTGTTTGACGAAGACACCGGGCGAATTATCGGTGCCGGCATCGTCGGACCCCATGCTGGAGATCTGATCGCGGAGGCAGGGCTGGCGATCGAAATGGGATGCGACGCGGAAGATATCGGGTTGACAATCCACCCACATCCAACCCTATCGGAAACTGTGGCGTTTTCGGCCGAGGCATTCGCAGGGACGATCACCGATCTTTACATGCCAAAAAACAAAAAACGAACCAATCCCGGATCCTAGCAGGGGTGCCGGGTTAGGCCTTTGGCCGCGATCCCCCGCCAGGGGAAACCATGCGCACCGTGTCACCGTGATCTATGCCTAGCTGTCGCGCGGCGCTATCCTGATTCACGGCAATTTCCAACAATCCGAATGAATTGGCATACCAGAACGGTTGGCCGGGCGCCGCTTCGCTGAAGGTGCGCGCATAGTGAATAGGCGTATTACCCAACTCGAGCACCGTTTCGCTATCGATGTTCGACGCCCTTAATCCAGTGATCGCATTGCCGTAGTGATCAACATAGATAACAGCATCCCAATCGTCCGGCCAGTGTTTAGTATCCATCGGCGTATGATCGGACGCGGACTCGGGCGGCTTACCTTGCGCAAGCATTGCCACGACCGGCGCGAACAGATCACGGCCGTGGAAGGAGTTGGAAAGTGCTGCCGGCCGCCAGTCTATGCGATAACTGGTGACATCCCGCGCACGCCGCATGACGATGGCAAACAACCCATTGTCAGGTCCGACAAACCACCTGCCATCGGCGCGCACCATAATCGCATCTCGCCGACTGCCGACACCGGGATCGACGACACCGAGACAGACCGCGCTATGCGGCATTTCTTGCACCAACGCCGCAAGCAAGTAGGCGCCGGCCTTGATATCAAAATCCGGAACATGGTGACACAGATCAATAACCCGTATACCGGGCGCCTGTTTTGCCAGCACGGTATGAATCTGCCCGACATATGGATCATGTATTCCAAAATCTGTAACCAAAAGGATCATTCAGGGAATCTTATCGATTAACCGCGTCGAACCCGTGGTCATCATCACTCAGACCCCACATATTGAGCAAAAACGAATAGAGGAAGGCGGTGCGTTTTAAGTCCTGATAGCGGCCGGTTTCACCGTAATGTCCCGTGGTATCGACTTGCAGCAGCAATAGATTGTTATCGGTTTTGACGCTGCGAAGTTTGGCGACCCACTTCAACGGCTCCCAATAACCCACCCGCTGATCATACATCCCGGCAGTGATCAACATGGGTGGATACTCTTGCGCACTCACATTGTCGTACGGAGAATAGCTTCGCAGATACCGGTATTCGTGTTCGTTCGCAGGATTACCGAATTCTTCATAGTCGTGTACCGTCAGGGGTAGACTCGGGTCCAGCAACGTATTGACGATGTCGACAAACGGCACCTCCGCCACTACCGCGGCAAACAATTCCGCCCGGCGCTGTGCCGCCACGGCAACCAACAGGCCGCCGGCGCTGGCACCCCAGGCGGCGATTTTTCCCGCTGCGGTATAGCCCTTTGAGATCAAGTACTCGGCGCATTCCAGAAAGTCGGAAAAACTGTGTTCCTTGTTACCCAGCCGACCTTGCTCATACCAATCATGTCCCAGCTCTCCACCACCACGAACGTGGGCCAAGGCTATGACTACGCCGCGATCCAGGAGACTCACATAGTCGCTGTTGAATTCGACATCGAGGCTCTCCTCGTATGCACCGTAGCCGACGAGTAATAGCGGGTGACTTCCGTCGAGGCGCAGTGCTTTTCGATGCAGTATCGAGATGGGGATCCTGATTCCGTGATCATTGATCGCATACAGCCGACCGAGCTGATAGTTTGACTCGTCGTAGCCAGGGACCTTGTGTTGTTTTCGCAAGCGGCGTTGACGGCTTGATACGTCATAGTCAATGACGCATTCCGGTGTGACAAGGGAACTATAATTCATACGTAGGAATGCACAATGGTAGTCATCCAGGTCTTCGACATCCACATAAAATAGGGCATCCGGAAATACGATGATGTGGTCTTCCCCGGTTTTCATATCGATGACCCGCAGACGCTCGAGGCCCTTTCGTCGTTCGCCGACGACCAGATGATCAGCAAACACCTCTAAGAATTCAATAGTCGAATCCGCCTGCGCCGGTATCCACTCGCGCCAGACCTTGGGTGCACCGACAAACGCCTCCATTATTTTGAAGTTGACCGCATCAAGATTTGTCAACACATAGAAGCGATCACCATGATGATCCAGGGAATACTCCACATCCGTTGACCGTGCCCTAATTAATATTGGCGCCATATTAGATTCTCTGGCTTCCATGTACCGTACCTCGGATGTGGTATTACTTTGGGTTTCTATGAATACGTAATCCTTTGAACGGGACTTCCAGATACTTACGAAAAACGCTTGGTCTGGTTCTTCGCATAACAATATATCGCTGGACACCGGAGTACCAATGATATGCGCATAAACGGCATACGGGCGGCTGTTGGCGTCAGTTTTTGTGTATAGCAACGTGTTGGCGTCCTCCAACCACACAAGATCCTGGCCAACATGTTGGATCTCATCATCTAGCAGTCCTTTGTTGTTGATTTCCTTGATTCGTAACCGGTAGCGTTCATCACCCTGCGTGTCGACAACGAAAGCCACCAGTTTGTGGCGAGGACAAATGCTCAAGGTGGCAAGGTCAAAATAGTCCCTGCCATCCGCCAATTTATTCTCATCAAGATACACTTGCTCCGGAGCACTTAAGTCCACGCGGCGACAATGCAGCGGGTACTCTTTTCCGGCCTCAACCCGAGCGTAGTACCAGTACTCGTTGATATGTTCGGGAACGGTATTGTCGTCTTCCACCATCCGGCAGGTTAACTCGGCGAACAATGTATTCTGCAGCCGACGCCACTTGGTGGTGATAGCGGCGGTATAAGCGTTTTCCGCGGCGATATACTTGTTTACCCGAGAATTCGTGCGGTCACGAAGATATGCGTAACTATCGATGTACGTCTCGCCGTGTATCGCCAATGAACGTGGTTCTGTTGCCGCGACAGGAGGCATTACTTTTGGGGGCTTGCGCGTCATCAATCACCGCCAAGACGCGGGTAGAATCTAAACGGTAGCGGATCGGCTCGAGTACTCTAGCCCCTCCTGATTGGCACCCTCAATCAGAGCAACCTCTGCCTTAACATAGGAACGCGAGTCATCGATGTCCAACCAGAAGCGATCTCCAATATCGAATATCTCCGCCTTTCCAAGACTGGCCAGGTGAGCAACACCGCCGGAAAGGCTGGCATTGCCGTTATTTTCAATACTGGCCTCCAGGGCCACAAAAAGGGCCGGCGTAGAATAAAAAATGCCAGTGTCAAACGCATTGAAATTTGACAAGCCCTTCCCAATATCTTGAATTTTGTCACCGTTACAGTAAACACGCGTGACATCGTCCAAATCCACTAACGGATTATTCAGTCTTTTGTCGACAGCGAGGATCAACCCGTCGGCAACCATGGGTTGATCGAGAAGTTCGCGCACTATAGACGGATCAAACAAATGATCCGACATTAACAGCAGGAACGGATCACTCAGATAACTCCGTGCTTGTAACACCGACACCCCGTTGGGCTGTTGCCAATGTCGGTTAACGAGATGGTTGACAACGATCCCTTCACTACCCGCAAAGTGATCCAGATGTTCACGCAGGCGCGGGCCTTGATACCCGCTCACCACATAGAACTCGTCGACACCACCTGCTACTGCGGCGCGAATAACGCGCTGGATAAGAGGGATTCCGTGTATCGGAACCAGAGGCTTACTTTCTGCCCTCTGCCGCAATCGACTCCCCTGACCGGCGGCGATGATCAGGCATTTCACTCAGCTTATCTCCCCAAGTCCCGTCAATGAATGCTTCGAGCATACGGTATGCCTCGTCATCGGTATATTGACGAGGTGGGTGTTTGCAAAAATA
>CALZGZ010000152.1 GCA_945787105.1 uncultured Gammaproteobacteria bacterium
GCCCCGGCCACCAAGCCGGCTAACAGGTCTTGAAATCCGTGACCCAGGGAAAACTGATCGCCGCGCACGCGCCGGAACAATCCTTTCAGCGGCCGCTGGGTAATGACGATGAACAGCATGAACACCGTTGCCCAGAAAGCCGACAGGCCCGGCGACAGCCGCTCGATGGTGAGACACCAGATCAACACCACGATCGGCAACAGGAAGTAGAATCCCGACTTGGCGGTGGGTGCCAATTCCGGCAACTCGTCTATCTCATGACTGGTGTCGAGCTCCGGCACCGTGCACGAGTACTTGAGCAGACCCAGATAGGCGACCACCAACAGCGCCGAGGCGATCCACGGCGTGGCATCGCCGGCCACCCCCTTGATCCAGCCGAGGCCGTAATAGACCACGCCGGACAGCACGATCAACGAGGTCACCGTCATCAGAAACGACAACAACGACTGCGCCAAGGTGCGCTGCGTGCGCCGGGGCAGGCCCTTGAGGTCCAATTTGCACGCCTCGAGATGGACGATGTAGACCAACGCGATATAGGAGATGATCGCCGGCAAGAACGCGTGCTTGATCACCTCGACATAGGAGATACCGACGTATTCCACCATCAAAAACGCCGCCGCCCCCATGATCGGCGGGGTGAGCTGGCCGTTGGTGGACGAGGCGACCTCCACCGCGCCGGCCTTTTCCGCCGGGAACCCGACCCGCTTCATCAGTGGGATGGTGAAGGTGCCGGTGGTGACCACGTTGGCGATGGAGGAGCCGGACACCAGTCCGGTGAGGCCCGAGGACACCACCGCGGCCTTGGCCGGGCCGCCGCGCATGTGCCCCAGTGCCGCGAACGCGACGCGAATAAAATAATTGCCGGCGCCGGCCTTCTCCAGCAGCGAGCCGAACAGCACGAACATGAACACCATCGAGGTGGACACCCCCAGCGCAACCCCGAACACGCCCTCGGTGGACAGCCAATAATGGGACATGCCCTTGTTGAGGCTCGCGCCTTTGTGCGCGATCACGTCCGGCATATAAGGCCCGGCAAAGGTGTAAAGGATAAACACACTGGCGACTACCATCAACGGTGGCCCCAATGCGCGGCGGGTGGCCTCGAGCAGCAGGATCAATCCGGTCACCGCAACCACCAGATCCACGGCGATCGGACTCCCCGGACGGTCGGACAGTTGCACATAGAAGATGAAGATGTAGGCCGCGCAGAAAGCGCCGACCAGCGCCATCACCCAGTCTTGGATGGGGATGTAATGGCGTGGCGATGACCTGAATGTCGGATAGGCGGTGTAGGCGAGGAAGATCGCGAATGCCAGATGGATCGCCCGTGCCTCGGTATCGTTGAGTACGCCGATGCCGAACATGAAGGGCAGTGGTGACGCGTACCACAACTGGAACAACGACCACACCAAGGGAATGATGATCAGAAGTTTGCCGGGGATGCCGGCCGGTGTGCGTGCGCCGGTATCCGCCTCGGCGATCATCTCCTGAACGTCGGTGTCGTTGGCGCCCTGGTTCATCTTTTGTGGTTCGCTCATTACCTATTGTTCCTCGTATTTGGAAATGGGCTCTGACCCCATTGTCCTTTCAGTTCAAACTCCATTTTTCTCGGAAATAATTATGTGCGCCTTCGTGCAGGGGCGCGGTTAGTCCATCGCGCATCATCGACTCCGGCGCCAGTATGCCGAACGCGGGATGCAATTTACGGAATGCATCCAGGTTTGCGAACACCGCCTCGACCACCTTGTAAATCGTCTCCGCCGGAATGTCCGACGAACTCACCACCGTGGTCTTTACTCCGAATGTGCGTACCGGCGCGGATATGCCGGGATACATGCCGCCGGGAATAGTGGTGTAGGCGTAATAGGGATTGTCGGCGACCAATTTGTCGATCACCGGACCGTTGACGGTGGCGATGGTGGCGTCGCACAGGCCGGCGGCCTTGGCGACCGAGGCATTGGGATGACCAACGGTATAGATCATGGCCTCGATCCGATCAAGACACAGAGCCAGGGATTGTTCCGCGGCGGTGAGCTCGGTCGCCAATAGAAAATCTTTCTTGGTCCAGCCCAGGGCCTTCATCACCACTTCCATGGTCGCCCGTTGGCCGGAGCCGGGGTTGCCGATGTTGACCCGGTGGCCCTTGAGATCTTCCAGGCGACGGATGCCCGAGTCGCGTCCGACCACCACGGTAAACGGTTCGCCGTGCAGGGAAAACAGCGCACGCAGATTGTCGAACGATCCATCCATGAATTGCACCGGGCCGGTGCCTTTGACCGCGTGATACTGCCAGTCTGACTGCACGATGCCGATATCGAGGGCGCCGTTACGCACGTTACTGAGATTGTGCAGCGAGCCCGGCGTGGCGACCGCCGTGCACGAGATGCCTTCGACCTTGGTGTTGACCAGGCGGCAGATGGCGCGTCCGGCATGATAATAGACGCCGGCCGTGCTCCCGGTGCCGATGATGATCTGTTGCTCCGCCGCAGCGGTGAACGAAGCGAGCAGCAGGAGTGGTAGCCCGCATATTGCACCAAGGCGGCGAAACGAGGCGCTAACAGTTTGTTTGAGATAACGACACTGATGAATGTTCGATGCCACGTATTGTCCCTAGGGTTGCGCCTGTCCCGGTGCTGGCTTGGTCGCAAACGTCTGGACTTGCGCTTCACTCAACCCATAGCTACGGCTATGCGTTTCGCTCCAGCGCGGCGTCCAGCCGCCCGATTCCGTCGCCATCATCCGGGATCCTTGGCGCAATATGCGGGCCAGCAGCGCCGGTGTCCATGGTGTGTGGGTGTGTCTCATTGGCTCCCCTTTCGCGGCGCGACTGGCGCAACGTGCTCCCCCCCATGCCGGGAGCAACTGCGAAATGCTGACAATGGACCGGGGGAACGACCTGGTGTTCCCCCGGGTCATGATTGCCTATTTAGAGCAGACCGGCTTCCTTGTAATACTTCACAGCGCCGTCGTGCAGCGGCGCGGACAGCCCGTCTTTCACCATCGCCTTCTTGTCAAGCACGCCAAACGCCGGATGCAGTTTCTTGAACTGGTCGAAGTTCTCGAATACCGCCTTGACCACCTGGTAGATGACGTCGCTGGTCACGTTGGTGGATGACACGAAGGTGGCGCCGACGCCGAAGGTCTTTACGTCGCTATCGCTGCCGCGGTACATGCCGCCGGGAATGGTGGCGTGCCGGTAGTAGGAATTCTCGTTCACCAATTTGTCGATGGCGCTTCCCGATACCTCAACGATGACCGCATCGCAAGACGTTGTACCTTCCTTGATGGAGCCACTGGGATGGCCGACGGTGAATACCATCGCGTCGATCTTGTTGTCACACAGCGCCCTGGACTGCTCCGCAGATTTCAGTTCCGAGGCCAGCTTGAAGTCGCCCATCTTCCAGCCCAGCGCCCCCATGACCACTTCCATGGTGCCGCGTTGACCGGAACC
>CALZGZ010000153.1 GCA_945787105.1 uncultured Gammaproteobacteria bacterium
GGTATCCAAAACTCACGGTCGCAAGTACAGCCATGAGATTCTGGAGGCCATAGACTGGGCAGTAGAATTGGAGCAACACAGACGCCCTCAGGATGCAGATGCGTTACTTCAGTTGTTGACTAGTACAACTAAACGAAAGTCTAAAGGCGGTTTTATGGATTGGTGGTCATAACCGATGCAGTTTTCTGTTGCGCATCACAGTCTAATCGGATCAAGGTCTACTAACCAGGATCGTGTTGGTTATGCGGAACGTGACAACGCTGTTTTGATGGTACTCGCCGATGGCCTAGGTGGATATGAGGGAGGCGAGCTCGCTGCAGAGACCTTGGTCAACACATTTATCCACTCTTTCGAAAAAATTAGGCATCGCGAGATATCTGATCCGGCAGCCTATCTGGTACTCACTACCGTCCATGCCCATGCCCTGATAAGGCGACGTTCAGAGCAGAAGGGTCTGGACGCCATCACCCCGCGAACCACTTGTGTTGTCTGTTTGGTCCAAAACGGTTTGGCTTACTGGGCTCATGTGGGAGACAGCCGTCTCTATCTGTGTCGAGACAGGCATATGCATATCCGTACCAGGGACCATTCAATCAGCGAAGAGCTGGTCAAGCAGGGGATGATGAGTGAAGACCAATCCAGTGATGAATTTAGCCAGCTGACCCGATGTGTCGGAGGTATCCGCTCCCCGCGGCTGTCCCTCGGCGCGGAAACACGTTTGCAAACTGGAGACATTCTAATGTTGTGCTCCGATGGCGTGTGGCGAGAACTGACTAACGAGGATATCGAGGCGCATATCACGGCACCGCAAATCGAAGACAGCGTTGAGCGATTGCTGACACAAGCTCAGCAATCGCGGCCGGAAGACTGCGACAATATGAGCGTAATTTTATTTCGATGGGAAGACACGGTGAGTACCGCAGAATCGCTGTATAAAATGTCGATACCTCACATCGACCAAGATAATCTCTGGAATGTCCAACGCTCCAACAAGGCCGGTCAAGGCACAAAGACGAAAGTCACTGGCGTCGCTACTGACAGTTTGGAGAACAAGATCGCGGACATAGAATCCTTCGTGGACAAGATCGATGACATCTTTTGAGTAATACAAACAAAGGGACTTCCAACGCGACGAGATATGGCTTCTCAAGTACGCGCTACTCTATACTACTAGGCAGCTTCGTCCTTCGATTAAGACCACAATAGCCGTTTGACACCTAAGGAGTCCGAAATGTCCCGTCCAAGTGGGCGCGCACCCGATGAATTGAGACCAATTTCTATTACCCGCAATTACACCAAGTATGCGGAGGGTTCGGTGCTGATCAGCTTCGGTGATACCACGGTGCTCTGCAGCGCGAGCATCGAGGATAAGGTTCCTGGCTTCCTACGTGGTGAGGCACAAGGCTGGGTCACTGCGGAGTATGGCATGCTCCCCAGGGCGACCGGTACACGGACTATACGTGAGGCGGTACGCGGTAAACAATCAGGTCGAACCCTGGAGATACAGCGCCTAATCGGGCGCTCGTTACGGGCAATCATGGATTTGCGCAAACTTGGAGAGCGCACCATCACTGTTGATTGCGACGTGCTGCAAGCAGATGGCGGAACACGTACCGCGGCGATCACCGGTGCCTACGTAGCGCTCGTCGACGCTGTTTCCTATTTGCTCGAGATTCAGCGCATTACAGAAGACCCCATTATCGGGCAGGTCGCGTCAGTCTCCACCGGCGTCTATAACAACCAGGTCGTGCTAGACCTGGATTATGCCGAAGACAGTACCGCGCAGACTGATATGAACTTCGTAATGAACGAGAGTGGGGACTTCATTGAAGTTCAAGGAACGGCCGAGGGAGTTGCGTTCAGCCTGCACCAACTCGTGGAGATGTCGGAATACGCTGAGCGAGCTATTCGTCAGCTGATAGAACATCAACGCCAGTCGCTGGCGGTATAGCCCGTATATTGCACCAAGGCGCCCCCTTTAATTCTATGGCACAGAACTTCACTCACCCACAACGTTTCGGCTCGAGAATGGCTACATTCGACACTCCAGGTTTGTCGGCAAGAATAAGGGCGGGACTATCCCGGTGTTGGCTCGGTCTCGAACACCTCGACTTGCACTTCACTCAACCCATAGCTACGGCTATGGATTACGCTCCAGCACGGCATCCAGCCGCTCGATCCCTTCGCCATCATCCGGGATCCTTGACGCAATATACGAGCCAGTGACCCGATGCGAGGAACCCAACTCGTGTTGGCCTCCGGTAACACGGGTAAATTACGCGAACTCCAGGCACTGCTTTCGCCACTGAATCTCGTGGTTCGTTTACAGCGAGACTTTAATGTACCAACCATAGCCGAGAGCGGTTTTACGTTCATTGAGAATGCCATCTTGAAGGCGCGAAACGCCGCAAAATACACTGGGTTACCGGCTATCGCCGACGATTCGGGCCTTGAGGTTGACATGTTAAAGGGTGCTCCCGGGATCTATTCAGCACGCTATGCTGGTCCGCGCGCGACGGATCAAGACAATACACAAAAACTCTTACTCGAGTTGGCGGACGTAGAAGAACAGCGGCGTACCGCGCGATTCCAGTGTATTGTGGTGTACATGCGTCACCCGTTAGACCCAACACCACTGGTTTGCCAAGGAACCTGGGAAGGCCTGATCGTCGATCAGCCTCGAGGCGAAAATGGTTTCGGTTATGATCCAGTGTTTTACGTTGCCGCATACGGGTGTACGGTAGCTGAGCTTGATGCCGATACAAAAAATTGCGCGAGTCACCGCGGTCAAGCCCTGGCAAAACTGATAAAACAACTGTCTTGATCACCACTAGCCCGTATATTGCACCAACGACCCCAAATGATGGCGACGGGACTCGCGCTGCTGCGCGTCGTTTCCCTGCTGTTCCCCTGCTGTGCGGGGACAAGGCGGGGACAGCCCCCTGCTGTGCGGGGACGAGCGCGGCGCTGGAGCGATGAAAAAGGGGGGCAGGGTGTATCGCTCCGACCCCGTTTTTTCTGCTGATTGATGCGCAAGTGCAGGCGTTCGCGACCGACCCAGTGCCGGAATCGGCACCTACTGGGCATCAAGCGTTATGCCAGACATTGATCAACTTGTGACTCCAAACATATAGTTAGTCCTTCTTTTCACCGCCAAGGTGCAATATACGAGCTAGGGCTTCGTTTACAATATGCCTGATTTCGATGCGTTGGGATGGGCACAATTCGAGACCAGTGATGCCTGGATTGCCGATGATCGGGATCTCTATGCCGTTTTTGTTTTATGTGACTGATATGGTTTTTCGTACCTAACAATTGCGATTTTGAGGATTAATAAAATGACTAAAGTAGTGTTATTACGTCACGGTCAAAGCACATGGAACAAGGAAAACATATTTACCGGTTGGACCGATGTCGACCTATCTGACCGGGGTATCGAAGAGGCGCAAAAAGCCGGGGTTGCATTACGAGAAGCAGGCCTAGAAATAGATATCGCATTGACCTCCTATCTGAAGCGCGCGATTCGCACCCTATGGTTAGTTCTCGAGGAAATGGACCGGATGTGGTTACCGGTCGACACGGATTGGCGCTTGAACGAGCGCCACTACGGCGCCTTGCAGGGATTTAACAAAAAAGAGATGGTGGAAAAACACGGCAAGGAGCAGGTTCGTCAGTGGCGACGTGGCTATGAAATAAGACCGCCGGCACTGGACCCCGGCGATCCGACCCATCCGAGTCATGACCCGCGTTATCGCCATTTAAAACAGGTCCCAAGTTCGGAGTCACTCGCGGACACGTTGAATCGGGTCGTCCCTTATTGGCACGAAAAGGTCATCCCGCTGCTCAAACGAGGCCAACAGCCCATCATATCCGCCCATGGCAACAGCTTGCGCGCGCTGATCAAACACTTAGATGGCATCAGTGACGAGAAGATCATGGAGCTGAACGTGCCCACCGGAATACCATTGATTTACGAATTCAACCACCAGTTTGAGGCGGTCAATAACTATTATCTCGCGGATGAAGACGCGTTGAACTCGGCGGTCAAGGAGGTCGCTAATCAGGCCACCGTGACAAAACAATGAACCGTCCGCGGGCAAAGCGAACCGATATTTATCAAGGGCGACTAATTAGTTTGGGACTAGAGACGGTTGATTTACCCGGTGATCTTGAGCTGGAACTCGAGATCGTGCGTCATCCCGGCGGCGCGGTGATCGTTGCTGTCAATGCTGACAAAGACGTTTGTCTGATACGTCAATACCGATATGCGGTAGGCGGAAATATATGGGAACTCCCCGCAGGAACTATCGACTTTGAAGAAACACCTCTGCAGACCGCGAAGCGTGAGTTGGAGGAGGAGGCCGGCGTGCGCGCCAAACGCTGGCGCGATCTGGCCACCTTATGGCCGAGTCCTGGATACTGTGATGAGACCCTCTACCTATATCTAGCCCAGGAACTCGATATCACTAACGTCAAGCACAATAGCGACGAACTAATCGAAGTGCATTGGCTGCCCCTAGAAACCGCACTTGTCATGGTGCATAAGAATGAGATTCGGGATGCCAAGACTGTAGCGGGATTATTCCACACCAACCGGTTGTTGGCACCTTAATATATCGTACATCTCAACACCGGCTTACCCCGGATGCAGAATCAAAGCGACCAACTAATAGAACCAGCATTAGGATTCCGGATGCTGGCGTAGGGTCGGGCGGCAGGATCCGGGCGATAAATTTCGCATCTGCGCCGTGGACATCGTGACGGAACTCGGTGAGACCCATTGCGCTACGCGCTGTGTTTGGTTTTAGTAATATCAAACTGGATGCCTTGGGCCAGCGGCAGCTCACTGCTCCAATTGATGGTGTTGGTTTGCCGGCGCAGATAGGCCCGCCAAGCATCCGATCCGGCCTCTCGACCGCCACCGGTATCCTTCTCTCCCCCGAACGCCCCACCGATTTCCGCCCCGGAGGTGCCGATATTCACATTGGCGATCCCGCAGTCGCTACCGGCAGAAGACAAAAACAACTCGGCATGTCGTAGATTGTTGGTAAACAAAGATGAAGACAGTCCCTGAGAGACCTCGTTTTGCATCGCGATCGCATTTTCAAGGGTCTTGAATTTCATGACGTATAGCAGCGGCCCGAAGGTCTCTCGCTGCACCAGTTCCCAGCGATTATCAGCCGTGGCAATGGTGGGCTCTACGAAAAATCCAGGACGATCTAGCCCGTTACCGCCATACAATATTGTGCCGCGTTGTTGTCGTAACTCTTGAACCGCATCCAAGAACCGTTGTTTTGCAGCTGCGTCGATGAGTGGTCCCATCAGTACGTTGGGATCAAGTGGATCACCGATGTTGACTTGACGATAGGCGCTCAACAAACGCGTGATCACAGCATCATAAATATTCCGGTGAACAAACAGGCGGCGGGTGGTGGTACAGCGTTGGCCGGCGGTGCCGATACTGCCGAACACGATGGCCGGGATAGCCAGGTCCAAATCGGCTGAATCATCAACAATCACCGCATTGTTGCCGCTCAATTCCAGTAACACTTTACCCATTCGCGTCGCCACCGCTTCACCGACATGCCGCCCGACTGCGGTGGAACCGGTAAACGAAATCAGGGCGACACGCCGATCATTTATCAACCGGCCCGCCAATTCCGCCTCCGCGTCGATAATCAACGAAAAAATACCGGGGCAGCCTTCCCGCTGCATGACGCGATTGCATATCTGCTGTACAGCGATTGCGCAAAGGAACGCCTTGGGTGACGGCTTCCAAACCACAATGTTACCCGCCACCGCGGCGATTAGCGCATTCCACGCCCATACCGCGACCGGAAAATTAAAAGCGGTTATCACACCGACCACACCCAGCGGGTGCCATTGCTCGTACATCCGATGCTCGACCCGCTCCGAGTGCATGGTCTTTCCATAGAGCATCCTCGATTGTCCGACGGCGAAATCGGCGATATCAATCATCTCTTGCACCTCGCCGTCACCTTCTGGTCTGATCTTTCCGGTCTCCAAAGAAACCAGTTGGCCGAGCGAGTCTTTGTGCTGGCGCAACGCATCACCGATCTTGCGAATCAATTCACCTCGTTTTGGCGCCGGCACCATGCGCCATTGCAAAGCCGCCTCCTGCGCCTGCAAAATCACCTGTTGGTACTCATCGTGGTGGGCACAACATACCGAGGCGATCGGCTCCCCGGTGGACGGATTGATGGAATCGAGTTTCGCGGCACGACCACCGTCCAACCATGCATCGGGCCCGGAGCAAGCCCCCGGGTTTACTCGGCTTACTCCTAATTTCGCGAGCACGCCATCATCGGTAGATGATCGTGCAGCGGATGTCGGTTTCGATTTTGACATGTGTCTGATCAGCGTTTGCACCGGTGAATCGAGATAGACGCAGCGCCACTGGCAAGGGCGGCAACAGCAATTCTCTATCGGTTTGATCCAATGTACATAGGATGCATCGGCACCTCAAGATGCTTAATACTCGGGCTTGGGCAGATATTCGTCACGAATTCGATGTACCGCCTTGTGTTAACAGGTGATTTATTGAATTATTGTGGACAAGTGTCAAAATTCACTTATACCCCTAGTATTAGAGGGCCATTCTGCGGTTGAATGTGCACCAGGCTGGTAGCGCACAAGCGATTAACACGAACACAACAAGCTGCCTTCGATTGGCTATATTGGATTTAAGGGATGACGAAACTTCTAAAGCCCGCGCGTCTTGCGCCATGCCTAGAAAACAGACTTTTGCAATGTTTAGCGGCGAGCGCGACAACATGAGTCGAAAACTCGGCATTTGGCATGGCATCATTTTCGGTTTGTTGTTTGCTTTCATACCCGCCAATGCAGCGTATTCCCTGAAACAGCTCGATCGTCGTCCGCTCGCGCCGGATTTCACCCTCAATGACCTGGATGGTGGAGTGCACCGTCTTTATGGGCTTCGGGGTAAGGTTGTATTAGTGAACTTTTGGGCGACCTGGTGCCCCCCGTGCCGTGCAGAGATGCCGGCGCTGCAGCGGGCATGGGACCGGCTAAAGAGCGACGACTTTGTCATGCTCGCCGTTGCTGTTAACGAAAACGAACGCGCGATCGCCAATTTCTTGTTGACGCTTTCCCCACCGCCGACATTCACGGTATTGTTCGATGAACATATGGATACTTCCCGCCTGTGGCCGTTGAAGGCGCTTCCCGCGACCTTCGTCTTGGACAAGCAAGGGCGTGTCGCTTACATCATGCACGGTGCCCTCGATTGGGACAGCCCCCAGATTATCAATCGGATAAAGAAATTAGTTGAAGAATCCGATTAGGATGTCAATGGCAACCATCGACGCGCTACGGTCGGTGGCGGTCGCGCGGGAATTAGCCGGTTAATTAGCCCGCATTGCTCACCAGGATCCCGGATGCTGGTACCGGACTTGTGCCGCTGCGCCCCCCTGCTGTTTCCCCTGCTGTTCTCCTGCTGTGCGGGGACAAGCGCCGCACCTGGAGCCAAGAAACAGGGGTCTGAATTCAATTCAGACCCCTGTTTCTTTCGCGTGAAGACCCAGCGCAGGGGGCCGGGAACCAGCCAGGGCCGCGACAGGTGTGACTACCCTAAAACACCCTGTGTCGTAACTTCCCCGCAGTGCCTCAAGTTCTACCGCGGACGCGGAGTTGGGCGCACGGCGCACTGATAAGTCCGGGCCACCAGGGGGATGAGCGCGTTTAGGAGCAACCACACCCGGTCAATCCGGATGGCGGAGAATCTGATTGGCCCTGCTGCGCGAAGTGGGCAGTTGTGCTAGCTTTTCGGCGGCGTGCCGGTAGGACAATCGAAGTGTCCCCACATGGCCACCTGGCCGGCGATATCGCGAATAAACGGCATATTGCCGATGATGGGGCAAAAGACCGTCTTCATCTGCACCAGACAGGTTTCGGCAGGTCCCTGAACGCGGGTCGCGGCGCGGTCCGCGGCGCGCAATGCTTGCGCACGCTGCAGCATCTCCGGTGATGTGTTGAGCGACTGTTTGCGGTTTCCCGGGTCGACACGGGCATTTGCGTCGCGGTCTGAAACGCGCGCCGCGGCGGCAATGCGGGTCTGTACCGATGCCGGTGTCTGCGTACCCGCGGCTTGATCTTGGGACTTCGGTGGCAGCGAGCCGGTATTCCCAACGCTCAGGGTGAAAGTCAGTGCCAGCGTGCCTACCGCGAGGGTCCCCCACCGTATTGTGTTACTCATCGTCGTGTACCCCTAAAAGTTGCCACCTACCTCGAATGGGATAGTCCCAGTGTATGTCTTTCAGGCGCGATTGGGCAAGCAGTCTATCTCCGATGTCCTCGCGCGTGGGGTGGTATTTGACGCGAATCATGATATATTAGATATTCCTTATATATTAATATTTTTAATCTTTAAAGACTTTTTAATTTATCGGAGGATAGCTAACAATGTTTAAGTCGATCATCACCGCGGCCATCATCGCGCTGGGTCTCATTCTCACCCCGCTGCATGCCGCCGAGCAAGCCGCGCAACCTCAACAGCAGGCTGCGGCTCCCAACGTTGTCGATCCCAATACCTGGACCGGCACCTCTAGCGGTCAAGGTGGCAGTGGCTCAACAAATTGGTTTGACCCGTCTACTTGGGGCGGTACGGCCGCTCCAGCGACCGCCATGCAGTTCAACCCGGCGCACCCGGCCGGCTGGGCGATGTTTTTTGATCCTGCTACCCATGCTAGCGCGCATAGGGCATTCTTAAATCCCGCAACGTACGCGCAGTTCATGACCCCGCAGTTCTACATGCAGTTTATGAACCCCAATAACTGGATGGCGTGGATGAACCCGGCCTCCTATGGTGCATTCATGAACCCCGCCAATTACGCCTATTGGATGAATCCTGCAGCCTACACGCATGCCATGGATGTGTCTCAGTATATGCAGGCCATGAACCCGGCCAGTTACATGGCGTTCATGAATCCGATGACCTACATGCAATGGATGAACCCGGCGGCATACAGCGTGCCCGGCATGGATGTTTCCGCTGCCGGCACTGGCGGAATCAATTGGTTTGATCCCACCACCTGGAGCGGTTACATGACCCAGGGCCAACCGGCCGAAGCCGAAGCAAAGAAATAAAGCGGGACGGCTAAGCAGTCCACACAGCGGGTAGGGGTCACCTACCCGCTTTTTTTTGCACAGCTGTTAATCCAGTCACCAGGTCAGGATAACGCAGACGTACGCGCAGCTCGCTGAGCATCTTGTCATTGCGCAATCGGCGTGATTCCGATAGATACGAAAGCATTCCCGGTGTGAGCCGAGTCCGGGCCTGTTGCATCGTCAAAACCGGTGGTCGCGGCAAACTAAAGATATCGGCCACCGTATTGAAGTACTCGGTCATGGTGCCCGGAGTGCCGTCACATATGTTGTAGACATTGTCAGCAACACCATAGTCCGCAGCGGCAACACAGGCCTGCACCAAATCATCGACGTGAATACGATTCGTGTACGGGCATTCCTGTTCATCGACCACCGGTTCACGCGCCTGCAATCGCACCAAAGGCAAGCGATCAGACCCGTAGATGCCGGCCACTCGAAGCACCACCACCGGAACCCGCCGCACTCTTCCCCAAGTCCTGAGTACCCGCTCGGCGTCGAGACGGCGGCGCGCCCGGTCGGAACCCGGCCTGAGTTGCGACTCCTCATCCACCCACGCACCCTGGTGATCTCCATACACCCCGGTGGTACTGACCAATATGCATCGCGCCGGTAGTCGGTTTGCTCCCAAAGCCGCCACGAAATGCCGCATCCACGGGTCATTGGTGCCGCCACCCGGCGGCGGCGCCAGGTAATAAATCAATTGTTCAGTAACATCCAGGCGCCGTAAACTCCAAATGTCGGAAAGATCCCCCGGCACCGGCGACACCCCGAGCTTAGCTAATTTCTCACCGCTCTCGCGGTTGCGGGCGAGTGCCGCCACCGGCGTATCCCGGGTCAGCCAGCGTTGCGCCAGCCGGCTCCCGACGTAACCACAACCGATGATGAATACTGATTTCACAATCCCTGGATACCACAATTGCCGTACGCATGCCTACTACAACCGGCGTTATTGAGCCTCGTGGAGCAGCGTACGGTATTGTATTGTGTCAGTTCCGTCAGGCGGGTAACGCTAGAGCATGGGGTCTAGTCACGGCGTAGACGATCGGACACCGCAATGGGGGTCGGGAACCAAAACACAATGAGATACGACGATCCGACAAACGTAAACAAGGTGGCAACATGAATCAAATAAGCCGCTTCACCCGCGATCAATCCAGCCTCCAATGCGACAAACGCAATCAATAACGAAAATTCGCTCATCTGACCCAGACGCCATCCCGTTTCCCAGGCTAACTTGTTATTTTCCGTGGTCTGAGTCAGCAGGTATTTAAATACAATCGGCTTACAGGACAACAATGCCACGGCCAACACTAAAGCCGGCAACCACACGTTCGCGATGACCCCGAAATCCAACCCGGCGCCCAAGGCGAAAAAGAACATCACCAGAAAGAAATCCCGCAAGGGTCTCAAGCTCTCTGCAATATAGCGGGCGATGGGACTGGTCGCCACGGCAATTCCCGCAACGAAGGCTCCGATCTCATAAGACAAGCCGAACGCGTTGGCTAGTTCTGCAATTCCCAGGCACCAGCCTATTGCGAGTAGAAACACATATTCTTGAATCTTGTCAAAGCGCCGAAGTAATTTAATCAACACAAATCGTTCGAGTAAATAGGCGACACCGATCAACACAGGCAATGCGAGCAGTAACAAACCGACATCAGTGAATGGAACATCTCCCCGGTTCAGGCCCCGCATCACCAGCAACACTACAATCGCGATGAGATCCTGTAATAACAAGATACTAATGATGACTTCGCCCATATGCCGATGGTGTAACACCGTCGTCGGCAGCAGCTTTAAACCAATAATGGTACTTGAAAACATCGACGCTAATCCCACCACAATACTGTCGGTGACGCTTAATCCAAACACGTAAGCGACTACCCAACCTACCGCACCAAACACCACAGAAGTGGCAACCGTTATCAGGGTCGTTTCACGCAGCAGCTGAATGAGCTTTTGTGGATATAGATTCAACCCCAACAGGAACAGTAGAAATATGATTCCGATGTGGGCAATGTCACGTATCAGATCCGCATCGGATACCAGTCCCAATCCCCATGGACCGGTGATCGCACCAAGGACTATGTAGCCGATGAGCAGTGCCTGACGTGCGTATAACGCGATGGTGGCAGCGATCGCCGCTCCGGTGAAGATCAGAAAGATCGAAAACACGATGGATTCGTCAGTCATGGCATCTTACCGGGGCACAGGAATATCGGCGACCCAACGGGGCCACCCATCAGGCAATCCCAACGGTTGTACAATATGCTCTAGTGAAGCCGTGGCGCGCTTAGCCAGCCAAGAATGTCAAGCACCGACGGCATAGACCGGCTCGTTACCGGTCTTCCACTTGATATTGCATCCCATACTCGGGATTTGCTCTAACGGCGCCGCCTGTCCAGCGAGCACGGCGGCTACCGCAGCGCGCAGATCTTCTCCGTTGATGGGTTCGCTATTTCCGGGACGGGACTTATCGAATTGTCCGCGGTAGAACAGTTTAGGCTCGGCGTCAAACAAAAAGAAATCCGGAGTACAGGCCGCTTGATAGGCTTGAGCCACCTGTTGTGTTTCGTCATACAGATACGGAAACGTAAAACCGCACTTAATTGAGATATCAGTCATTTTGTCGGGACCGTCAGCGGGGTGCGTTGTTGCAGAGTTAGCGCTAATGGCAACCACGGCCAACCCTTTTGATTGATATTCCCGGGCAAATCGAGTGAATTCATCGCGTATATGAATCACGTAGGGGCAGTGATTACATATGAAGGCCACTAGTAATGCCTTGGCTTCAGAGAAGTCTGATAACGACACCGTCTCGCCACCGCAGGAGGGGTTGGTATTGGGTAGACGGAAATCTGGTGCCGGCGTTTCCAGCTCCAGCATGGTCGATAGCGTGCGCGCCATGAATGCCTCCGTATTAAACTTTTTGTGTCTGCTAGTTTCTAAATCTTACCACAAGAGACAACTCACACCGCGTATAACGACGCATCGACAGTCGCAGCTAAATATCAGCGCCAATTAAATCAACATCGAGGACACGAAAAAATGTCTCCAAGAACCGGCGCGTCAAACCCCACACGATTTGGTTGGAGTTGTCCGATACCCGGATGCCGGGGAAACATGCGTCCGGCGCGGCTGGATGTCGAACCTCTACTGTACGCGCATGCTCTGAGAATACGGTCAACGGCACCCACAATACATCGCTAACTTCATGATTGAGTTGCGGCGCAAAGCCGCTAGTCGCCCCGTACACATACGCCGACACAACAATCCCACTGGGATGTCCGTGATGTCGACCCTGCATGTCGTCAATGCGGCCCAAGTAGTCGTGCCCAGCGAGGGTCAACCCGATTTCTTCATGGGTCTCGCGCTCCGCAGCTGCCCGGGCGTCGCAATCGGATGGCGTCACCATGCCCCCGGGAAAAGCCATTTGCCCTGACCACGGATCTCCGCTCCGCCGGGCGCGCTCAATCAATAACAACTCCACATCATGAGGATCCGCCTGTCGCAGTACCATGGCTATAGCCGCGTGTCGATTATCGCCCCCTACCAGACGTTGCGCCGAATAGCCAACAAGTCGCTGTCGAATCACACGCAGATTCAAACACCCATGCGTTGTCATATGTCAATCAACATTCTGATCGCCGCGATCATCAACACCATACCCAGGATACGTTGCAGTGTTTGTGGTGTTCCACGGCTAGCCAGGATCTTCACACCCACTACGGTACCGGCCAACGCCGCCAACACTAGCCAAACTATCCCCGATGGCCAGGCGTTGCCGATGAACGCATAGCCGGAGACGCCGGCCACCGAATTCACCCAAATGAACCCCGCTGACAGTGCAAACGTCTCGCGCAGAGAGCACCAACGAAACAGCAGCAACAACGGGCTCAAGAAGATCCCACCTCCCACCCCAGTGATTCCACTCATCAGCCCCAACACCGCACCAATCACGATGGTGACGGGCCACCCAGGTCGCCGGATCCGAGCAACCTGCGGTGGACGCCACAGGATACGAATCGATGCCACCAATAACGCCAATGCCACAATCAAGCGATACGCTGCGGCATGCAGTGTCACTGCGCCACCGACGAACGCCATGGGAATCGAGGTCACAGCAAAGGGCCAGAACAATTCCCATTTAAAATTCCCATCCCGGTAGTATCGGTACCAGACTATCGAAGTCACGAACACGTTCATTACCAGCGCGGCAGGTTTCATATGAGCGGGAGTTACCCCGTATAACGCCATGACCGCGAGATAACCGGAGCCTCCGCCTTGTCCCACCGCCGAGTAAAGGGCGGCGGCTAGAGCAATAAGAACCAGGAACCAAAACCAGTGCCCGTCCTGCGAATATTCCATGCCGTCTCGATTTCAGTTGCCGCTGGGACCGCCCACTCAAACGGGATGTAATCGCTGGAAACGCGCGAACATCCAAAAAGCCAGCGCATAGATTACGAAACCGACTCCCAATACCACTCCGAAACCGTACAAAAACGACAATACCACCGACAGAAACCCACCAAATACAGTAGAAAAGCCATTCATACCCCACGCCCAGGGGATACCAGCCGGTTCTATCTCCCCCAGTTTGTTGACCGCTAATGGCAGCGGCATGCCCATTAACAGTCCGAACGGAAAAAGCATCAGCATTGCCACCACGATGCGAATCGGCAATGAATGGGCCAGGAACACATGGAAGACATGTGAGTATGTGGCGACAAATACGATCAACAGAAGCAACAACAACGAAAACACCATCGCCCAACGTCCTTTCTCAGCGATACGCAACGGCTTGGTAAGCAAGCTGCCAAGACCGGCGGATACCAATAACGCAAAGATGACAGTCGCGTAGGTATGCGTAGGGAAACCGATGAGTTTCTTGAACAGCTGGACGAACACCAGTTCGATCATAATGAACCCGGCGCCCAGGCACGAGAAGTAGATGAGATAGGATTCCATCCCCAACCAACGCGCACGGCCGTGCTTGGAGAAAAACAGCGGCAGGAAGATAAATACCACCGAGAACGCCACGGAAATGACGCCGACAATGAACAAATTGAGCCAATCGGATGACAGAAACGGCAACACTTGGGAATTGAGAAAAAATTCGGTGCTACCGTCCATGTATAACGATCGGGCAGCGGAGACATACCCGGTCCTTTTGCGAATCATGCCGAAGTATGGATTATCGTCGGTGGCCGGCGACAACCTGTAATCCGCCTTGGCCGCCAGGTTCTTTGGATACGGTCCATCCAGAAATTCCGCTGGCAGCAAACGCGTTTCGGAATCCAAGGGATGAAACGCAATAACAAACGGTACCGGCTGCCCGCGAAAACTTATCAAAGGTTCGCCGTTTTGTTTTAACCAAACGGAAAATGCCTTGCCTGGGTTTGGGTTCTGCGTCCGCAGCACCACGTGAATCGCCTTGTCTTTCATGCTACGTAGCGGTGGATCAAGGCGCAGCGAATATGATTGGTTGTCCCGAACCTCGGCACCGGGGATGAGGGTTTTGCGAAGCGATTGATTACCGTGCAACAACTCCAGTTCGATGTCGTAATCCAGGTTTGATTGCCGATAGGTGCCAAACTCGATTGCCACGGACGTGAGGACATCCCGGCCGGGCACCAGCTGCGCTGCAAACGGGTGACCCGCGTACACCCGGGGTGATGGTTTGAGAGACTCCGCCGGTGACGGACGGTGCCGCTCGCGGTTCATATATTGATAGACATCCTCAACCTCGGCTTGCGTCCAGGGCTGCATCTTGATCAACACGGTAGGCAAGGTGTCGGGGTACCATCGTTCGAGCACCAGGACATGGCGGGAAAAGTTGTCTCTACCGATTCGCCGCCACGCCTCCGCCGCAGCGGTCAACATACGCGGGAACAGGTGATGATTGATCTGCATGACGCCGGCATCGCTAAGGTGGGTAAAGTACTCGACATATGCCTCAACGGTTTGCAGGTAGGCCGCCCCAACCGCGCCGGATCCATCCGCGATGCTGGAGCTGGTATGATTGCTGAACATCTGAATGACATCGTACTGCGTGTTTGATGCGCGTAAAAACGCGCGCCCTTCGCCAATTAGATAATTCACTCGCGCATGATTAAACACGTTTCCACTGTAGGCCGCATAACGTGTCTTGGCCGCCTCAACCATCTCCTTCACCAGTTCAATGGAGTCTACGCGCTTTGCACCGAACAGCACCGCGGCCTTGGTCTCACCACCGACTGCCGCGCCAATGATCAGTACCTCCGGTTCGGTGCCACGCAGCAGATGGTGGACGACGGAGTTGAGGCCGAAGTAATAGCTGTTGGGATTGTTTAGCATTTCCTGCCGCAGTCTGTCGAAATCGCCGTCAAAGCGCTGCAGCCAGGAGCCCTGTTGGCCACCATCCAAGGCGAAGTTGTATGCACCGGGACTGGATGCCAACACGTCCAACTTGGACACCGGGTCCCACCGCACGTAATCCCGCAAACCTCGTTCAATCCAGGTATCCACACCTCGTTTGTCGGCGTGACCACGAAACTCGAGATAACTGTCCCGGGTCGCCGGGTAGACGCACAGAAACAAGCTGATCGCTGTAAGACTGAATATCGCGATGCGGCGCTGTGTAAACACCACAGCACCCAACAACACCAATCCAGCAACCATGAACTGGATGCCGCCCGGACCGTAGGGACCTATCAGGGGTATTAATATTACGCAGCCGAGTCCAGCACCCACTAGATCAAAGAAATACAACGAGTGAACCTGAGATGAGTAATGGGTGAGAATCAAAGAAATGATCACACCGGCGACAAAAAATGGCGCGATCAAAATCAAATACATCGCCATCCAAGACCCGATCTGCACCATGATGGAGGTTCCCGCTAGATTGAGTTTGAATGGCAGCGCATTGAGCAACGGCAAGATGAGCAAGGTGGTCACGGCGAAACTGATGTACAGGGGTGACATCAACCGCAGTGCCCGTTGTCGGTCGATGGGGAAGATGTATAGGTAGATGCCACCCAGCCCCAGCGCGAAGACGGTCGCTGTGACCACCGCATAACCCATGGTGGTGGTGAGAATGACATCGAATACCCGCACCAGGCTGAGTTCTAGTATCAACGTGCAGAACGCGACCAAGGCAATGCCAAGCCGCAGTCGAGTCATCGAGATTTCCATTTACTTACCGAACAAAGGTTTAACGGTGGGATTGATCAAAACAACGTCACCAAACGAATTGCGCTAACCAGCACCCGATGCGTAAAAAATAGCGCGCGATTATACCTCAACCGATGATATTTACCCCGCGCAGGGAATATTTCCTAAGGAAGGGGTGACTGAACCTGCCTATCTCACCCAGGATGCCGGAGGCTGGCGAAGGCATCGGGCGGCCCCTACTCTTGTCAAGCAACCCGGAGCATCGAACGTCGCTGTTTCCTGGAACAGGCGTTGCGGGCGTCCCGGTTTAGCCACGAATAGAAGCGGGACGCGTTGGCAATATGCAGGTTAGCAACCCGGCGCACTCGAATCAGCGGACACAGGATTGCACAGTCAAGACACCACTGGCTGGGTGGACACGGTTTCCGTCCCGGTGCTCGGCTCCCCCAACCGCAACAGGCTGGGAAGCAGGATCAGCGTAAAAATCGTGCTCACACCCAGGCCTCCGACGATCACTGCTGCCAGACCCCGATACAACTCACTGCCCGCGCCGGGATTGACCAGCAACGGCAGCATCCCGAATAAACTGGTCAACGTGCTCATCAGAATTGGGCGCAGCCGCACGCGCACCGCCTGCTCCACCGCCTGGCGACGCGGGATGCCTCCCCGCTCCGCAGCGCGGGTTTGATGCACCAACAGGATCGCGTTGTTGACCACCAGTCCAAGCAGGATGATGAAACCAATCATCGTCAATAAGTCCATGGGCTGAGGGACAATGAAATTCACCAGTTTGATTGCCGCAACACCTCCCACCGTGGCGAGCGGAATAACCAGTATGACCAGTAGACTGTCAATGAAAGACCGAAATAGGGCGCTGATCAACAAATACAAAATCACGATGGCCAAGATGAATGTGCCGCTCATAGTTTGGATGGCGACATCGAGCTTGTCCGCGGAGCCTGAATAGCTGATCACACCGTCCTCCGGTAATGCATCTTTGATTATCGGCTCCGCCTTTTCGCGCAATGTGGTGATGACGGTTTCCAACGCCATTCCTTCAGGTGGTGTGACTTGCAACGTGACCGTGCGGCGACGGTTCACGCGGCGAATCTCATTGGGTCCAGCCGTGCGTTGCACCTGCACCAACTCCCCGACCGGAACGATACCGCTGTCCGGTGTCGCCAAGGGAATAGCCGCCAATTCCTCTGGGGTGCTCCAGGGTTCGGCGCGAAGAATAATGTCGCGTCGTTTTTCACCGTCGAAATAATCGCCGACAAACAAGCCATCACCAAGGGCACGAATCACCGACGACATGATGCTGCGATCCCACCCAGCCTCGGCTATCCGGCGCTCGTCAGGAATCAAGCGTAACTCCGGCTCGGCAAGCACGACACCCGGCAAAGGTCTTACTCGGGAACCGGGCAGCACTTTGTTAACAGTGCCAAGCCCGATCAGTGCTGCCCGCAGCAGTTCCGGTACACTTCGTGATTGGATGTCAACTTCCACGGTGTTCCCCCCCGACAGCCCGCCAAACAAAGACGCGCGTCTGGCGAACGCAATCGTGTCCGGGAACCCGGCTACGACATCGTTGACCACCGCTACTAGTTCGGCGGTCCGCTCCGGGTCTTCGGTTCGCGCGCCCATGAATGTGCCGCGGGAAAAGGTCACGAAAAAGTAGTACCTGACCTTGGGTTCTGTTTCGCCGGTCATGTAGGGTCTTAGTCGATCTTCCAGAATCTGCCCCATCTCCTTTTCGATGTATTCGACGCTCGAGCCCGGCGGCGGAACAATGAACGCAAACACCAGATTACGGTTGCCCTCCGGTAGATAATCCGCCTTCGGAATCAACACATAGGCAATCAATAACGGCAACGATAATAGTGCCGCAATCCAAAACCACCTGCGGCCGGGCGTGGCGGTCAAACTCATAATGAATCGGCACCCCGCATCCCACCAGTGGCGATGCGGGTCTTGAATTGTTTTGCTGCGGATGAACTGATTGGCCGCGGTAGGAATGATGGTCAACGCTATGACAAGTGAGGCGACGATGGCTACCGCGATGGTCAACGCCAGATCACCGAATAGCTGGCCAATCTCATTCTCCAGAAAGACCACCGGTAAAAAGATCGCCACCGTCGTCGCGGTAGAGGCCAGTAGTGCACCCCATACCTGGATCGCACCGTGCTCCGCCGCTTGGGATGGCGTTTCCCCTTGTTCCCGGAGGCGCAGTATGTTTTCCAACACCACGATACTGGCATCCAGAACCATGCCGACCGCAAACGCCAAACCAGCCAGCGAGATCACATTCAGGGTGCGTCCCATTGCATCCATGAACATAAATGCGACGAACAGCGACAGCGGAATGGCTACCGCCACCATTAATGTGGCGCGAAATTTGCGCAGAAACCACCATAGCACGCCAATCGCAAGGATCATTCCCAATAACAGGTTGTTACGCAGCATCTCGATGGAGCGATCAATGTAGGTTGTCTCGTCGTAGACTTGCTCGATGGTGAGGTCAGCGCGTTGCAACGGGCCCTCGCGAAGCTCGGTGGCCGCTTTGCGCAGGCCCTCCATCACTTCCAATACATTCACACCCTGCTCGCGGTGGGCGTTCACGGCGATGGATGTCCTACCGTTGGTAGTGACAAAACTGTCGCGGTCCACCAGACGCGCCTCCACCTTGGCGACATCCCGCAATTGAATGGGGCGTCCCTGACGCCACTCGATAATCATCTCTTCAAGCTCTTCGACCGGATAGGTGCCCGCAAACCGCAGGGTGTAGCGGCGTTTGCCGACATCGGTAAACCCTCCCGATGCATCCTTGCTGGTACCGGCGAGCCGCGCGGCCCTCGGCAGCTCCACGCCCAGGCTTGCGGCACGATAGGGGTCAAAGGTAATGCGGATTTCCGTCTCCCGTCCGCCATACACTTGGGACAGCGCAACACCGGGCACCCGTTCGAAGCGTGACTGCACCACCTCTTCGATAAAGTCCTGATAGCTGTCGATGCGGCGCGGGTTACCGGGCGACGTTTTGACGATAAACCATGCTATGGCTCGGCTGTCCCCACCCACCGCGCTGATTACCGGCTCGTCTGCATCCTCTGGGTAACTCGCCACACGGTTCAATCGATTGAGGACCTCAAGCAGATTACGCTCCAAGCTCGTGTCCACATCAAAGGTCAAGGTGATTTCAGATTGACCGCGGCTGGCCTTGGAGACGATCTTGGTCACCCCGGGCAGGCCGCGGAATACCTCTTCCTGGGCCTCGACCAAGTCCGCTTCGACTTCCTCGGGCGCCGCCGCCCGCCAGGTTTGGCGGATGGTGATTTCGGGTTTCTCGATATTGGGTGTTAATTGAACCGGTAATCGCGACAGGCTGATGGTTCCAAACAACAGCATCAACAACACGGCCACCACCACCGCAACCGGATTGGAGAGCGCTAGGCGTGTCGGGCTCATGATGTCACCTTGGTGCTTGGTCCGGCATGATTTTCAGCGCCTGACCCGGGCGCAAGAGCTCGCCACCACGGGTGATGACCCGATCACCCGGATTGATATTTCCTATCACCTCAATCATCTCCCCCTCGGCGAGCCCGGTGTCTACGCGTATGAGCTGCGCTGTTCCATCTTCACCAACACGAAACACCGACGCACCAGTTGGCCTCAAAACCAGCGCATCGCGAGGCACGGCGACAACCTGCTTGGGTTTTGCAGTCGGCACCGTGACCCGCACGGTGGTGCCGGCAGGCCAATGCATGTCCTGCAATGTTAGACGCACGTCGTACAGCCGCGAGCGGTCGTCTCCTACCGGCACCACGGAGCGCACTTGCGCATTCGTCTGCGATGGATTCGCGCGTACCCGCACCTGGGTACCCAGGGTCACATGCGGCAGGCTCGCCGGTGGAATATGCACCTGGGCCTCTAATGACTCCGGACTAACCAGGCGCACCACCTCATCTCCCGCGCTCACCCGCTCGCCGAGACGGCGATAACGCTCTGCGACAACGCCGGAAAACGGCGCCGCGATTATGGTATCGTTTAGTCGATCCTGCGCCCCATCCAGGCGTGCTTTGGCAACTTGCCACTCGCCGTGGGCCGCGTCACGCTCCGCCCGCGCCTGATCCAACCGGCTCTTTGTGACCAGCCCTTTCCCGGTCAGACTCTTGAGGCGTGCAAACTCCTGTTCGGCATACTGCCGTTTTGCGCGGTCGCGCAGCACTACCGCTTCCGCCTCGGCCTTTAGGATCTTGAGTTCAGTGTCGTCGATGCGGGCCAGCGGATCACCGGTGCTGACACGAGTCCCCACCTCTGCGACGCTCACCAGCCGGCCGTCCACTTCCGCCGCCACACGCGCATCGTCACGGCTGACGATAGAGCCCGGCAACCACACCGTGGGCGCCATGTGCACCTTTGTGGCTAGCGCCACCTTCACCAAAGCGGGTGGTGGCCCCGCGGGCGATGTCTGTTCAACCTGGCCCGATGCCGGCGTTGGCAGCAACACAACAACCGCAGCGGCAACGAGTAGAAGACGAGATACCATGCGTGAGCGTAAAACCTGATGTGTGGACTGTATTCGAGAAGGAAAAACTCGTGAAGTTCCCGAACCGGATCATACCACTTCCGCGGCTAAAACAACGCCGCCTGGTAACCGTGACAATACTAACC
>CALZGZ010000154.1 GCA_945787105.1 uncultured Gammaproteobacteria bacterium
GGGGGTAGGGGATATAGTGATCCGCTTCGGTCTCGATCTGAGTCTCCATATCCTGTTCTTTCAGGCCGCTGGGCATGGTGATGGTCTTGGTAATGACGTGAGATGCTGATACCGCCACTGCTACGTCTTTGGTTTTGGTGCCCGCGCGCTTGACCACCCGGTCTACCGAGCGGCCCACCTGCTCAACGTCGGTGATCGCGTTTTCCATCATTGCGTTTTGGGGCAGCGGCTCCACAGCGTAGCGTTCGACCCGGTAATGGCCGCCACTTTTATTCAATTCCAGCAGCTTCACTGCGGAAGAGCTGATGTCGATTCCAATCAGATTTGGCCGCTTTTTCTGGAATAACACCAGGATTGCCTCTTTATATCCGTTAGTTATGGGTGCAATGTGCCAACTTACGTTAGCATATCAATGCAAATATAGACGATCGTAGTAGGACTGACAAATGCTATCGGACGTTTTTTCGCTACCTGCTATCGGACGTTTTTCCGCTACGTGTAGTAAGCTTAGCCGTGTTCTCGATATTTTCATGTTAGTTGTGATTCGCACCTTGCTTCGCGTCATTCTCGGACTGATCATCGGCCTCGCTGGAGTGGTGCTGGCGGCGGGGGTGGCTATGGCGTTATTCACCGTGTCGCTACTGCCCGAGCTTCCAGCGGTGGAGTCCTTGAGAGATGTACGGCTCAAGGTGCCACTTCGCATTTTTTTCGCCGATGGGAAATTGATGGCGGAGTACGGTGAGGAGCGCCGCGAGCCAGTCAGTATAGATTCCACGCCCGAACAGCTGGTCCACGCTGTTCTCGCTGCGGAGGACGACTCATTCTATCGTCATCCGGGTGTAGACATGACCGGCGTCGTTCGCGCCGCGTTGGCTAATCTTCGCTCTCGAGGTCACGAGCAGGGCGCCAGTACCATCACCATGCAAGTGGCGCGGAACTATTTCTTGTCCCCGGAAAAAACCTACATCAGAAAATTGAAAGAGGTCTTGTTGGCGTTTCGAATTGAGCGAGCGCTGACCAAAGACCAGATACTCTATCTTTACATCAATAAGATTTTTCTCGGCAATCGTGCTTATGGTTTTGGTGCCGCGGCGCGCGTGTATTACGGAAAATCCCTTAACGAACTGACACTGGCACAGTTAGCCATGCTTGCCGGTTTACCGAAAGCCCCGTCACGCGACAATCCGCTCGCTAATCCTGACACCGCCATCAAAAGGCGTGACTACGTTTTGCGGCGTATGCATCAATTGGGTCACATCACCAACGATGAGTTTCGGGAAGCTAGCAGCGCCAAAATCACCGCCAGCAAGCATATTGCGAAGGTTGATGTGCACGCGCCGTATGTCGCGGAGATGGTGCGTGCGCATTTAATTAGTCGATATGGAGAGGAAGCTTACTGGCGAGGTTTGAACGTATATACGACGATTCGCCCAGGATTACAGCGCGTCGCCGATCGCGCACTGCGTAAAGGGTTGAAACGGTACGATGAACGACACGGTTACCGCGGACCGGTTAGTTACTACAAGTTGAGCGACTCGACTACGGTGGAGGACATGGATCGTGGGCTCGGCAAGGTTCCGCAAAGTGGCGAAATGTTGCCGGCGATCGTGATCGCAGTTAAAGACAAGAGCGCGAAGCTGTACACCCGGAATCGTCAAGTTATAGATTTGGGTTGGTCCGGTATGTCTTGGGCCAAGCGCCATATCAATCACAATAGCGTCGGACCCGAGCCCCAGTCTGCGCAAGATGTCATCAAAGTAGGTGACGTTGTCTACGTAGAGGAAGTAGAGGAAAATGAAAAAGAAAAATGGCGTCTGGCTCAGTTGCCGGAAGTTGCCGGGGCCTTGGTGTCTTTGCGGCCAGAGGATGGCGCCATATTGGCTTTAAACGGCGGATTCGATTTTTATCTGAGTAAGTTTAACCGCGCCATTCAAGCTCAGCGTCAGCCCGGGTCTAATATAAAACCGTTCATCTACTCTGCCGCCTTAGAGCACGGGTTCACTCCGGCAACGCTGGTAAGTGGGGCGCCGATCGTAGTGCCCGATAGCAGTGACAGCACAGTATGGCGGCCGGAGAACTACAGCGGTAAGTTTTTCGGACCAACTCGTCTGCGCAAAGCGTTGAGCCTGTCCCTTAACCTGGTGTCGGTGCGGATTGTGCGAGCGATCGGAATCGAACCCGTACTTGACCATTTGACCAGATTCGGTTTTGACCGTAGCCGTTTGCCTAATGGTTTATCTTTGGCCCTTGGCGCGGGTTCTATGTCACCGTTGGAGGTGGTGCGCGCCTACGCAGTGTTTGCCAATGGCGGATTTCGCATCGAGCCTTATTTTGTCGACTGGGTGGAAGACCGGTACGGGAATGTAGTGGAGCAGGCGAATCCGGCAATCATCTGTCGCGCCTGTTCGCGGTCCCCGGCCACGGATGACGCTGCCGAACACCTCTTGAGACCACGCCGGGCAAAACGAGTCCTGCGGGCGGATAACCAATTCCTCATGACAAGTATGATGCGGGATGTCATACGCATCGGCACCGGGAGACGCGCGCTGACTCTTGGAAGAGCTGACCTTGCAGGTAAGACCGGTACTACGAATGACTTCCGTGACGCCTGGTTTTCCGGTTTCAACTCCGACGTGGTGACGACGGCATGGGTGGGTTTCGATGATTCCGTTACCCTCGGTCGAGGTGAAGCCGGGTCGCGGGCGGCTTTGCCGATATGGATCGATTATATGCGTGTCGCATTGAAGCGTTCCCAGGAGCGATCGTCGCCGGTGCCCGACAACATCATAAGTAGATTCGTCTCCACCGAAACCGGGAAATCTGCGCTGGAGTCCGACCCCCAGGCGTATGCGGAGTTTTTTATGGCCGGCACGGAGCCCGCGCCGGCGGGGGCCAGCCCGCTGTATTTGGATGGTTCGTCCTCGCTGGGGAAAGCACCGGCAGCGCCGGTGCCGGAGGGTTTGTTTTAGGTGTGCCTATGCGTAGCCCGCAGATTGCGCCAAGACGCCCCGCCCCTGTTTTTGGCTATACACCGAGGACAGCCGTGGCGTCTAATTCAGGAATTAACGATATCGATGCTACAGATTGCTTGGCAACAACAGGGGCGGGACTATCCCGGCGCTGGCTCGGGCTCGAACGCCGAACCCGCATTCCCCACCGGGCGGCGCCAAACTCCAAGTCCGCAGCAGCATATAGGTCGTTTAGCCGAATTTACGAGTTACAGATGTTACGACAGTCACACCTATCCCGGCCCTGGGTGGTTCTCGCACCCCTGCGCCTGGCCTTCACTCGACCCATAGCCCGCTATGGGTCTCGCTCCAGGCGCGGCGTGCAACGGCGCGAGTCCTGCGCCAGTATCCGGGATCCTGGTGGGCAATGCGGGCTACACTTGCGCGTCACTCAATCCATAGCTACGGCTATGTATTTCGTTCCAGCGTGGCGCTTGTCCCCGCACAACAGGGGAACCAGCCGCCCCATCCCTTCGCCATCATCCGGAATTCTTGGTGCATTATGCGGGCTAGGCAAATCAACGTAACCCGTCGATCCAGTGTTGGTAAAAGGAATCGTCTCGACGAACATAAACGCCGGGCAGTCTGTGAGGAGGCCGCGCGTATCATGGCCGAGGAGTCGGTTCGCAACTATCAGGTTGCGAAACATAAAGCTTGTATGCGCCTGGGATACGATCATCGCCGTACGCCGTTACCGACTAACCGAGAAATAGAATCCGCGTTTGCCGCGCGATTGAGATTGTTTCGCGGGAGGTCCTTGACCGACAAATTGCGCCGTGGTCGGCAGCGGGCCGCTGAGATCATGCGTTTGTTCGCTGCATTCCAACCACGGCTGGTTGGTGCGTTGTTGCGAGGCAATGTGACGGATGATACCCCAATCGAACTTCATTTATTCGCGGATAATCCTGAAGAAGTTGTGGACCATCTCGATCAAAATCAAATACCTTGTCAAACGTTCGACAAGCGAGTGCGTTTCGCGGGGAATCGGTACGTCCAGATTCCCGGTTTCCGGTTCAGCGTTGACCATGGCATGGTCGAGCTTTTGACTTTTAACAGAAAACAATTACGGGAAGCACCCATATGCCCGGTTGATGGCAGGCCTATGAAGCGTGCTAGCTTGGCGGCCGTTGAAAGCCTGGTTTTGGAAACGCTGTCAGACTTGGGTTGAGGACTGTTTAGCGGTCTTTTTCTTCTTCTTTTTCTTCTTGCGACGTTCGGGTGCCGCTTTGATGAGCTCCGTGCACTGTTCTAAAGTTAAGTCTTCCGGTTCGATTTCTTTGGGGATTCTGGCATTCTTTTTTCCGTTGGTGATATACGGCCCGTATCTGCCACGCAGGACCTGGATGTCGGTGCCATCAAAAGACTTGATGGTTCGATTGGCATCAGCGATTTTCTTCTCCGCCACCAGTTCTAGCGCCCGTTCCAGAGTAATTGTGTATGGATCGTCATCTTTGATGGCCGCAAATTTATTTTCGTAACGCACGTAGGGGCCATAACGGCCGATATTTACGGAGATCTCTTCGCCCTCGGGGCTTACCCCCAAATGGCGCGGGAGCTTGAACAATTCAAAAGCTTCTTCCAGAGTGATCGTATCCAGTTTTTGTCCTGGTCGAAGGCCCGCAAACTGAGGTTTCTCATCATCGTCCCGCGTGCCAATTTGTACGAATGGCCCAAACCTGCCCATACGCACGCTTACCGGTTTACCGGTCTTTGGGTCGGTGCCTAACTGGCGTGCCAGGGCGACCTCATCTCTGGACACGTGTTCCTTTTCTTCGACCCGAGTCTTAAACGACTTCCAGAAATCCCGCATGATATCGACCCAGTTCTGCTCGCCACGGGAAACGGAGTCCAATTGGTCTTCCAGTTGAGCCGTGAAATTGTAGTCCACGTATTGGGAAAACTGAGTGGATAGAAAATTATTTACCACACGGCCCATATCGGTAGGGAAAAATCTTCGGCTTTCAAATGTCACGTATTCACGCTGCAGCAGAGTCGAAATAATAGTTGCATAGGTCGATGGACGGCCAATCCCATGCATCTCGAGTGTCTTGACGAGACTCGCCTCAGAATAGCGCGGAGGCGGTTCGGTGAAATGTTGTTCTTTGCTAATTTCCCTGACCCCGACGCTATCGCCTTGTTTGAGCGGGGGCAGCAGCTTTTGATTGTCGTCTGTTTCTTTCTTGTCATCGCTGCTTTCTTGATACACGGTCATGAAGCCCGGCTTACTAATTGTCGAGCCGGTGGCACGGAATATGTTGCCCGAACCGGCTTCCATATCAACCGCAACGGTATCTAAGACGGCATGAATCATCTGACACGCAACCGTTCGTGTCCAAATCAGCTGATATAAGTTGAATTGTTCTTCGCTTAAGGCGCCCTTAATGCTCTCCGGGGTGCGCACGACCGAGGTCGGGCGGATGGCCTCATGGGCCTCTTGAGCATTCTTAGATTTGTTTTTGTATACCTGGGGATTCGCCGGCAGGTTTTCGGCGCCATAGCGCTGGTTGATAA
>CALZGZ010000155.1 GCA_945787105.1 uncultured Gammaproteobacteria bacterium
TCTTTGCGCTTGTATGGCATGTGCTACCTCCTTTACGCACAGCCGGCCCCGCGCAACCGCTATTATTCGGGATCGCGGTGCAAGTTTCCACCCACGATTCCAATGCGGCCACCGGGATTCGGACTGCGCCTCGTACTCGTACAAACGGCAGCTCTTGACGGTCAATCATTCGGCGGATGGTGCGCACGGAGACGCTGAGCTGCTGGGCCGACTCTGCAATCGATAACAACAACCGGTTCATGACCCCACCCCTAACGCCCTAAATAGACGTTGGTGATGTCGATCCGGCTGTGACCCAGCTCCTGGGTGATTCGCATCCGCGCCCGGAGATCGGTTTCTTGTTGCTGCTCAGTCAACGTTGCGCATAGCGGTCCCCCTGCGGCCGGCGATCTCCAGCCGGTGAGCTCTTCGTACCGGTATTGCGCGTAGGCATGCCTCAGCCCGTGCGTTCTAGAGATGCCGGCCTTCGTCGTCTCGTATTGCCACTTCGCCAGGTGCTCTCGGTAGGACTTGTGCGGCGGAATCATCGAGTTATTGCCCGCCAAACGTTTTGCTTCATCGAGGACCGCCCGTTGGAGCGGCGTGCGGATTGGAATCTGCCGTTCCCGACCGCCCTTGCACCACGAACTTTTGAGCTGCAGATAACAACCGCGATCGGCCCAGGCCGGTTGCATCTTCAGCGCTTCCTCTCTTCTCAGGCCAAACTGCTGCTGGAGTTTGAGCGAGATTTGCGTGTGCGGATCCTTGACCAGGGCGATCTTGGCCTCCGATCCATTGATAGCCTTGGAGACGTTGGTCTTGTAGGCCCGTTTCCCAATCCCGAGCTCCGCATTGGTCCGCGGGACGATGTTGGGTTTGTCGATCTTCTCCGCCGTCCAACGCAGGAACGCCAGGCGATTCTTGAGTGTGGCGTCACAAGCGGTCTTTTTCCACGCTTCGACCGCCGCCAAGATATGTTTCGGTTTAATGGAGCGTTCGTTTTGGATAGCAAATCCCGCCTTGTGGACCGTGCGCGAAAACAAAGATGCCATGCGCCGTCGATCGGCCTGAGTGGCCTTGGACCCGTCGCGGTTGCGCCGTACCAGCCTGATCAGTCGATATTCCAGATCGTTCATTGGATTTCTCCTCGTTTCCGAGGCCCTCTTCGCAGTCACTGAGTCTGATATGTGCGAACATCGAATCGGTTAGTGTTGATCCGCCATTGTTCGCCCGTAGGTCGAGACAATCTTTTTCGGCGGGATTGGTCGCTCACACGGCACGACCTGTCCGTTATGGACGGCCAATGGCGTTTTCTGGTGAAAACTCGCATTGGCCTTTGTTGCGACTCAGTGCTCTACGTCGATGACCTCCTATGGATTAATGGGTTTAACGAGAATCGACCAAGTCGCGAGAGGGCATCGATCGCGTACGCATGAATGCGCGCAGCGCCGATCGACACTCGACATCGCGAATGGAAGATGAAAGAAATCCGCCGCAGCACTGGCGCCCGACCAGGCTTGGCTGCGACAGTAGTTGAACGCCGGCTACCTATCCCGATCATTCCGATCGGGCGGCCTACGACATGCCAGACTGACGTGGATTAAGGGCTCGGGTCCATCCCTTAAACCTAATTGAATACAGCAGATCCGGATGGCTTACGCCAGAGGACGCCTTTCAACCAGTTGACGTCTCGCTCGATTTACCCCAAAAGGAGCCACGATCGTGCAGCGTGCTAGCAATCGTTCCATCCGGCTTTCGCCAGATACGCCCTACTGTATGCCGATGCAAACTGCCTGACAAGACCTATATCGTCACTTACTCGGCACTTCTTATTTTGCCCTCCAAAGCCGCGCCAGGCTTGTGTTTCCCAGCGCGTCACTACCCGCTGGCGCGGTGTAGTGACGCGCCAAAAGGACGTTTCATACACACATGTAAGGCCACACCATAGGACGGGCCTGTGTACTGTCCTGCTTCTTAAACTTTCGAGTACGGCCAACTCCGGTCGAACGAGATTTAGAAAGCTGCCATTCGCCTTAACGATCTAGCTATATCTCGACTCAGAACTCGCAGCCACCGTCGCTCTTCAAGATTCCACCAAGCTTCGTGCACATTTCGTTTGATAGAAGTTGCACACAGCCTAATTCTGGATGAGGTTGTCCACCTCTCTCAGCGCACTCTTCATCAGAGAAATTCGCAAGACAATTGTGTTCAGGATGGTACTTACCGCCAGCCTTGACACACTCATCGCGGGTCAATTCATAAACCCTAGCCTTTCTATATTTCTCGCGGTCGTCACTATCGGCCAATATGCATCCAACTTTCGTGTTGACTCCGCCTAGTTTTTTGCATGCCTCATTGGTCATTTCTCCTGCCAAGGCTGGCATTGTGCCTATCAACAAGAGCAGAACAACTTTCTGATTCATCCTGAGGTATAACAGTAAGATAAACGAGATTTCACGTCTCGTTATCAATTTTTCTGTTGCATTGCATCTATAGTTCCGACTCTTGCTGCTTCCGGTACTGCCTTAGCTCCCGTAGCCGTTCGAATTCTTTGAGTCGTAACTCAAACACTCGTTGGGCAGCAAACGCCTTTTCAGCCGCATTCTCAGTGACAATCTCGTTAATAAGAGCAGACGCTTCTGAATTCAAACGAATTAGTTTTGTTCCAAGATGCGACGAATAAAACTCAA
>CALZGZ010000156.1 GCA_945787105.1 uncultured Gammaproteobacteria bacterium
CGTGACCGCCCCAGACAGCGGAGATTTTATATACCAAGGGGAGCGCCGAGTTGGAGTTCTGGGCCACGTAAGCGACCGAGAAATCGTCGACGACGAACGCATATGTCAAACAGGCGTAGGCAATCACCACCATTAACAATTGTGCCCGGGTGGCGGGACGGGCGACCGCAATCCAGTTCCGATTACCGGTGATCGTGCCCGCCAGCGGAAACACGGTCTGCACAAGGGCCACGCACAGTGCAAGGATCAGCGCGTATTGTCCGATTTCAGGGATCATTTGGGATGTCCTTTAAACTTGTTACGCATGTTTTTTGCAGTTTCCAGGGCCTCGGACACCTCCGGCGGCATATAGTTCTCGTCATGCTTGGCCAGCACCTCCGAGGCCTCGAACACGCCGGTGTCTGTCAATTTCCCGTTGGCGACTATACCTTGTCCTTCCCGGAATAGATCCGGCAGGATGCCGCTGTACACCACGGTAACGCTATTCGCCGTGTCGGTGAGATCGAATTGCACCTTCACACCTTCGCGTTGCACTGTGCCCTCGACTACTAATCCACCGACGCGGAATTGGCGCTGTTGGGGCAGTTCACCACTTTTGATCTGCGTTGGGGTGACAAAATAAAGCAGATTTTTTTGGAATGCCAACAGCGTCAAAGTTGCCGCGATACCGATTCCAACGGTCAATAGAACGACCACCATTAGCCGTTGTCTTTGTGTAGGACTCATGGAGTTTTCCTCGATTTCATGCGTCGCAAATCGCGCAAAAGCCGTTGCCTGCGCACTATGGGCACGACGACGTTGATCAATAATATTGCGAAGGCCATGCCGTAGGCGGTCCATACATAAAAGGCATAGCCCCCCATATGAAAAAATTCGCTCACGGCGACAACTGCTCCAGATAATCGTCGACCCAATTACTGCGCTGTTCCTGGTCGAGCACTTCCCAGCGTGCGCGCATCAGTAATACCACTGCATAGAACAGCATGAAAGCCACTGACATTATCAACAATGGCGCGAGCATACTCGGATGAATAGACGGTGCATCGAACTTGGTAACGGTCGGACCCTGATGCAGGGTGTTCCACCACATTACCGAGTAATGAATAATGGGCACATTAATTACGCCGACAATTGCCAGGATACCGGCCGCCCGCTGCGCTGTGCGCCGCTCTTCAAAGGCGGCATACAACGCCATTACTCCTAGATACAAGAACAGGAGTATCAATTCCGAGGTCAACCGGGCATCCCACACCCACCAAGCACCCCACATGGGTTTCCCCCAGAGTGAACCGGTGACCAGGGCGAGAAACGTAAACGAGGCGCCTATCGGGGCCGAACTCATTGCGATCACATGGGCTAGCTTGATTCTCCAAATTAGTCCAATCGCGGCGGTGCCGGCCATCACCATGTACACGAATAACGACATCCATGCACTCGGCACATGGATAAACATAATGCGATAACTCTCTCCCTGCTGATAATCCGGTGGCGCCACGAATAAGCCCAGATAAAGTCCGATCAGCAACAACAGCAAAGTAGTGGCAGCGAGCCACGGAATCATGCTGCCCGCAATGCGGAAGAACTCTCTTGGCGATGCAAAACGATGAAAGAAACGAAACAAACGCATAACTATTCCAGTGTCACCCTTAACGCGGCCGATGTCGCGAAGGGCGCTAGAGTTAGGGACAATACAAAAAGCGCAGCCAGCAAATATAACTGTCCGGCCACGTCCAAGCCGTCAATTGACATATCAACGGCGCTCGCGCCGAAGATCAATATGGGTATATATAACGGCAATATCAATAACGCCAACAAGATTCCACCGCGCCGCAGACCCACCGTAAGCGCTACGCCGATGGAACCAATTAGACTTAGTGTAGGAGTACCTAGTAATAAGGTCCAGACCAATATGTCTAGATTCTGCGGCGGAAATGCCAGGGAGATCGCCAAGGCCGGTGACATTAGGGTCAGCAGCAGTCCCGTGGTACACCAGTGTGCCGTTACCTTGCCGAGCACAATGAGGAAGAGGGGATGATCGCTCAATACGAGCTGTTCCAAGGATCCATCTTCGTAGTCCGATCGAAAGATACTCTCCAACGAGAGCATGGTGGCCAACAGCGCCGAAATCCACAGCACCGCGGGCGCTAGCTGCAAAAGTGTGCGGCTATCTGCCGACAGACCCAGGGGAAATAAACTCACGACAATGACAAAGAACGCCAATGGATTGATAAGTTCGGAACGGTGTCTCAAGGCAAGCTTGATATCCCTCCGGAATATCGTAGTAAACGCGGTCATTGCGTTGCTGTGAACACTGTCCATAATTACATTATTGTAATGAAACGGTCACGCACCGCTCGCGTAATTGTGGGCGTGACAGTGCCTGATGACTAGTCAGCACGACGATACCGTCCCCTTGAAGATGGCTAATGAGCTGCGCCTCAATGATGTCACGGCCATCGATATCGATGGCCGTGAAAGGCTCATCTAATATCCAAAGAATGGCGCGTTTAACCAATAGCCGGCCCAATGCCAGCCGCCGGCGTTGACCGGCAGATAAATGACCGACCAATAGATCTTGGTAGTCCCATAATCCGAGTAGTCGTAAGCTGTCGTTGATAACTTTTGTATCGTGGCAACCGGACATCCGCGCATTGACCTGTAGATTCTCGAGTGCCGTGAGTTCCGCCTTCAGCCCGTCGCGATGGCCGATGTAAGTGCATTCCCGCCGGTGGGTCGACGCGGAACTACGAATGTCGTGTCCGTGCCAACGGACCATGCCTTCCAGCGGGGTGAGCAGGCCGCACAAGATGCGCAGCAGCGTGGTTTTGCCACTGCCGTTGGGTCCGGTGATATGCAGCAGCTGCCCTCGCGACAGGTTGAACGAGAGACTGCTAAAGAGGACGCGGTCGCCGCGGGCCCCTTGGACCGCTTCCACCAGCAAAGTAGGTGGGTCTGGGGCTGTTGGTTGCGGTTCGGCGGTCGCGTGTTCGTGGGTATTCAAGGTAGTCAATGGGTCGCGTAGGGATAAAGGGCGTGGAACTTAGCATGTCCCTGCTTCCGAGTCATCGAACGGACATGACCTAGATAAAGTTCTGTTAACAAACCGCTGATTCCCTGGTCAGGAATTCGCTCGGTGTCGGACCCGTAGCATCTCGCGATAGACTGAATTTATTTGGGTATAAAGTAAAAATCTTGCGACCCAGTGCATAACCTCGCGCGGTTTCGCGGTGCGGCCTGTGGCCGGCCAGCCGGCTGCGGGCGTCGAGCCTACGTGGCCGAACGCCGCTCCCGCGGCGGGTCGGGTGGCCCCGGAGCGATCCGGGGGGATTGCGCCCATATATGGCCCCCCGGCGCCCCGCTCCTATCGCATAAGCGCTCAACCCGGTCCAGCCTGGTGCCGATGCCCGGCGCCAAGGGGTTAACACCGAACTACGCACCTGCTTGTGGCAAGGCCGTGGATGCTCCCATTGCACCGTCGGTATCGCTACCAGGACAGGCATCCAAGTCGCCGGGTACGTCAAAAGAAGCGGACATTGACATGGATCAATCCCCCAGGTCGGTGTTAGTGCCATGATTTTTTATATTGCATAACAGTAAACTGACCAGTGGCGTGGGTTGCGATCGTGAATCCCTACGAGGAAGCCTTGAATCGGTTTGATCAACTGATCCAGACCGCGAAGAAGACCGAGTTAGGGGTGCCGCTCAGTATGACTTTGGCCACCGTGGACGAACAAGCAAGGCCGTCGGTTCGTCTGGTGGCGGTGAAGAATTACGATCGCCGCGGATTCGTGTTCTTCACTCATCAACGCAGCCGCAAGGGTATGCAAATTGCTGGCAACCCCCACGTGGCGTTGTGTCTTTTTTGCCAACCGTTAATGGAACAGGTCACCATCGAGGGCGTGGTGGAGTTGGTCAAGGATTATGAGGCAGATGCATACTGGGCCACTCGTGCCAGAGATGGGCAGTTCGCGGCTTGGGCCTCTAATCAGTCCGAGCCTCTCGAATCTCGTGCAACGCTGCAAAATCGGCTGGCAGAATTTCAAAAAAAATACGCAGATCAACGTGTGCCGCGTCCGTCTACTTGGGTGGGTTACCGTGTGGTTCCGAATCGCATCGAGTTCTGGCGCGCCGGATGGCGGCACCTACACGAGCGAATTTGTTACAACAAAATCGACAGCGGTTGGGAGGTAACGCTATTGAATCCCTGAAGGATGACGATGAAACTGAAGTTGGGTATCGGGGAGAGGAGTTGGCCGAATCTGAACGTTTATCAATTATCACGAAGCACAATGGAGCAAACGCAATAAAACAAATGTACGCGTCGATCAGTGTTACGACGATTATGTCTTAACCCCTGAAATATTTTCATTTAACAGATACTGCTGTAGCCTGATCAGAGAAGCAAGGAGGACGAAAATGTCTATCAAAGATATCTTGTTGCAAGTTGATAACAGAAAGTCCTTTGAAGCGCGAATGAACTATGCCGCGAATTTGGCGCGCGACCACGGGGCTCATCTTACCGGTCTGTATTTGATGTCGAATTGGACTGTACCGGCTTACGTCGAGGGACAGATTCCGGTCGATGTGTTGGAGCAGCAAGCGAAGAGAGCAGGGTTAGCGGCGACGGAGGCGGAGCAGCGGTTCGAGTCGCACATAAAACGTCAAGGATTGCTTGCCGAGTGGCGCGTGGCGGAAGGAAATCCTCTCGATCAACTGGTGTTGCACGCACGATACGTCGATCTGGTGATCGTGGGCCAGCCGGAAAAGGACGTGCCGGATATACTGGAACTTACCTATGCCGATAGTGTGGCTTTGGAGTCGGGACGCCCGGTGTTGGTGGTGCCGTCCATTGGGGTAGGGCAACTCAATATAGACCGCGTGCTCATCGCCTGGAACGGAAGCCGCGAGTCGGTTCGTGCTGTCAATGATTCGATGCCTTTGTTGCAGCGCGCGAAGGAAGTATTCGTGCTGGCGGTGAATCTGCCTAAAGATCTGCAAGATAGCGATGTGCCCGGCGCCGATATCAGCCTGCACTTGTCCCGACACGGTGTAAACGCGCAAGCGGAATCGATTAACGGCGCTGATATTTCCGTGGGAGATGTGCTGTTGTCGCGCTGCGCCGATAAGTCCGCTGATCTTATCGTAATGGGTGCCTACGGGCACTCACGAGTTCGCGAGTTGGTACTCGGTGGTACGACCCGCCATTTGCTCAATCATATGACGGTACCGGTGCTGTTCTCACACTGAAACTGAGTACCGAAACCGGGGGCAGGAGGACTCTATGGGACTCTAACCCGGATCTTGGTGGTCTAAGGTGCTCTAAGGGGCTCTAAGGGGCTCTAAGGGGGTCGGACCAAGTTAGTTGCTTGTTTTTCCATCCTTTTCTGCCTCAATAGCGTCGTTATAGAGGCTTAAATCGCCCATTTCCCCATTGCAATGCGTGCTGTGAGCCAAAGGTCATGTTCGTCTCGTTTTACTCGCGGCTCCACACATCTTTCGCAACATCGCTTCCGCTTCTGTCACGATCGACAGGGTCACGGGTAACAGGACTAGATAAGTCGTGTCTGATCGGTCATTTCCCATTGACCATCAGTCAATAAGAAACCCGAGGATACGGGCAACGAGGTCCACGCCCCCCGGCGCATGGGACGCGGAGTCCGAGCTCCATGTCTTTCGTTGCCGCTCGATACCGTGCAACAGTTCGGCGACTTTCTTTTCTCCATCGACGCGCTGTTGCTCCCACTTTTCAGCATCGCTGAGTCCGCCGGTCTTGATCCAGCGCAGGATGGTGTCCAGTTCACCGATATCGAGCCAGATTCCGTGGCGCTTGCAGGTATCCACCAGAACTCCGCTGCGGCGGCCATAATTCCGCCGGTGCATGAGCGTGTCGCACTGTGGGCACTTACGGTAAAAGCGTCCATGGCGATCCTGCGCCTGGGTGCCTCGTCCCCGATGTTTCTCGTGTTCGTGCGTGGTGTCGGAGACGGCACTGCCGGTGGCGCGTTCTTCGAGTAGTTCAAATACGGCGTTGTCCAACCACATTCCGCCACAGGTGCCGCACTCCATTACCGACACACGCACATCGCCCAGCGCACGGCTGAACAGTTGCCGCTCGACACCGCAGGCGGGGCAATCGTATTCGGTGGATTCACCGGCCGAGCCCTGAGGTACGATGGGTGTGGCGCAATAATGACAGAACCGTGCGCGGTCGCTAATCCTTGCGGTGCATGCAGGACATATGGTGCGCAGGTCTCGCTCGTGGAGGGTGAAGTCGGCGTCGCAATAAGCACAGGCCGGTTCCTGGTTGAGGCGGACTCCTCCACAAGCGGAGCAGCGCACGACTGCGGCGTCGTGACCGCGCCCGGACGGCACCATGACCACTTCGCCACACTGGCAATGGAACCGGTCTCCGGCGTGCCGCTGGCTGGCGTCGTACTGGCGTTTACAACGATTGCAAGCGACAAGGAAGCGATAGGGTGTGCTGGAATCGTGTGTCGGATTCTTCATGGCTTGGCTTGCAAGTATAGTCAATCCTGGCCCGGTGGCGGCCTCACCTTCAGTCGGCTGAACTGTAAATTGGATTCGCGCGGCACTACTGTCGGTTCTTTTAGTATCCTATCGTTAACGGAGCGCCGCCAACGTGATGATTGCAAAGATCGTGTCTACAACGGCATTGGCCGCGCTACCGGTGGCGACGTTTGCCATTGAGCCTCGTATATCGATTGCCGACTGCGCCAGCGACGAAGAGGTCGCGGTACGCGCGGCCGGCTACCGCGCCAAAGCGTCCATCGGGGGCTACGATGGTGAGCTGCCGCTTGCCGACGCTTACTGCGCACAGGCGAAATACGCTGCTCATATTGGTGACGGTCACATTGACATAAGAATCTAATGGTGACCGGGTCTGAATATCTACGCACGTAGGCGCCGTCATGGTGCATGCAATCGGTGGACGCGCTGGGGAGGATAAAATCGGTGGGTGAATCAGGTTATCGCATCGGCAAAAGTGTCGCCTGATTATAAGAGTTTTTTTGCCACGTTCATTATCCGCGGATCCTCCGTGTCTCTCTCAATGCTAAAGCCCATGGTCTCGGCCAGTTGCAGCATGTCTTCATTATCATGCAGTACGACGCCTTCCATCGAACGTATGCCTTTTTGCCTGGCGATGTCGATCAAATAATTCAACAGCTGTGTAGCCAGTCCTTTGCCTTGCCATTCATCGTCCACCACGATGGCAAATTCACAGCTGGCACCGTCGGGATTTTTTATATAGCGGCTGACGCCGATCTCCTGTTCGTGGCCATTGCTTTTCGTCACCGCAATCAAAGCCATCTCGCGGTCATAATCAATTTGGGTGAAGCGTGACAGCATTTGGGGCGTCAACTCTTTGAGGGCATACATAAAGCGGAAGTGCTTGGCTTGGGCGGATAATTGATTCACGAATTCCCTCTCGATGATCGCGTCCTCCGGTCGGATCGGTCGGATTAGCACTTCCGAACCGTCGTTCAACTGTACATGGCGGCAGAGTTCCTTCGGATACGGATGGATTGCCATATGGGCATACTTTTCTCCAAGCGGAGCCCGTGGCTCCACCACCATGCGGGCGTCAACGACAATCGCCCCGGTTTCATCGGCGATCATTGGGTTGATGTCAATTTCCGTGAGCCACGGTAATTCGCACACCATTTCGGATACACGTAACAGCACCGATTCGACGCTATCCAAATTCACCGCCGGCAGGTTGCGAAAATCGGCAAGCAAGCGGGCGACGCGCCCGCTGTTTATTAACTGCCGGGCCAGGAAGTGATTGAGGGGGGGTAAGGAAATAGCCTGATCCCCGAGTACCTCTACCATCGTGCCGCCGAGACCAAAACTGATGGCGGGCCCAAACGCCGGATCGTGCACCATGCCGATCATCAGCTCTCTTCCATTGGATGATCGAACCATGGGTTCGATTAACACGCCGGTAATGTCGGCATCCGGGCGTTTAGTGCGAACCGCCTCGACCAAGTCCTGATAAGCGGCCCGCAATTGCCGAGCCCCGGCAATATTCAGACGTACGCCGTTCACGTCAGACTTGTGGGTAATGTCAGGGGAATCGATCTTTAGTGCGACCGGGAATCCAAGTTCCTCCGCCACCGTCAAAGCCTCTTCCGGCGTACGTGCGGCAATGCTCTTGGCAATCGGTATACGAAATGCCGCGAGCAACGCCTTGGCCTCGGTACCGCTGAGCAATTGTCGTGATTCTTTTAGGACGTTCTTAATGATCATCGTGGCGCCTTCGATATCCGGTGTGTCTCCATGGATCACCGGTTCCGGCACCTGCAGCAGAAGTTGCTGATTGCGATGGTGGGCGGCAAGAAACGAAAACGCCTCCACCGCAGCCTCCGGCGTGCGAAAGGTTGGGATTCCGTGGCGATGAAACCACTCGCGGCTCGAAGTCACATCGTCTTCACCCATCCAACATGTGAGCATCGGCTTTCCGCTGTGCTGATGTACCGCGGTGATTTCCCGCGCCACGGCTTCCGGACTGGTCATCGCCTGGGGTGTGAGGATCACGATGATGGCGTCGGCATGCGGATCTTTGCTGCATAGCTCGACGACCTTTCGATAACGCTCGGGAGTGGCGTCGCCGATGATGTCTATCGGATTGGCGTGAGACCAGGTTGGCGGGAGGATGGCATTCAACTCCGCTAGCATTTCATCCGACAACTCCGTGAGGATCAAATCCTTGTCGGTCACATAATCGGCGGCCATGACACCGGGACCGCCCCCATTGGTGACAATCAATGCACGATCGCCCTGCACTCGCAGACCACTGGAGAGAATGGTTGCCGCGGCGAACAGATTGCTGAAGTGAAGCACGCGTACGACACCAGCACGCCGCAGCGCGGCATCGAAGACGTCATCACCGCCGACCAAGGCCGCGGTATGCGAGACCGCGGCCTTGAGTCCCTGCTCATGGCGGCCGGACTTCATGACTACGATGGGTTTGGCTCGTGCCGCCGCGCGCAACGCACTCATAAAGCGCCGCGCGTTTCGAATTCCCTCGATATAGAGCAAGATGCCTTCGGTCAACGGGTCAACAACCAGGAAATCGAGAATCTCGCCAAAGCTGAGATCAGCACCGATACCGGTCGAAATGACATAGGAAAATCCAACGTTGTTGGATTCGGCCCAATCCAGAACCGCCGTGCACAGGGCGCCGGATTGTGAAACCAGGGCGAGTTTCCCGGGCTGTGCATTATTGGCGCTGAAGGTGGCGTTGAGGCCGACGTGCGGGCTGATGATGCCCAAACAGTTTGGCCCGAGTATCCGTACGCCGTGGCGATTCGCTGTGTTTAAAACCTGCCGCTCTAGACGGGCTCCTGAATCACCGGCTTCACGAAAACCTGCCGAGAGCACCACCGCCGCCTTTACCCCATGGTTACCACAATCGTCGATAATATCAACGACCGTGTGCGCGGGTGTTGCAATCACCGCGAGATCTATGTGTGCATTGATCTGCGCTAAGCGAGCGTAGGCCTTGGTAGCCTGGATGCGTTTGTGTTTGGGATTCAGCGCATACAGCTTGCCGCGGAATCCGCTTTGTTTGAGGTTTTTGAACAACACCGCACCCACTGAATTCGGACTATCGCTGGCGCCGAATACCGCAACCGATTTCGGGTTGAACAGTGATGTCAGGTAGTGGCTGTTCATTCCTGATGCGGTAACGCGATTTGATGTGTGGTTGTCGGTGCTCAATTAATTCTCAGTTTGATCAAAGGCGATTGACTCCCGTCAATGTTTTTCCGCCGGTTGGCATGTACAGTCCGGATATTCCCATATTGATGCTGGAGACAAAGTCGATGAAAAAATCCAGTTTGTTCCTAATTGGCATCACCTTGGGCATTGTGGTTGTGACCAGTTGTACGTACGTCCGCAAGGTAACCTATCCACCCGATTTCGTATACCTGGAGGATAGGAAAGTCATCAGCGCCATGGCCGATCTTAATGTCGATATGTGGCGTATCGATGACATTATTACAAATTCCGAAACCATCCTGCCCTATCAACGGGAAGAAATGATTCAACTCCTGCGACACATGGAGGATGTTGCCGACAGGCTCGGCGCTGGAACCACGGTCACCAATCATCTTCTCATTGACGAAAATATTGATCTGTTCAAGGACGACGTCCGCAACGCACGTAAGTCTGTGCAAGGCGAACCCCCCAACTATTATTTAGCCGGCCGTTTGTCCGGTAGCTGTATGGCCTGTCATCGGCGGCGTTGATCTGTTAGCGGATTATTTCTGGAATACGTAAAGGCCCGGCGCGTCCTCCAGTGGCGGGCAGCCGCGGTCCGGCGCGCCTAATTTAGGCACCGCAATCTTTCCGCTCGAGTGCTGTTCCAGCCAATTAACCCACGCTGGCCACCACGATCCGTCCTGTGTTGGCGTGCTGACCTGCCAAGTGTCGGGGTCGATGTAGCGGTCGCTCTCCTTGCGTGTGGTGATTTGAAAAGCGCGCCTCGGGTGACCGGGTTCGCTGACGATACCCGCATTATGTCCGCCGCTGGTGAGTGTAAAGGTGACATCGGTGTCTGCCAGCAAATGGAGTTTGTACACCGAACGCCACGGCGCGACATGATCTTTGGTTGTCGCCACTGAGAAAATCGGTGCGCGGATGTCGGTGATCGATATCGGTCGCCCATCCACGGTGTAGCGTCCAGCAGCGAGATCGTTGTTGAGAAACAGCCACCGCAGATACTCGGAATGCATGCGATAGGGGAGGCGGGTAGTGTCCGCATTCCATGCCATCAGATCGTTCATCGGTTTGCGTTTACCCATGAGATAATCATGAACCACTCGCGACCAAATCAGATCGTTGGAGCGCAGGAGTTGAAACGTCCCAGCCATTTGTTTGGCGTCCAGAAATCCCTGTTCCCACATGATGTCTTCAAGAAACGCGATTTGCGCATCATCGATGAACAACGTGAGCTCACCCGCTTCAGTAAAATCGGTCTGGGCTGCGAAGTGAGTCATGGTTGCCAGCCGTTCATCGCCATCTCTTGCCATTGCGGCTGCGGCGATAGTCAACAAGGTACCGCCCAGACAGTAACCGACGCTGTGAACCTGGGTTTCAGGAATCACTTTGCAGATGGCCTCCAGTGCCGCCATCACCCCGCGTCGGCGATAATCCGACATACCCAAGTCGCGATCGTTCTCATTGGGGTTTTTCCAGGAAATCATGAACACGCTGAATCCCTGGTCGACGAGATACTTGACCAGCGAGTTATCGGGGGATAGGTCCAAAATATAGTACTTCATGATCCATGCGGGCACGATAAGAATGGGTTCTTTATGTACCTGCTTCGTTGTAGGACGGTATTGGATCAATTCGATTAGACGGTTGCGGAAAACGACCTTTCCGGGGGTGATCGCGACCTTCTCGCCGACCCGGAATTGTTCCGCGCCGATTGGGGGCTTCTCCCCGGTCACCCGCTCCCAGTCCTCGATAAAATTATTCCAGCCGCGAATGAGGTTGTGACCACGCTCCTCTATGGTCGTCTGCGTGACTTCTGGATTGGTCCCCAGGAAATTGGACGGTGAGAATAAATCCAACCATTGCCGGGCGCCAAACGCGACCGCCTCTTCGTGGTGCCGAGATACGCCGCTAACCTCTGTGGTTGCGTTGTGCCACCACTGTTGCGTCAACAAGAACGACTGATAGAGGAAGTTGTAAGGCCAATGTTGCCAAGATGGATTTACAAATCGTTTATCTTGAGGCAACGGCTCTATACACGGTGTGGTATCGCCGCGGGCACATCGCGCGGTGTATAGGCCGAGCCGGGTTGCTTTACGCGCTGCCTTCATCAGCAGCTCGCTCTGTTTGCCGGGTGACGACATCAGATGCGAGAGCCAGTCGAAATACGCCTGCATCAGCGAGACCGGCGATAGCCCGATCGTCAGGCGCGCCAACCAGGCATGAAACAGACGATCATAAATATGGGGCGAGCGGACGAAATCCTCAAATACGGCATCCGCTTCGGTAGGAAGACGGATAGCGCCAGCCGTTTCGGGTACCGGGCCATCTCGTTGCCCGTTTTCGGAAGCGATCGAAACCGGCTTTGTCATTAAGCGTTCCCCAACTGTGCTGCTTTTTGCATAGTCATTATCCGGGCGTGGGTGCGCGGGTCTATGATCAGCGTCAAATTATTGTGCATCGCAACATAATCCGCAAGTAGGGCGGAGATTACGCCGGTCACTCCCGCGCGACATCCAGCCGGCCGACACTGCGCTTGTCCCCGCACAGCAGGGGAACTACGCGCAGCACAAGCCCCTTCGCCATGATTTGCGATGCTTGGCGCCCTCTATGCGGCTGAGGGTGGGTACTATCGCGGGTGATGCCCCCAGGGCTCGGTAGGTACAATCTCGCGACCGTTTTGACATCGATCAAGGCGCTACCACCTGCGGATACCTATTGTGGTGGCAACAGGAGAGCGCGCTATGACGACGTGGTTACTGGTTGCCGACAGTGTACGGGGAAGGGTGTTCCAAGCCGATTCGCCGAGTGGACCGATCACTGAGATCATCACTCTGGCGCACCCGGAAGGCCGCCTCCACGAACAGGCGCTGACGAGTGATCTACCCGGCCGCACCTTCGACCGCGGCGGGCAGGGGCGCCATGTCATGGAGGATCGCATCAGCGCAAAGGAGCAGGACAACATCAGATTCGCGATGCGCATTGCTGATTATCTGGATACCATGCGCTCGGAAGGAAAATTCGCGCGACTAATCATTGTCGCGCCGCCGGAGTTTCTCGGGATCTTGTCCGCCAAGCTGAGCGATGCCACGCAGAAACTACTCAGTATGCGGGTCGACAAGAATCTCGCGCAAAAAACGGCCAAGGAGATTCGTAATCATCTACCCGAGCAACTATGGGGTACTTCGCCCGGTTGAGACCAGCGGCACAGACTTAAATAATAGATATATTACCGCACGGCTGCCGGTGCAATATTCCACGCTCGCCTTGCCGGCGAGCGGATGTCAGTCCAATAACGCCGGATCGATACCGTCGGCGATAAATCATCAACCACTGAAAACCAGCGTGAGAATGGCAGCGGCAAGCTGTGTGTCAAGGATGTGATGTGTGTTTTCTTGGACGACGACACGACGAGTGTCATTGGAACCAATTGATACTATTGGTAACCTTATACATCATGTCGGATTGATCGAAGTCAAGGACGAATCCATGTCTATACCGAAAAATAACCAGTTCACGAACCGCCCAAAAACCCCGCCCGTATATTGCACCAAGGCGGCAAAAAAAAGAGCTAACGTTTTGTTTAGAGTGAGGAATATGATCAATGCCGAGGGTGACAGTTTGTGCTCGAGTAGGCGCCTATCCCGGCGCTGGCTTGGTCGCAAACGCCTACCCTTGCGCTTCACTCAATCCGTAGCTACGGCTAGATATTTCGCTCCAGCGCGGCGCTTGCCCCCGCACAGCAGGGGAACTACGCGCGGGACAAGTCCCTTCGTCATCATCCGGGATCCTTGGTGCAACACACGGGCTAGCCATGGTGCGGAAAAATTTCTAACACCAGGTAAGATCAAACATCATGTTAAAACATGTCATGGGTCTGTTGACCCAACCAAGGCAAGAGTGGGAAAAGATTCACGATGAAAACGAGTCCGTCGGTGAGTGCTACATGCGCCATGTCCTACCGTTGGCGGCCTTGTCCCCGGTGGCGGGAATGTTCGGCACCACGCTGATTGGTTGGCAGATCGCCAGTAGTGTCCCGGTAACATTGACCGCGGGCAGTGCTATACAAATCGGCATTGTCTATTACCTCGCAATATTGTTTTCGGTGTTCATGATTGGCGTGGTGATTCGTTGGATGGGAGAGACCTATGGGACGGAGCAATCTTTGTCGCGTTGTGTGGCCCTTGCCGCGTACACCGCAACGCCCTTGTTTTTGGTCGGCGTGATGCAGCTTTATCCCGTTTTGTGGGTGAATTTTGTCGTCGGATTACCGGCCCTCACATATACCGTATACCTGCTCTACACCGGTGTGCCGATCATGATGGAAATTCCGCCGGAACGCGGCTTTCTATTCGCCAGCGCCGTCCTTGCGGTCGGCCTGGTGACCTTGGTTGGCCTGCTGGTGAGTTCCGTGATGTTGTGGAGCTTCGGTATTGGGCCCTCCTTCGCGGTGTAAGCGCGCCGGTTTTGATTGTTGGGAGTGTGGAGAAACTGATGAGTACAGAGAATACGTACAACTATCGAGTGGTGCGGCAATTTTCCATCATGACGGTGGTATGGGGCATCGTAGGCATGCTGGTCGGGGTGGTGATTGCTGCGCAAATGGCATGGCCGCAACTCAACTTTGACATTGCTTGGTTGACATTCGGGCGGTTACGACCGTTACATACCAACGCGGTGGTCTTTGCCTTCGGTGGTTCGGCGCTGTTCGCGACCTCCTACTATGTCGTCCAACGCACTTGCCACGTACGCCTGTTCTCTGACCAATTAGCCGGCTTTACTTTCTGGGGTTGGCAGTCGGTAATCGTGCTGGCGGCGATAACGCTCCCACTGGGCATCACCACCTCCAAGGAGTATGCAGAACTCGAATGGCCGATCGATCTGTTGATCACGGTAGTGTGGGTGGCCTACGCAGTAGTATTTTTTGGCACCCTCGTCAAGCGTAAGATCAACCATATCTACGTGGCGAATTGGTTTTTTGGTGGTTTCATAATCACCATCGCGGTGCTACATGTTGTCAACAGTGCCGCGCTTCCGGTATCGCTCACAAAGTCTTATTCGGCATTCGCCGGCGTGCAAGACGCGATGGTGCAATGGTGGTATGGCCATAACGCGGTCGGATTCTTCCTCACGGCGGGATTCTTGGGCATCATGTATTACTTCATACCCAAGCAGGCGGGGCGCCCGGTGTATTCGTATCGCTTGTCGGTAGTGCACTTTTGGGCGCTCGTATTTACGTATATCTGGGCGGGACCTCATCATCTCCACTATACCGCGCTACCGGATTGGGCACAGTCATTGGGCATGGTGTTTTCGTTGATTCTTCTGGCGCCATCGTGGGGCGGCATGATCAATGGCATCATGACTCTGTCCGGGGCGTGGGAAAAACTGCGCACCGATCCGATTCTCAAATTCTTGATTGTCTCGGTGTCGTTCTACGGAATGTCGACGTTCGAAGGTCCGATGATGGCCATCAAGACTGTGAATGCGCTCTCCCACTATACGGACTGGACCATTGGTCACGTGCATTCCGGCGCGCTGGGTTGGGTCGCTTTCGTGTCCATTGGTGCCATGTACTACCTGATTCCGCGATTGTTCGATCGTGAGCTGCATAGCCTCCAGCTCGCGGAGATCCATTTCTGGATCTCGACGATCGGTATCGTGCTTTATATTACCTCGATGTGGATTTCTGGGGTGATGCAGGGTCTGATGTGGCGCGCAGTGAATCCGGACGGCACGCTGACATACAGCTTTGTCGAAAGTGTGCAGGCGATGCATCCGTATTACATCATCCGTTTTCTTGGTGGGACTTTGTTTTTGATAGGCATGTTGATCATGGCCTACAACTTGTACCGTACCGTGGTCGGGGCCAAGCCGCATGAAGCGGCCATTCCCGCGGTCGCACACTGAGGTAGCTGCCATGGGGTTACAAGAAAGAGTCGAAAAAAACGTTGGGTTGTTGATCGTTCTAACTTTGTTGGTGATCAGCGTCGGCGGACTGGTGCAGATCGTTCCCTTGTTCTTCCAGCAGTCAACCACGGAACCAGTCTCTGGTTTGCAGCCGTACACCGCGTTGCAACTGACTGGACGCGATATCTATATTCGTGAAGGCTGCTACACCTGTCATTCGCAGATGATCCGGCCATTTCGCGCCGAAACGGAACGCTACGGTCATTACTCGGTGGCCGGCGAGTTCGTCTACGACCGGCCCTTCCAGTGGGGATCCAAGCGCACTGGTCCGGACCTGGCCCGGGTGGGCGGCCGTTACAGTGATGACTGGCAGCGCGTTCATTTAATCAATCCGCGGGATGTGGTGCCTGAATCCATCATGCCGAGTTATCCGTGGCTGGCCGATACCCCGGCCGACGCGTCAAACATAGACACAAAGCTGCGCGTGCTCAGAACCCTAGGTCATCCCTATAGCGACGAACAGATCAATAATGCGTCCAAGGAACTCGAAGGCAAGACGGAGTTGGATGCAATGGTGGCCTATCTTCAGGTCTTGGGCACCAGCGTGAAAACTCGCAGGTGACGCAATGGGACTCGTACACGGCATTTGGACCCTGTTGTTATTGTTGATTTTCTTGGGCATTGTCGCCTGGGTCTGGGGTTCGAAACGCAAGAAACATTTCGAACAAGCGGCGCAGATTCCATTACAGGACGGTGACTCGGCCTCCGAGGGCGAACGTCAGAATACGGAGAAAAACAATGGCTGCTGATTTCGTAAGTAATTTTTGGCATTGGTTTATCATCATCCCGACGGTGATCGGGATACTCGCGTTGTTTCCACTGGTGAGGTTGAACCGGGGGAAAAAGAGCGCTGACGAACCCGAGACCATGGGCCATGTGTGGGACGAGGATCTAGAAGAATACAACAACCC
>CALZGZ010000157.1 GCA_945787105.1 uncultured Gammaproteobacteria bacterium
GAATCCGAATCCATTGACGTGTCTCGACAAGCGCAACCCGAACCGGTGATATCTGAGCCGGCCACGGAATCGGTCGAAGCTGAGTCCGTCGATACAGCCGCACCGGTTGCTGCGGAGGCATCGGAAGTGGTACGCGGCGCAATTGAACTTGAATCCGAATCCATTCTCAAGGAGGTCGAGCGACTCGACGATGCGCTGGCACGGAAGCAAGAGAACAACCAGGGGGTCGATTACGAACAAACGGCGGACGTCAATTTAGCGAGCAAAGTATCCGCAATGGATGTCATCCCGGATCATGAGATCGTACTCGAAACCCCAGCCGACGCTTGGCAACGCTTGGGTCCCGATGTGAGACCCGAACCGAGCTCGCGGGACAATGAACGCATCTCTACTTCAGTGGATCGAATGCGCGCGATGCTCAATCCGGTCACCGAGTCCGGGCCAGATACGGAGGCGCGGAACACTGCGGCGCCAGCGGTTGAGTCATCCGGCGTCAAGAAACGCGAGCTGCGACGCACAGAATTGCCACCGGAATTGGATCCACTGCATAACGGCGGCGTTGAAGTCGCGGTTGGTGCCGCTGAACAATCGACTTTGTCTGCATTATTTTCAGGGCCGGAGATTGACACAGCGGCGACGGCAACCCGAACTTCCACCGCTGCATGGCGCGGGGTCGCGTGGTTTGTTGGCATGGTAGCCTTATTATTGGCGACCACCTGGCAGATCAGGGAGTTTTACCTCAATGACCTGGCACAGGTCCCCGCGACGCGCCCGTTTTTGTTCAAGTTTTGCCAAATTGCGGCTTGTGACGTGCCACCACGCCGCGATTCCCACCTCATAGACCTGGTGGGCACGAATGTGGAAACCCACCCGGCTGTCCCCGGCGCATTACGCGTGGTTGTCAGTTTGATTAATCGCGCAGATTATTCGCAATTACCCCCATTATTAGAAGTGACGTTGAGCGATAGAACGGGCCGCGTAGTAGGCCGGCGTACATACACACCGAAGGACTACGTTACGGCTGCCGATGATGTAAGTCTTGAGCCAAACGTCGTATCCAACGTTACGATTGATTTGGCCACGCCCTCTGATAGTGCAGTCGGTTACGAGATACAACTAATACCTGATTAAAACACTTTAGAACTGCCGCAAAAATTTTTTACCAAAATATCCCTGTCAAGTCTTTTCGCTTAAAAACGTCGGGAGTATCATCCCTCCTCCCTGCCCTACTTATTCGATACCACTAACAAGCTGGCAGAAGGATGCAACTCGGACCTTATACATTGCCCAACAATCTATTCGTTGCACCGATGGCCGGTGTTACCGATAGACCATTTCGACAATTGTGCCGTCGATTTGGGGCCGGCCTTGCGGTCTCCGAGATGATATCCGCGAACGCGAAACTGCGATATACCCTCAAGACTCGGCGACGCATGGATCACTTCGGAGAGGTCGAACCCAAGTCCGTTCAGATTGCCGGAGCGGAACCGGCCGCTATGGCGGATGCGGCGCGCTACAACATCGATCACGGCGCACAAATCATCGATATCAACATGGGTTGTCCAGCAAAGAAGGTATGCAGGCAATCAGCGGGTTCGGCGCTACTGGAGGATGAGCGACTGGTTGCAAGGATTCTTGACGCCGTGGTAGGCGCTGTAAGTGTGCCAGTTACATTAAAAATTCGTACCGGTTCCCGACCGGGCCGGCGTAACGGAGTCAATATTGCCAAGATCGCCGAAGCGGCGGGTATTCAAGCCCTCGCGGTGCACGGGCGCACGCGCGCTTGCAAGTATCACGGGCACGCTGAGTACGACACCATTCGCGCCATAAAACACTCGGTTTCTATTCCAGTAATCGCCAACGGCGATATCGACGATCCGATCAAAGCCAAGAACGTACTAGAGTACACCGGTGCCGACGGCGTAATGATCGGTCGGGCAGCCCAAGGCCGGCCGTGGTTGTTCAAGCAAATCGATCACTACCTTCACACTGGTCAAAGGCTCTCTGATCCGACCTTACCTCAGCAACGGGATGTGTTGATGGATTACTTGCGCCGAATACATGAATTCTACGGTGAAGCAGTTGGTGTTCGTATGGCACGTAAACATATCGGGTGGTACACCGCGCGATTACCCGGACAGCGAGAGTTTCGCAGCGTAATCAATCGTATCGAAGGCAGCCCAGAGCAGTTGAGGCAGACACGAATTTTTTTCGACACATTGGTAGAGCGACAACGGTTGGCGGCATGAGCAAAACTCGGCAAGATCTCCCCTTATCCAAATGCGTGCAACGTTCGTTGAAGACTTATTTCAAAGATTTAAATGGTGAAGATGCAACCGACCTTTACTCGATGGTTATCGAAGAGATTGAAAAGCCTTTGTTAGAGGTGGTTATGGAGCAAGTGGAAAGCAATCAGACGAAAGCCGCGCAACTCCTAGGCATCAACCGGAACACATTACGGAAAAAGCTCAAGCACTATGGCCTTGAGTAAGCGGTATTGTTGATGTGTGCCGCGATAGATTTGTAGCCATAAGCACTGTCATCGTCGGGGTAAGCATGATCACGGCGGCGGCTCGTCAATTCGAGATTCCAGCATGAACCAACCGATCCGACTATGACCTCAACCGGTGTGACACCTGTCAAGCGGGCGCTGGTCAGCGTGTCTGACAAGACGGGAATCGTTGAATTTGCTCAACAGTTAGGTGCTCAGGGCGTGGAAATCCTATCCACAGGAGGCACTGCCAGCCTCTTGGCCCAGCACCAAATACACGTGACCGAGGTATCCAGTCACACCGGGTTCCCTGAGATTATGGATGGTCGGGTCAAGACGCTGCATCCGCTGATTCACGGCGGTATCCTGGGCCGTCGCGGTAAAGATGATGATGTGATGAAACAGCATGGCATCGCACCTATCGATCTCGTGGCGGTGAATCTCTATCCGTTCGAGCAGGTAACCGCCGATCCGAACTGCGATTTGGCTACTGCGATCGAAAACATTGACGTTGGCGGACCGACTATGTTGAGGGCGGCGGCGAAAAACCAGGACGCGGTGACCGTCATCGTCGATAGTGAGGATTACGATGCAATAATTAGCGAGTTGGCCGAATATGGTGGAGTAACGTCATCAACGCGCTTTCGCTTAGCGGTCAAGGCCTTTGCACACACCGCCGCCTATGATGGCACGATTACGAATTACTTGAGCCGCATTAATTCCGACGACACCCGTGCACGGTTCCCGCAATGTCTGAACCTGCAATTTCACAAAATCCAAGACATGCGCTATGGAGAAAACCCGCATCAAAACGCCGCGTTTTTCGCCGATTCGAGACCAGTGCGTCCGAGCCTCGCGCAGTCCGATCTGTTGCAAGGTAAGGCCATGTCTTATAACAATGTCGCCGACACCGATGCGGCATTGGAGTGTGTGCGGTCATTTCGTGACACCGCTTGTGTGATTGTAAAGCACGCGAATCCTTGCGGTGTGGCAATCGGCGAAACGCTGTTAGACGCCTATGATCGTGCGTTTAAGACCGATCCGACTTCGGCGTTTGGCGGTATCATTGCCTTCAACCGTGCGCTGGATGCCGCGACCGCAAAGGCCATCATTGACCGGCAGTTTGTGGAAGTGATTGTTGCACCACAGATTCCTAAACAGGTACGCGCGATTCTATCCGCCAAGAAAAATGTGCGAGTGCTGGAAACCGGGTCACTCAGCGGCGTGTGCGATCCCGGCTGGTTTTACAAACGGGTGATCGGCGGGCTGTTGGTCCAAGACTATGATGTGGGTGAAGTAGACCATGGTGATATAAAAGTAGTCACTGAACGAGCGCCGACGGACGACGAGATGCGTGATCTGCTGTTCGCCTGGAAGGTGGTGAAGTTCGTCAAATCCAATGCCATCGTGTACGCCAAGGAGCAGATGACGATCGGTGTTGGGGCCGGTCAAATGAGCCGGGTTTACTCCGCTAAGATCGCCGGAATCAAAGCCGCCGACGAAAACCTGTCCGTTAGAGATTCGGTGATGGCGTCTGATGCATTTTTTCCGTTTCGCGACGGCATCGATGCCGCTGCCGACGCCGGTATCACGGCAGTGATCGAACCGGGTGGTTCAATGCGCGATGATGAGGTGATCGGCGCCGCCGATGAGCGCGGTATGGCGATGGTGTTTACAGGGATGCGGCACTTTCGGCACTAACACTGCTTCGCAGCTTGCTACCCAGTCCGGCGCTTGTCCCCGCGCACAGCAGGGGGTTCAGCCGCCCCTGTCCTGCGCCCGGTTCCCGGATACTGGTGCAATATGCAGGCTAGCCAAATGGCGGGCGCATTCCACTATTGTGTAGATGTTTATGGGGCAGACTTTGTTCAGAGAGCACGGTAAGATTGTCGCCCTTTGAAAAGCAAACTGTACAAGACGAATTGTGATGGAAGTGTTGATCGTTGGTGGAGGCGGGCGTGAGCATGCGCTGGCATGGAAGGTTGCCCAGTCACAGTGTGTAGCGAAGGTCTATGTCGCGCCGGGCAACGCCGGCACTGCACGTGAACCCAAAGTTGCAAACGTTGCAGTCGGTGCAGAGGATATCGCGGGGTTGGTGGAGTTTGCCGCAGATAAAAAAGTGGACCTCACTATTATTGGGCCGGAAGCGCCGTTGGTAGCGGGTGTGGTCGACGCGTTTCGAGCGCGGAGCCTAGCCTGTTTAGGACCCGAGCAACGCGCGGCGCAGCTAGAGGGGTCGAAGTCGTTTACCAAGGACTTTCTTTACCGCCATCATATTCCCACCGCGGACTATGAGACATTTTCCGATTTGGAGTCGGCCACCGATTATATCGAGGGCAAAGGCGCGCCGATCGTGGTCAAAGCAGACGGCTTGGCCGCCGGCAAGGGCGTTACGGTTGCGCATACCGTGGAGGAGGCAGTGACCGCGGCTGCCGAGTGCCTGTCAGACAACAAGTTCGGGGACGCAGGTGCCAAGATAGTGGTCGAAGAATGCCTGACCGGTGAGGAGGCGAGCTTTATCTGCATTGTTGACGGAGAGAATGTGTTGCCGCTGGCAAGTTCGCAAGATCATAAGGCGCGCGATAATGGTGACACCGGTCCCAACACCGGCGGCATGGGTGCGTACTCACCGGCTCCGGTAGTGACTGATGAGGTGCATCAGCGGATCATGCAACACATCATCGAGCCAACGGTACGCGGTCTGGTGGAAGACGGGGCACCTTATACAGGGTTCCTGTATGCCGGTTTAATGATCGGCGCGGATGGTGTCCCCAGGGTATTGGAATACAACTGCCGGTTTGGTGATCCGGAGACCCAGCCGATACTCATGCGGTTGCAGTCAGATCTGGTGGCGCTGTGCGAAGCCGCGCTCCAAGGACGCCTGCATGAGGTACAGGCACAGTGGGATTCACGCGCTGCACTGGGTGTGGTCATGGCCGCTGGTGGTTACCCGGGAAATTACCGCAAGGGTGACGCGATTGCAGGTCTTAATGGCGTCGATTCCGATACGGTCAAGGTTTTTCATGCCGGTACCCGTATGGATCGGGGCCACGTCGTCACCAACGGTGGACGCGTATTGTGTGCAACTGCACTTGGAGATACGGTCCACGAAGCACAAGAACGGGCCTATGATGCGGTCGGGCATATTCGTTGGGACGACGCGTACTACCGCACCGACATTGGTTATCAGGCGGTAATCAGGGAACGAAATACTTAACAACAGCTCAGGTTTCAAGTCATGAATAATGCATTTGTTGCGGTTTTAATGGGTTCTGACTCCGATCTGCCGATCATGCAGGCGACATTGGATACCTTGGATCGACTAAAAGTACCGTGGGAGGTGAAGATCACCTCCGCCCATCGTACCCCCGAGCCGACGCATGTTTATGTGCGCGATGCGGATAATAGGGGTTGTGCGGTTTTCATTGCTGCTGCCGGGCTGGCTGCACATTTGGCGGGGACGGTCGCCGGCTTGACACTCAAGCCGGTCATCGGAGTGCCGATCGATGCCGGCCCGCTACACGGCGAAGACTCGTTGTTATCTACGGTGCAAATGCCTGGTGGTATACCTGTGGCCTGCGTTGCCATCGGAAAAACGGGGGCCAAAAACGCGGCTTATCTGGCGGCGCAGATCATTGGTCTTTCCGATCCCGACGTCGCCAGGGAGTTGGCTGAAGATCGTTATGAAAACGCTCAAGCCGTGCAGGCCAAAGATGCTGAATTACAGCAGCGGTTGAAAAAGTAATGCGGCGCCGATGAATACCCTGCCATCGAGTTGATGCATGACCTCGGCGGGACAGTCATGAGTCGGTGAGGTGAAAGGGGTGAACGTTGAATCGATACGACAAGCAGCTCGGATCATCATGGATGGTGGCGTGATCGCTTATCCAACCGAGTCTTGCTATGGGTTAGGGTGTGATCCGCGTCGGTATGAGTCGGTGCGCCGATTGCTGCGCCTGAAACACCGGCCACGCGCGCTTGGACTTATTATTATCGGTGCCCATCTGGAGCAGTTGCTCCCCTACGTTAATTTGGCGCCGTCGGCGGTGATTGATCGTGTAACCGAATCCTGGCCGGGCCCCCATACCTGGCTAGTGCCGGCGCGGTCCGGGGTCTCGCAGTGGATCCGCGGGGCCCATACCACCGTCGCCGTCCGCATCACTGCACATCCCGGCGCAGCCGCGGTTTGCCGCCATGCGCGGCGGGCCATTGTCTCTACCAGTGCCAACCGTCACAATCGTTCACCGGCGCGATCTGCTTTGGGTGTCCGGCGTGAGTTCGGTGACCAGCTCGACTACGTATTGGAAGGACGATTGGGCAGTCAAGCAAATCCCACCGAAATCAGAGATGCGGTCACCAACCATATCGTTCGATCGAGTTGACGGCATGACAATGCTGCGATGCCAGCTCCGCTACGGGAGCCGCGAATGCGGTACTCCAAGCACTCACTAATTGCATAGACACTTACTAAAGAGATGTCCCAGGATTTTCCTGATATTCGAACTGTCAGAAATTATATGCTTGGCCTCCAGGACCTTATTTGCCAAGCGTTGGAGGAGCAAGACGGGGAAAAGCAGTTTCTGGAGGATGCGTGGGAACATGCCCGCGGTGGAGGGGGTGGACGCTCGCGTGTACTGTCCGAAGGTGCAGTGTTGGAGCAAGCGGGAGTGAACTTTTCTCACGTCAAGGGCGAACAATTGCCAGCCGCTGCCACCGTTAAGCGCCCGGAACTCGCCGGGCTCAATTTTGAAGCCCTCGGTGTGTCGCTGGTGATCCA
>CALZGZ010000158.1 GCA_945787105.1 uncultured Gammaproteobacteria bacterium
AAATCAATGGGGTCAGGTGCAACTGATTAATCAATGGGGTCAGGTGCAACTGATTTATTTTTCCTTCTGAGTCTTTCGACGGTGCTCAAGAAAGGTCCTTCGACCATGCTCAGGACAGGGCTTTATCGTTGTCGTCCCGACAAGTGCAGCGCGGCTTGTGCTGCGCGGAGTCGCAGTAAGGGATCCCACCCTGTCGCACGTGGCCACCGCCATCCAGCACGAATCAATGGGGTCAGGTGCAGATGATTTACTCTAGCCGGCCAAAAAGCAAACGCACCTGACCCCCATTGACCTACGAAAACGTCAAGACAATAGGGGTCAGACCGCGCTGTATAACAATACCATCGGTCTACGACTGCGTTCTACTTGGGCTTATTACCAGAAATTGTGGTCTGTCCCTTATTATGATCCTTATTATTATCACCTTTCCTGGACATGAGCCCAACCTGCACGTCCACGGGGACATTATGCTTGAAAAAATACCGACATTTAGAGATGTGCTCGCAGCGCGTCCCAACGTTTACCGTTATCTAAAACCGACACCACTTTATTCCTATAGTGGACTAAATGATTCAGCCGGGCTGGATCTCTATGTCAAACACGAAAATCATCAGCCTATCGGCGCGTTCAAAGTGCGTGGAGGTCTCAATCTGGCTGCCAATCTGAGCCAAGAACAGAAACAGGCAGGGCTCTTCACTGCGTCCACAGGGAACCACGGACAGAGTATTGCCTATGCAGCCAATGCATATCGAATCAGCGCCACGATTGCGGTTCCAGAAGGCGCTAATCCAACCAAGGTTGCAGCAATGCGCGGATTAGGAGCAGAGGTCGTCTTTCACGGTCCAGATTTTGATTCGGCAAGGGAGTGGATCGCAGGCGTGGCCGAGAAGCGCGGTGGTTACTTTGTTGGCCCGACGGATAGCCCGCTGATCTGTGGCGTGGCTACCTTTGCGCTCGAAATTCTTGAAGATCTGCCCGATGTGGATGTGATGATCATACCCGTCGGTGCCGGAAGCGGTGTCTGCGGCACGGCTATTGTCGCCAAGACCATCGACCCCAACATTAAGGTAATCGGTGTCCAGTCCGCACAAGCCCCGACCCAACAACTTTCATGGTCAGCGGGGAAGCCTGTACTCGGACCGATGGAGACCTTTATTGAAGGCGTTGCAACGCGCATTCCGTTCGCGAATACCCAGGCTATCATGCGCAAATATCTGGATGATTTTGTGCTGGTGGACGATGAGGACACCAAACAAGCCATGCGCATGCTGATTGAACACACTCGCAATCTGCCTGAAGGCGCAGCAGGGCTTCCGTTGGCTGCGGCGATAAAGTTGAGGGAACAGCTGGTGGGTAAGAAAGTCGCAATCGACTTCTGTGGAGGCAACTTCTCCGTGGAGAAACTACGTTTGCTCTTGCAGGAGGAAGGATAACGGATCCGCGTCACAGTGAGGACTTGGCGGACTGAAGGAATATGTTCGCTAAGCATGTCCTTCCCGAGACATAGGTTTCACAATTAGGCATTTTCGAGGGCTCCAACGCGTTGGCAGGAGAGTAACCTAGTGAATGAAAGACCAAAGTTTGTAGCGAGAATATTAGGCGGAGAGAAGATGGTGGTGGTCTGCGGTAAGTTCGGTATTTCACGTAAGACCGGCTACAAGATATTCAATCGTTATAAGAGCTATGCTTTTATTTGCATACGCCATTGCACCACTTTTAAAGGTATTTGCACTGAATAGTTGACCCGCGGATCGTTAATGATGGCGTGGGTTTACTATCCGTCTGACGGATCAATTTTCAGTGCAATTACCGATTCAATTCTCCGCATAATCCAACACCAATGTCGGCAAGTGTCGTCTTTTCCGCGTCCGACAGTGTCACCTGCGCTTGATTTGCGTCCTCAGGATCCGGTTCTCAGTCGCCAGATAACTTTGCGCGGTGGAAGCTTTTGGTCGACCGTCCCGGTGATCTAGGCAAGAATTCGCGTCCATTCCATCGACTTATGTTCAGGATCGATATCGAAACCTGCAGTCAGCGCGAAGGCGCCGTCAGGGTCATTGCCATCATCGAAGACCCGGCGGTGATCAAACAAACATTTGGTTATTTCCGACCCCAGATTGAATCCCTGCATTCCAAATTCCATCCGGTACGAGCGCCGCCTCATCACACGACACTGGGCCTTTGACAATTTCCCTGTCAGCGCACGGACGCGATCACCGCCCGAACTTCGTGCGAATATTTGGTGCAAGATTTCAACGTAACATTAGATTCAATCCACTCTCGACGGCAACTGCCTGTAATAGCGACACATCGGTCGAAATCTGGTTCCGCATCAGGTAATTGTCGACCTACGTACACCCCGATTGATGCGTTTCAAACAGATAAACATGTCCTCTATACTTATTAGACTCGCTTATAGAGGCGACTGGCTCGTGCAAATGGCACCCACCGGGGTAATCGGGTTCATCCCGAAATCAGAGCCGATGGTTGTCACACTGTTAAGCTTGCGTGAAGACACCTTTGACTTGAATAGCCGGCAAACGTTTGTAGCTGCACTGGAAGTAGATGCTAACGTTGAACGATCGTTAATCGTATCTGACTAGATTAGAGAGTTAGCTTGGTTCGCGCGTACGTGAGAGATCTTTTTTTAGGGTTCGAGGTATGTACTTATGAAGGATAGTCGCATGCAGCCGTTGTTAAAAGGTGCTGGCCTTGGAATTATTCTGGCGACCTATCCGTTCATTTTCATCCCGGTAAGCATTTACTTGGGTAACATCGATGAGTTTTCTGTTCCACTCATCACAATCATCAAGTCGTATCTGCCGCTTATCGCATTGACCATGGGCTTGGCGGCATTAATCGCGACGTTGTTGCCTGTAGGAGCAAGAAACAAGCTGCTCGTTTTGATTGCGGCACTAAGCCTCCTCTTCTGGATCCAAGGAACCATATTAGTATGGGATTACGGCTTGCTCGATGGCCGCGAGATCGAGTGGTCAGCCAACACTTGGCGGGGATTGTTGGATTCAAGTGTGTGGGTCGCGATGCTCATCGTTGCATTGTTCGTCGCAAATCGTATCGGGGTGGTTGTTATTCAGCTTGCGGTTGCGATTTTCGTGATGCAAGCCATGATGGTCGGATACAACTGGCTTGTGCATGCGGACGAGATCGAATCTAAGTCAGCTGCGGGCGCGGATGACAAAACCAAAGATCAGATTTACCGGTTTTCCTCGAAACAAAATGTTTTACATATATTAGCTGATGGGTTTCAGTCTGATATTTTCGAAGAATTAATCGCCGAGGGCGAACACGGGAACCGACTCGCCCAAGCAATGCAAGGATTTTCGTTCTATCGGGAACACCTAGGCGCTTTCCCTTACACACATATGTCGATGCCAGCGATACTGAGCGGTAAGATCTACAAGAATCATATTCCGATTGAACAGCACATGGATGACGCTGTGGGCGGTCAAACGTTATTTAGCGCAGTTGAGGATGGCGGCTACGAAGTTGATATTGTGACGCCGGGTGGGTTGCTGAGGACGATGTATGAAAAAAGTCGCCACACGAATCTTTATTCTGTGCCACGCGCACAGCATATTTCGGGTTCGGGAGAGCGAAACTTCGAATCAGCGCGATTACTCGACTTGTCGTTGTTTCGGCTGGCGCCGCACTTTGCAAAGCGTTCCGTCTACAACGATCAACTCTGGTTAGTACAGGCATTTATGATCGATAGCGATTATATGGGATTCGCGTTTTTTCGAGATATCGCATTTCTTCAAGATTTGTCGAAAAACATGACGGCGGACCGATCAGAATCGGTGTACAAATACCTCCATCTCACCTTAAGCCATAATCCGATGGTGACAGACGAAAACTGTCGCTACGCCGGCGGGGTTTTACACACGATCCGACCAACGGTGAAGCTGCAAGCTGGATGCGCTTTACAAGAAATGGTGGCGCTATTGGAGCGAATGAAAGATCTCGGTATTTACGACGATGCATTAATTATTTTCATGGCCGATCACGGTGCCTGGATACCACCGACTGGGCTGAAAGGTGTTTTGGCATCCGACAAAAAATCGATTGAAGTGATTAAACCAGGCATACTCGGATTGGCGCTGCCGTTACTTGCTATAAAACGCCCTGGCGATTCCGGGGCGCTGAAAATTTCCAACGCGCCGAGTTGGATCACAGACACGCCAATCACGATCACACAAACGCTTAATTTAGATGCCGAATTTGGTGGGCGAAATGTTTTTGAATTAACAGAGAGTGAACAGCGCGAGCGGCGCTTTTACTATTACGGATACGAGCTCGGGGATTGGGGCAATGATTATCTCGCCCCAATTGATGAAGCGATCGTTGATGGTCCAGTTAAATTTCGACAATCGTGGCGGCCAGGTAAAAAGTTCTTACCGCAAACAAATGACATGGGGCAAACGAGCGCAGACTTGCCGTTGGCCACCTATAGTATCAACTAAATGTTATTTGCGAATACGACATCCCCTGGGCACAATTACGGGCACAATTACGGGGACGGCACAATTACGGGGACAGTTTACTTATCTGTTTATAAATATGACAACGGACTATTTGCCAATCACCGACAACACCGAAAACGATCAGGTCCAGCAAGCTACCACCCAACTTATCCACAAATAGG
>CALZGZ010000159.1 GCA_945787105.1 uncultured Gammaproteobacteria bacterium
CCGCGAACGGCTTTCCATTTTGGATGATGCTGTGACGAACGCGGTGAAGCACGCTGTGCTCACACCAGAGGCGTTAGAGTACGTCGTTGATAGGGCCGCAAAGATCATGCAGGAACGGCGTAATAAGGCCCCCCATCGAGCGCATCAGATCGAGACTGAAATTGCGAAACTCAATATAGAACTCGATCGTTTTATGACGCTGATCTCTTCCGGTAAGACACCAGAGCGGATTCTAGACGAGATTCATCACCGGGAGGAACGAATAAACGCACTGAGCTCAGAACTGAAGCGATTGAGAGCTGATGTACCTGTGGATTTCAACGACTCCCGCGTACTCAAAGTATTGCATGCGGGAGCGCGAAGATTTCGAGAATTAATGTACTCGGATACAGCGAAGGCCTGTCAGGCGCTGCATGAGTTGGTAGATGGACGAATCGTTTTTGAGCCGATTTTAAAACGAGGTCGCAAGACCTATGCACTGCAGGGAAGAACGAAGGTAGGACCGTTGTTATATAAAGTTGGTACCGAGGAGAGGACTTGAACCTCCACGGGGTTACCCCCACTAGCACCTGAAGCTAGCGCGTCTACCAATTCCGCCACCTCGGCATGAGTATCGCCGGAAATTCGGGCGAAAGACTCTAACCAGCGGCGCTTATGATGTCAACGAAGAGAAAACCAGCTACCCAAACGCCCACCCGTGGGGCGATTCTAAAATACCTGGGCCAACGTAACCAGCCGCTCGCCGAGGCCGCGCTGTTTCGCGCGTTCGCGCTGCGACAGGCTCAGGACAAAAAAGCATTAAGGGAATTGCTTGGTCAGATGGAACGCGATGGGGTGTTGATCAAGAACCGCAAGGGACGCTATGCGCTGCCATCACACATGGACATGATTCAAGGCCGCGTGAGCGGTCATCCCGACGGATACGGTTTTCTTATTCCCGACCATGGCGGCCCGGACCTGTATTTATCATCGCGCGAGATGCGCAACGTCCTGCACGGTGACCGGGTGGTGGCGCGGGTCGCCCGCGTTGACCGCCGTGGACGCTTGGAGGGGACCATTGTCGCAGTCACGGAGCGCGTCAATAACCAGGTCGTCGGGCGTTACGTCATTGAAAACGGCATCGGAGTTTTGGTCCCTGATGACAAACGTATCAGTCAGGACATCCTCATCCCCCCGGATCATGCCGGAGCGGCCAAAAGTCACGAGATCGTGGTGGCGGAGATCGTGCGCCAACCCAACGCGAAGATCCAGCCGGTCGGGCGGATCGTCGAAGTGCTGGGCGAGCATATGGCGCCGGGTATGGAGATCGAGATCGCGATGCGCAAATACGACTTGCCGCATCGTTGGTCGGAAGCCGTCTCCAGTGAGCTCGAGAAGTTAGAGGATGAGATTACAGCGCATCTAACCGGGCGGGTTGATCTTCGTGACGTGCCGTTGGTGACCATAGACGGGGAGGACGCGCGGGATTTTGACGATGCCGTGTATTGTGAGAAGACCGATGGCGGTTGGCGGTTGGTGGTTGCGATTGCCGATGTCTCGCACTATGTCGGCACCGACAGCGCGTTGGATTACGATGCCAGACAGCGGGGCAACTCGGTGTACTTTCCCGAACAGGTGATCCCGATGCTGCCGGAGAAACTCTCAAACGATCTGTGTTCTTTGAACCCCCACGTCGATCGTTTGTGCTTTGCTTGTGAAGTGTACATCGATGCACACGGAAATCTGGGCGAGTATCGTTTTTTCGAAGCGATCATGCGATCCAAGGCGCGTCTTACCTACACCGAGGTGGCAGCGATCCTGGTGGACAAAATACCCGCGGTAATCGATAAGTATCGCAGCCTGATTGATGAGCTCGAGGAACTGTATGCGTTATCCCAGGCCCTGCGTGGGCGCCGCATGGCGGACGGTACCATCGATTTCGAGCTGCCGGAGACAAAAATTGTGTTCGATGAGCAGCGCAAGATCGAGCGCATCGAACCGCTGGAACGCAATGACGCCCACAAGCTCATCGAAGAGTGCATGTTGGCGGCCAATGCGTGTGCTGCGGACATGCTGCTGACACACAGTGCAGCGGGTTTATATCGCGTGCATGACAAACCGGACCCGCTCAAGATCGAGGACATTAAGAAGTTCTTGACCGAATTCGGCCTGACCTTGGGCGGCGGCGGCCATCCGCGGCCTGGCGATTATCAGGCAGTGGTCGCCCAGTGCGCCGGTGCGCCCCATGCTCATATCGTGCAGACCGCGTTGCTGCGCAGCCTGAAGCAAGCGACTTACTCAGCACAAAATAGCGGCCATTTTGCGCTCGGCTTCGATCGTTATGCACATTTCACGTCCCCCATCCGCCGCTATCCGGATTTGTGGGTGCATCGCGTCATCAAGCAGCTGCTCGATGGGGTGGTGTCCGACACGCCCGGCGACGAGCCCGACGTGGAGCTGGAGCAGATTGCCGACCACTGTTCCGTGACCGAGCGGCGGGCCGACGAGGCGACCCGCGATGTCGTGCAATGGCTGAAGGCGGAATACATGCTTGATCGGATCGGCGAGCAATTCTCGGGGGTAATCTCCGGGGTCACCAATTTTGGGATCTTCGTTGAATTATCAGCGGTCTACGTGGAAGGTCTGGTGCATGTGACCGGGTTGGGCAATGACTATTTTCATTTCGACCCCGCTAGGCACCGCTTGACCGGGGAGCGCAGCGGCGTGACCTATAGCTTGGGCGATCCGCTAGAGGTCAAGGTGGTGCGCGTCGATCTCGACTCGGCAAAGATCGATTTTGAGTTGGCCGACCAGACGGGCGGGCGCAAGACACGGCGGCGCAGACGGCGCTGAAACCCATGGCGCGGCTGGTCATCTACGGGATTCACACGATCAACGCGGTGCTGCGCAGATATCCCGACCGCGTCGTGCAGATCTGGCGCGATGAGAAGCGCAAGGATGGGCGGCTGGTTGATCTGGAAACGCAGGCGCGTCAGCTGGATCTCGCGGTCAGCGGCGCTGACGCGCACAAGCTCGATGCGCTGACTGAATGCGACCATCATCAAGGGGTCGCCGCCGAGGTGCGTTCCTTACCCATACAGGACGAGCAAGACCTGACCCCGTTCGTTCAGCAACTCGCGCATCCCGCCTTGTTGTTGTTATTGGACGGTATACAGGACCCCCACAACCTCGGTGCGTGCCTGCGTTGCGCCGATGCGGCGGGGGTGGACGCGGTCATCCTACCCAAGGACCGGGCGTGTCCCGTGAACGCCACCGTCTATAAGGTGGCCTCCGGAGCGGCGGGATTGATCCCGATCTTCCGCATCACTAATCTCGCGCGGGTTATGCAGCGTCTGCAAGCGGAAGGGATTTGGTTGCTGGGCGCGGCGGCGGACGGACCACGCTCGTTGTATGACGCCAGCCTTGACGTCCCCTTGGGTCTGGTTGTTGGTGGTGAGGGCCGCGGACTGCGACGCTTGACCCGCGAGCGGTGCGACGAACTCGTACGCATACCGATGCGCGGGTTCGTGTCGAGCTTGAATGTCTCGGTGGCGGCCGGGGTGTGTCTATTCGAGGCCCGGCGGCAACGCAACGATTCCGGTTAGCGGACGCCAAGTCAAAGTATTTCTCGTTTGCCGTGCCACTGTTGATAGGTCAAGCCGGAGCGGTAGCCGCGGTTGGCGACATACTCCAATATCCTTCCCAACCGATACACGTGGACCACCGATGCGATACGCATCACCTCGCGCCCGCCCTCATCGAAAAACACTAGGGTCGGGGCATAGAAAAGTCCCAACTCCTTACCCCAGTCGACCACGGGTAGCTTGCGCCCATCGGGGGTGAAGATCGGATCTTTAGACCACATATCCACCTGAATGACATCGAATTGCCGCAACTGCGTGCGCACTTGAGGATCGGAAAGCGGTTGCGTGTGCAGCACATCACACGCATGGCAGTCGCGCTGCTCGAAAAACACCATCAACGGGCGCTGGGCGGCAATCCGTGACCGATCCAGCACGTGGGGAGGGCGAAGAAAGAAGTCTTGCTCGTTGAGGTCACCGATTTCAAACTTGGGGGGTGGGTCGGCCCGCGCCAGGTAATCACGAAAGCTTTCTTTTTTATAATGTGCGTCGGCGACGTACTCGAGCGCGGCACGGAATTTATACGGCGGGTAATAACCGCGCAAGCGCAACGCCAATTTGGCATCTTGATCATAGAACATCAGCGATGGGGTGAAATTGGTGCCGTGGAGGTTGGCGAAGTCATGTTCGCTGTGCCGGTCGCCGTCGAAGTCGGTGAGCTCCCGGCTACCCCACAGATCGAGTTCAACAACCTCGAAATGGCGTTGGGTGTACTCGGCGATATCTGGGGCGCCGAAATTAACCTTGATCAGCGCCTCGCAATAAGGACAGTTTTCCTGGCCGATGTAGAGAATGACGCCCCGCTTGCCGGCTTGTTTGGCCTCCGCCAGGTCCTCGCGCAGATCCAAAAAGCTGGCTTTGAACCAGAGTGGATGTTCGACATATCGCTCTGCGGGACGGTCATCGAAACTTATCGGATCGGTCTCGCCGGCATGGGTGCTGCCAATCAGCAACGCCAGGAACATCGCGATCACGGCCGCCATCCACCTTGTAGTTTGCTGCGCAGGCCGCCAAGCCAGCGCGTCATGTCGATTGCAGTCCCTCATCGGCGCCATTATCCCGATTTGGGCGTTGTGATTCACCTGGTTGTCTGCGCGCCGCATGATCTTTAGCCAGTATATTGCACCAAGGATCCGGGAATAAATGGGGTGCTGCTGTCCCATAAACTCGTTAATCACCGGGAGCCATAAACAGCTCTCGAAGTAGAAGATCGATAACATTTTGATTTTAGGTGTTTTCGCGCCACAGTGATGGATCTTGCTGATGGATATCGTCACGATCTTGATTTCATGTCTGTATATGTTGTGGTGTCGGTCAAAGCGTTTTAGATGAAGCAGTTGTGACGTAGAGCGCTATACTCTGTGGAACCGCAATGCGCGCAAGGCAGGTTCGTTCGACTGCGCGCAGGAAAGGTCCTTCGACTGCGCTCAGGA
>CALZGZ010000160.1 GCA_945787105.1 uncultured Gammaproteobacteria bacterium
GTATATCATCACGAGTGTCGGTTGAAATGGAGATCCAGGTTTTCGATTTCAACCACCCAACAATGAAACTTTTTTTTCGAGATAATCGTTGTTTCTTGTGGAACGAGGGCAGTTTGTGACTTTCCATACCCAGGTGAAGTCAAACACCGAGGTGGTTTGTTAGACCAACGTGATGTGTGCGAGAAATGGTAGAATAACGTTAAGTCCGCACCGACTAATGCCAAGAATGAAAACATTGGGTTGGCGAGAGTGGGCCGCGTTACCGCGGCTATCGATTCGGAAGATCAAAATAAAAGTGGACACTGGTGCCCGAACCTCGGCGCTCCATGCCTTCCGACTGGAACCCTATCAGAGTGAGACGGGCAAGCGCGTCAAATTCTGGGTCCACCCGCTTCAGAACAATACGGAATACGTGGTTGAGTGCGATAGCGAGATCCTGGATGAACGAGTGGTCACCGATTCAGGGGGGCATGCCGAACAGCGGGTCGTAATCAAGACACCGATCATGATTGGCGATCACAAGTGGACCATTGAACTCACCTTGACCGACCGCGACACGATGAAGTTTCGTATGTTGTTGGGCCGCACCGCCATCCAAGACCAATACCTGGTCGATTCATCCGCTTCGTACACAGCCGGGAAGCCCAAGCTGAAACAAAGCGCATTTAAGGAGATTACATGAAAATTGCAGTCTTGTCCCGAGGGCCGAAATTATATTCGACCAGACGTCTCGTCGAAGCTGGAGAGCAGCGCGGACACGAGATGCGGGTCGTCAACCCGCTTCGCTGTTACATGAACATCAGCTCCCACAGGCCGGAAATTCACTACAAAGGCGCCGAATTAGAGCCCTTTGATGCGGTGATCCCGAGGATCGGCGCGTCGGTCACTTTCTACGGTACGGCGGTGCTCAGGCAGTTTGAGATGATGGGTGTGTATCCACTGAATGAATCCGTAGCGATCACCCGGGCGCGGGACAAATTGCGCTCCCTGCAGTTGCTGTCGCGCAAGGGCCTGGGACTGCCCATCACCGGCTTTGCACACCACGCGGACGATATCGACGATATGATCGGATTGGTGGGCGGCGCGCCGCTGGTGATCAAGTTGCTGGAGGGCACGCAAGGCAGAGGCGTGGTGCTCACAGAGACCAAGCAAGCCGCCGAGAGCGTGATCGACGCGTTCAACGGATTGCGCGCCAACATATTGATACAGGAGTTCATCAAAGAGGCCGGCGGAAGCGATCTGCGATGCTTCGTGATCGGTGATAAGGTGGTCGCCGCCATGAAGCGAACGGCAAAAGAAGGCGAATTCCGGTCCAACCTGCATCGCGGCGGCTCGGCCGAAATTATCAAACTGACGCCCGAGGAGCGTTCAACCGCGGTACGGTCAGCCCGGGTCATGGGGCTGAACGTGGCCGGTGTCGACATTCTGCGTTCCAACCACGGTCCGGTGGTCTTGGAGGTCAACTCGTCGCCGGGCCTGGAAGGCATCGAAACTGCCACCGGCAAAGATGTTGCTGGCATGACCATCGCTTTTATCGAGAAGAACGCAAGACGCGGCCGCACAGGCACGAAGGGAAAGGGATAGCGCCGGTGACACGTGAGTTTACGATCGGGAAAACGGTTATTCCACCGGGTTCTCGTGTGACATTGGACGTGCCGGTGACCCACCTGCACACGCATACGCCCATTACCATGCCGGTACACGTGGTGCATGGTAAACGAGACGGGCCCCGCGTGTTCGTTTCCGCCGCGGTGCACGGCGATGAGATCAATGGCGTCGAAATCATCCGCCGTCTATTGCGACGGCCCGATCTTCAGAAGATCCGAGGCACACTCATAGCGGTACCCATCGTTAACGTGTTTGGATTTTTACAGCATTCGCGTTACCTGCCGGATCGTCGTGACCTGAATCGCAGTTTTCCCGGCTCACAACGCGGATCGCTCGCGGCGCGGCTGGCCAATCTTTTTATGTCTGAGATCGTTACCCACTGCACGCATGGCATTGATCTGCATACGGCGGCGGTGCATCGCATCAATCTTCCTCAAATCCGAATCAATATTGATGACCCGGAGTCCAAACGGTTGGCGCGAGCATTTGGCACACCGGTCATTATCAATGCCGACGTGCGCGAGGGGTCGCTGCGTGAAGCGGCTTCGGCCAACGGTATACCGACCCTGCTCTACGAGGCCGGCGAAGCGCTGCGTTTCGATGAGGTGGCAATACGGGCGGGTCTGCGCGGGATTGTCAATGTCCTGCGTGAGCTGGACATGCTGCCGCGCAGGAAAATAAAGAAAAAGCGCACACCCGCACGCAGCGTCGTCGCACGCTCCACCTACTGGTTGCGCGCACCAGAGGCGGGCATACTTCGCGCGCTCACCGACCTGGGCGCACGGGTCAAGGCCAAAGATGTACTGGGTATCGTGTCCGACCCGTTTGGCGAAAGGGACGCCGAGGTCCGCTCTCCGGTGAGCGGCATTGTCATCGGCAGAGCGCTTATCCCGCTGGTTAATGAAGGCGAGGCGCTGTTTCATATCGCGCGCTTCGGGGACATCGATCGAGCCGTCGGAAGGGTGGAAAAGTTCCAGTCCGAGCAACAACAGGCGATCGAGTCCGACGCCGATCAGAGCATTGTTTGATGCAAACCGATATCCGAGAAGATCGTGTTCGGACCTGTAGCGTAAGGCGATGGATACAGAACTGTTAAGAACGTTCCTCGAGGTATCACGAACGCGGCATTTTGGAAGGGCCGCGGACAACCTGTTTGTTACCCAGTCTGCGGTGAGCGCGCGCATCAAGCTGCTCGAGGAGACTGTTGGCGCACCGCTGTTTCACCGGGCCCGCA
>CALZGZ010000161.1 GCA_945787105.1 uncultured Gammaproteobacteria bacterium
GTTAGACATTCTGGGAAGCTATCGCGAACGTTTGCATCGGATCGTAAGCCGAGATTTTGTTTACGAACAGCGAGTAAAAATTATTGCGGTGCAGCTAATCTCGGCTCCCGGCCACGATGAGTCATTCGAGAATAGGGAAGCGGACGGTCGTATTAACACCTCACATTATCTTCAGCAAGACGCAAAGCGATAAGGATCGGCAGCGCCGCTTTTTGCTGTCCACTGGATGTCTTTGTTAAGACGTGATGCCTTTTGACTCTAAAAACTCATCAGGAACATCCGAAGTTTTCCAACCTGTAATGGCAAAATAGTACAGCGGCTCTCCCTCAATTGATAACCGATGCCGATAGCGTTCAATGTAATAAATATCAAGATATTTCGAGAATATTAATTCCCGAATCATTTTGGAGAACCCTGATTCATCGCTTATATCAAAGAAGGTGTCCTTGATATTAAACGCCACCCACGCCTCGCTTTTGATTATATTGAAAGCCTCTATAAACGCCTTTGCCGGGATGTCACCGAAACCAAGTGCGGCGACCGTTACCATGCAATCACATTGCCACGAAATTATTTCTTGCTTTTTTTCATCACCTAGCTTCGTGAAGTCATCAACGTAATATGCATCATACAACCCTGGCCTATCTCGGATTGTTGCATCATAAGCTTCGGGAATTATATCTACGCCTATTAAGCGCGAAACGCCGTGTTTTTTTAGCTCCTCCCCCATCATGCCATTGCCTGCACCTAAATCTAATATTCGAAGCTCAGTAAAATTATCTTGATACTGTTTTACCGCTGATTCGAGTATCGAGGCTACTTTACTTGGAGATGTGCATTTCAGGCGATCATAAAAGATTTGCTCATACAGACCTTCTACCTGATAAATTTCATCGTAGTCGTGGAACTTTATTTTCCTCTTGCCGCCTGATCCTTGAAGATAGAAATAGGCTTCGTCTTGATTGAAATTGGTTAATTCGGCTTTTGGAAATTGTATTCGATGTCTTTTTTTCATTACTTTCTTAGCTTGGTTTGGCTGTTTATTGCCCTAACGGGTGATGGAGCGAACGTTATCGCCCGATTTATCAATATTGGAACTAGCGTAGGCCTTAGAGATTTTCTTCATGTAATCCGATAGTTGTAATATTTCGTCTGCGAGCGTAATGCTAGCAAATACGAACCTCGCTGTCGGCGCTCAATTAGCCGGAACATGCGACGAATGTCGGCTTTGCGGCACCTATGCTAAAGGCCGGAACGGGTCGGCAGCACCAGTTCGCGACATCCTAACTCAATTAACCACTCTGGTTTCCGTTCAGATGACGTCGTGCTAAAAGGGTCGATCGACATATTAGAAAACGTATATTTGTCTCAACTCTTATCAGTAAACGTACCGGTGACTCTGCGTAGATGCACCGGATTGTATGCAGCGCTACTAGAATCACCATCAGGTCCTTTAGCCGCTCGCGCCCAGCTGAACATGTCAACTGCGAAACCCTCGCGTTGCGCGAGCTTGTCGATTCGATCAACATCAACGCCTACCACATTCGCGAGTGCCTCACGTGTTTCTATCGAGAATTCTGATCAGTGGAAGGCGGCGACCCTAAATTCAAACCCCCAAAAAGGATCGAGCCATTTCTGGATAGATATGGGCATAAGTCTGGGCAAGCCACCCGATGAAATCTCGTACGGTACATTGTGCATTGCATATCCTAGCGAGCGCACCGCACGATGGGCACCGTCCGCCCATAAACGTCTCAATTCAACCGCGGAGATGTAGCATAAACGCAGCCACTGCTGATCACGGTTGTGCAGCGTCTTCCGCTCGACGTCCGGCCTGCACTCTGTCGCCCTTTTGAAATCAGATGGCAATGGTTCGAGGTGTGACTCGGGAACATCCAGCACAAGCAATCCGGTCTCTCGCACCTCTTCCAGCGTTGGTATCAGAGCGGTGAGAAGTGCTTCGGAGTAAAGCGCGCGCAAGCGACAGCCTTGGAACGTCTCGTAGGCTAACTCCATGCTGTCAATAAGCATCAATTCCTCCTGCCGCTGGTGATCGCAGGTTATCGGTCACTCTAGTGTCTGTTTTACAACTCAAACAATCAATGACGTATGTATATTGGTTAACCAATGTGGCTTGATCTACTCAAAAAAACTGTTTTCGGTGGCTGTACGGCGAGTGTACATATCCTGGCGAGTCACCGAAGTGAACGTCAGCTTTGTGGCACACACGCCAAAGGCTGGATTGGTTCGGACGCGGTCCTTTGTAATCTGACAATCCCTGTCGAATCAAGTCTAAGTTGTTACAGTTACGTCAGCGACTCGGATCGCCGGTAAGTTCCCCGCTGCCCTTATCGACGATTCCTTGAGTTTTGGCATCAACACCATCTTCCTCTTCGGATAGGGCTTGATAGATATGCTCGATGTACCACACGATAGAGTGATCATCGAAATGGTCGATCTTGCCCTGCTTAATGCCTTTCGCGAACCCCCGCCATAGATCCTTGGTGCGTTGCCAACCACTGACCTGCCGAATCTTGCCATGGGCATTGAGGTAGATCTCATCCCCGGAGTGCCGGTATCCCATCCATGCCGGCGGTACTCTCGCGACAATGTCGTTGTTGTTGACCCATCGGCTGTAGTCGAGCTTACAAAAATGGACGAATCGCTTGTCGCCGACACGGGGGCTCCCAAAGGTTTGCAGTTGTTGCGGATTAGAAGGTATATGCGACAGCATGCAACGCCCGGCGCAAATTGTTGCCATGGCACCGCCCAGTGAATGGCCCGTAATCCATAGTGTCTTGGTATTGTTGATGAGGGCTTTTTCTATCCGTGGCCACAAGTCATCCACTTCTCGTTTGAAACCCCGATGCACCCGCCCCATAGTCTCCGATAACGCGGTAATGGCGTTAGCATCCGCACGAATGTCGTTCCATTCGTTAGGCTCAGTGCCTCGGCACGCAACCACGCAATCGACGTTATTCTCGAACTTGTATGCCTGCGCACCATCACGATCAAAGAACTGCACCTCATCAAAACTCAAACGCTTGCCTGCGCGTGCGGCCTCCGGCTCCGGCAAGTAGGCGATCATGGATAACTCGGCGAGCAGCAAAGACCGCCTTAAATCACTGAGCTCCGCGATTGGACCCCGTAACTCCGAGCGCAGGCCGATCTCATCGGCGGTGTGTTGAGATATCGGGGCGTTGTCGATATTCTTGGTCATTCTCGGTGTGGGCCGATTCTGTTGGGGGCCACATTTTAATGTGCCGGGTGAAAATATAAAGCCCGGCGCAACGATCAACATAATATAATCGACTGGTTTCCACGCATAGCACGATACAATGTTTTATCTAATACGCAGCGTCATCTTCACTTGCGCAAGCTTGGTGGTCCTGACCGCTCTGCCACTCGCCGCAGCGGCGCCTGGCGACTTGACCACCGATGAGGTGGAGGTCGAAGGCAAGCGACTCACCGTGATGATTCCGGCAGGGTATGGGCTGGAGTTTCTGACCGGTAGTATGTCACGCCCGCGGTTTATACATTTTACCCCCAACGGCGACCTGCTGGCAGGATCCAGGAGTGGCAAGGTGTATCGGCTTGCCCCGCCTTACACCCACGCCGAGGTGTTGACAAAGTTCTCAGATTATCCACACAGCGTTGTGGTGCGCGGTGATGCATTGTACGTCGCCGATACTGGTGGCCTTTACCAGGCTCGTTACACGCCGGGTATCACGCGTCTCAGGCACAAGGACTTTGCGTTGGTAACGCCGTTACCCACCGGTGGCGGTCACAGCAGTCGAACGGTTGGAGTCGGGCCCGACAACCGGCTTTATATTGGCCTTGGGATAAGCGGCAACTGTCCCAACGAATACCTCGACGATAGTTACGATTTCGAGAATCGCCGCGGCGGCGTGTTCGTACTCGATGAAACCGGCGAAAAACCGAAGTTACGGCCGTATGCCTCTGGATTACGCAACCCGATTGGATTTGCCTGGCATCCCGATACCAAGATCCTGTATGCGAACAATAACGGGCCGGATCATTGGGGTTATGAGTTGCCGCGGGAGTATTTCACGCGCTTGAGCGCGGGGTCTTTTCACGGCATGCCCTGGTATCAGTACGTTGACGGACGTTTTCAGCGCGACAACTGCATTCGTGCCAAACCCCCGCGGCCGGTGACCGAAGCGGTGCCACCGGAGGTCACCTTCGATGCCCGTAACGCGCCCATGGGTATGGTTTTTGTGCCGAAAGGGGCGCTGGACCCCCGCTTCGAGGGTAATGCGATCGTTGCCTTGCACGGATCCTGGGGTACAAAGCCGCGTGGCGGCTATGCCGGGGACCCGGCCACCCGGCGCCACCCAAAATTAGTTCAAGTGATGTTCGAAGACGGCCGGGCTACCCGGGTGCTCGATCTAATCACCGGTTTTCAGTTGGCCGACGGCCGGCGCTGGGGCCGTCCATGCGGCGTTGCCATCGGACCCGATGGCGCGCTGTATTTCACCAGCGATGGGGAGACTAACGGCTTGTTCCGCCTGCGGCGGATTAACTAGCGTGAAAATCGGTTGAAGTCGGGATCAGACCATTGCTGTGCCATGCGCATGCGGTGGCAGGCCTTGCTGTCATTATGAGTGCCGTGAGGAATGCGACCTGTTGTTGGTCGTGCCGAGCATGACATAGCCAGACATCTCCAACAGAGTGAGATTCTTTACTGCGCTTGTCCCCGCCTTGTCCCCGCACCGCAGGGGAACAGCAGAGGAACTTCGCGCCGCACGCGCGGGTTGCTTATGGCCTCAGGATGACAAAGCGTACTTTGTCATCGAACAGGTTTGGACCCTTTATCTTCGACCGCGCTGAGCACCGGCCGGCTTGGCGCCCGAGGATGACATCGTAATGAGGTCGGGCCGCATTCTTATTTTGTCGCTTGATCTTTGCCGCCAACCACACCTTCGTAGGCTTTTTTGGTAGCGCGGCCGGCTGTGCCGGCAGCGTCGGTGGTTGCGTCCCACGCATCTTGAGAGACCTCTTTCGTCTTGTCCCAGGCCTGGCCGGCATACTCGCCGGTTTTCCTGGCGCCGCTCTTGGTGGCATCCCACACCTCCTGGGAGGTCTTTTTGGTCTCATCCCACACTTCCTTCGAAGTCTGCTTGGTTGCCTCCCACGCCTCCTTCGATATTTCCTTAGTCGCCCCCCAAGTCTCCGCACCCTTCTCGGCCCCTTTATCGAGCACCGTGGGTTCCGCAGCGCCGGGTTGCACGACCTCCGGCGTTACCGGGACCGCTTTGTTGGCGTCGCTATCGGCCATGAGCTGAGATGAAAACGATCCGAGCAGAAAAAAAATCATCAAGATTCTCGGGTTGTAAGCACGCATACGCTTTATACACACTGTAAATGCAGGCTTATTGTACCCGACCAAGCGGTATGTCGTCGCCCATTGATCTGCTCGGGTTGCGGTCTCGTCCGGCTATGGGTGCCACGCAGTTAAGATCACGCCTGGTTTGTTCACAATCACCTACGTGTCCGATCGATCTTGTCGGTACGGAACTAATCTGGATTACTGTTGCAAGCATTACATATCCTATACATACGAGCTGCGGCGAGAACCGCGAATCTGACGTCGATCAAGTATTTGCTTGCAGATAACGCAGACAGGCGACGTTGACATAAGAGTGAGCATGCAAAGGCGTGGCGGATGACCGCAACTGGAAGGCACGATCCGGTTCACCGAGATGGTCAACCACCAATACCGCCTCATCGAAGGCCTCGTGCTCGGTATAGTGATTCACGGTAATCACGGTTCGAATGCCGGTGCCTATGGCGGACAGTAATCCGTTTCGTGAGTCTTCAAATGCCAATACACGATCTGGGGACAACCTTAATTGTTGGAGCACAAACTCGTAGATATCCGGCGCCGGTTTCTTGTTCACCGTGTCCTCACCTGCGGCAATCACTTCGAACCATTCGGGAGCGTTCGGATGTATCGCCGTCTGCAGCAACGCCTCCACGTTGACACGGGATGTCGTTGTCGCGATCGCCAAGCGCAGTCCCTCGGCACTGGCTTCTTCCAGCAAACGCTTGACGCCGGGGCGCGCGGGGATTCCGCGTTGTTGGACTATATTTACGAAATGGGTTGTCTTCACGGCATGCAATGCATCGATGTAGCTCTCCAGATCTCGGTCCGTCTTGAAGCCGGGACAATAGCGTTCCACATAATGGTGTAATCGCTCTTTGCCGCCGTGCACCGCCAGCAGCCTTCCATATAGATCGGGATCCCAGTCCCAATCGAGACGAAATTCCCTAAATGCGGCGTTGTAGGCGCGCCGGTGGCCATCGCGCTCAGTGTCCGCCAGCGTCCCATCGACGTCAAAAATCAGCGCTTCCAAGGGTGAATCAGTCATCTGTTATCGATAGAACTCATTGAAAATCCAAATAATTCCGAGAGTTAGCGCAGAACATAATTCGTGTTGCGCCGATCCGGCCTTTGTAGTACAAATGCGCGCTTATTTTTCCCTAGGTGTACCGTAGGAGTCCATATTATGGCGGCCACTTCCAAGAAGAAGGCCAAAGCGAAAAAGAAGACGTCGAAGAAGAAGGTAGCAAAAAAGACCAAGAAAACGGCGAAAAAGGCGAAAAAGGCGGTAAAGAAAAAGACGACTAAAAAGATTGGTCAGAAAAAGAAGAAGAAAGTCGCAACCAAGAAGGCACCCGTAAAAAAGAAAACGACAAAAAAGCCGGCCAAAAAGAGGGCATCGGCGGCCCGAAAGAGATCTGGTTCCATGATCAGGATGATGGGCGATACCATCGTGCATGGAATTAAGCCGTATAAGGCCAGGCGGGGTGAGCAGTACATGAGCGCTCCCCAGCTCGAACACTTCCGAGCGATTCTAGAGAATTGGCGAACACAGTTGGTCGACGACATCTCGCGCACCATCCACTCGATGCAGGATGAAACCATTAACCATCCCGATCCCACGGACCGTGCAACTCAAGAGACGGATATGTCACTGGAGTTACGCAGCCGCGACCGGGAACGCAAGCTGATCAAGAAGATCGACGATACCTTCCTGCTCATCGATGCTGGTGAGTATGGCTTCTGTGAAAACTGCGGGGTGGAGATCGGTGTTCAGCGTCTCGAGGCCCGGCCCACGGCGACATTGTGTATTGACTGCAAGACACTGGACGAGATTCGCGAGAGGCAAGTGATATAAGACCGGTGTAACACACCGGTCTGGTCCGGAGCTGAAAGCACCGTTGGCCGCGAAACGATGTCCATCATCGAGTCTGAGTTCCGACCGGCAAACTGGTGCCGGAACCCGCATCTGCAGACACTCTGGGCTTATTTTTTTCGTTTCTCCCCCCGCCCCGAGTACCGCCGGGAGCGCCTCGAGCTAACGGACGGCGATTTTCTCGACCTTGATTGGCTCGAGCCCAACTCAGTAGGACCGTTGGTCTTGGTATTGCATGGGCTGGAAGGCTGCTCGCAATCTCATTACGTTCGCGGGCTAGTTACCGCATTTGCACACCGTAACATTCGATCTGTGGTCATGCATCACCGTGGTTGCAGTGGAGAACCGAACCGGTTGAATCGCAGCTACCATGCCGGGGAGACCGCCGATCTAGGTACCGTGTTAAGCCGCCTGCACGACCGCGAGCCAAATACACCGATGGGCGCGGTTGGTTTTTCCTTGGGCGGTAATATGTTGTTGAAATGGCTGGGTGAGAATCCTCACACATCATTAGTCACAGCCGCGGTAGCAGTGTCGGTCCCATTCCTGCTTGCGGAAGGGCCCCGGCGCATGCAACGGGGGTTATCGCAGATCTATCAATGGCGTCTGATACGATTAATGAAGCAATCCCTCATCAAGAAGTTCGCGCACCGACCGGCACCAGTCGATCTGCATCAAATACGCCGGCTCAATAATTTTTGGACCTTCGACGATCAAGTCACCGCGCGACTCCACGACTTTGCCGATGTCCAGGACTACTACGCGCGCAGCAGCAGCCGCCAGTTCCTTTCTGACATCAACACCGAGACCTTAATTGTGCATGCCGAGGATGATCCATTGATGACGCCGGCGGTGCTTCCCCGGGAGTATGAATTGTCTCGCAAGATTCAACTGGAAGTGAGTCAATGCGGGGGCCATGTGGGCTTTGTCACGGGCCCGGTGTGGCGTCCGCAGTATTGGCTGGATCAGCGAGTAGCGGATTATCTCAGTGAGAAACTAACGCCCAAGTTATCCGCCATCTAACTCGCACATTGCGCCACGGATCTCCAGCGATGGCGAACAGATCTTCCTGCGCGTAGTTCCCCTGCTGTTCCCCTGCTGTGCGGGGACAAGGCGGGGACAAGCGCGGATCGGGCGGCTGAACGCCGCGCTAGAACGATGAAAGGAGGCGTCAGAGGCGGTGACTCCGACCCTTATTTCTGAACCCTTATTTTTGTTGTGAGTGAACCCCAAGTACAGGAATTCAAGATCGAGCCAGGGCCGGGATAGCCCCGCCCCTATCCGTGTCTGCACCGGAGGGACTCGCACCGTCTCCCCCAGGAATAGTGAAATTCTGCTCTCCAGTGTGTTTGGCAAGAATAGCGGCGGCGCGCTGTAGCGCAATATACGGGCTATAGTCGATCAATAATCGCGTCGGTAAACTCCTGGGTACCGGCATCGCCACCGAGGTCACGGGTGATGCGATCACCGGTTGCGATCACCTCTCTAATCGCGGTACGGATGCGCTGCGCCTTCGTAGGCATATCCAACTGATCCAACATCAACGCAGCTGCTAATATTACCGCTGAGGGATTAGCGATCTTTTTCCCGGCAATATCCGGCGCCGAACCATGAACGGCTTCGAAAATCGCCACGTCATCACCAATATTAGCCCCCGGCGCCATGCCCAGTCCGCCGATTAAACCGGCGCATAGATCTGAAATTATATCGCCAAACAGATTAGTGGTAACAATGACATCAAATTGATGTGGGTTCATCACCAATTGCATGCACGTGTTATCGACAATCATCTCGACACTTTCGACATTCGGATATTGCTTGGCAATTTCCCGTGCGACGGTAAGAAACAAGCCGGAAGTTGCCTTCAATATGTTCGCCTTGTGCACGATAGTGATCTTTTCCCGATTACGCCTCTTTGCCAGCTCGTAAGCGAATCTAATCACCCGTTCTGAGCCTGCGCGCGTGATAACGCTCACCGATTCAGCCCGCGACCCGTCCGGTGAGATTTCCTGACGTTCGCCGGAGTACATACCTTCGGTGTTCTCGCGAATGGTAATGATGTCGATGTTGTGATAACGCGACTGCACACCGGGACGCGTAATGGCGGGACGTACGTTGGCGTAGAGATCAAAGATCTTTCGAAGCTGAACATTGATCGAGGCGAAGCCCTCTCCTACGGGGGTGGTCAATGGCCCTTTCAGGGCTACGCCGTTTGCACGGATGGACGCCAATGTCTCTTCGGGCAATATGTCCTTTCCCGCTTGCGAGGCGGATACTCCCGCAAGCTGGGTGTCGTAGCTCAAGCCGCAGTCCAAGGCGTCCAACACGCGTAGCGCGGCGCGGGTAATCTCGGGACCGATACCATCTCCGGGAATTATTGTAATCGGACGCATTAGCCCTGCGTATTACTTATTGATACCCATGGCCGTGGACTAGCACTGTTGCCAGGGCAGACCATCATGCCGCCACCCAGCGATCGTACTGCGTTGATGATCGTCATCCAACGGCCCCTCGAACCCGGTATCGACGTGGTACACATTCTTTATATCAGCATCGATCAATGCCTTTCCGGCCTCCACGGACCGGCGTCCACTCCGGCATATCAGTATCACCGTAGGCGGTTTGTCCTCGTCGGCGCCCAGGAAACCACCGAGCAACACCTCGCGCACTTGCGGGACGAATCGAGGATTAACGGTCCAATCGGGTTCATCCAACCATGGGATATGGATCGCGTCACGGGGATGCCCAATCATCAAGTGCTCCATCGTGGAGCGGATGTCGATGAGCACCGCCTGAGGATTCTTTTGCATCAAGTCATACGCTTCTTTCGGTGATATGTCTCCGGGGCGTTGGCTGTCTTTACTCATGGTATCCTCCTGTAAGACGATCGCGATACCGCTATTCTAGCCAAACTAACGGGTATAAAAATAATATTATTTTTCCAGCATAAGCGTCACCGGTCCGTCATTGACAAGCCGTACCTGCATCAACGCTCCGAATCGCCCCGTCGCCACGTCGCAGATACCAACGGTGCCCAAGGCAGCAACAAAGCGATCAAATAACGCGTGCGCCCGCCCTGGGGACATGGCTGCGGAAAAATCCGGTCGCCGCCCGTTGCCAGTGGTCCCGTACAGGGTGAATTGCGGCACTACCAATACTTGCCCTCCGGTCTGCAATACCGAATAGTGAAAATGCCCTGCTTGGTCGGCAAATACCCGCAGGTTTGCTACCTTGTCGGCCATCGGCTGCAACATGGATTCGTCATCATCGCTGCCGAATCCGACCAATAGCAACAGCCCAGCAGTAATGTTGCTAATCAATTCCTCATCCACAGTAACTGATGCAGATTGGACACGTTGCAGGAGGACTTTCACGAAATGTAGGAATTAGTGGCTTATTACTATCTTGAACTTTACGCGGCAAAAAAAAGGGGGCTGATGGCCCCCCATTCATTATTCTCGGTTGCGCGTGTATTACGCTGCGTTGTCTATCGCTTTCATGCTCAAACGAATACGGCCCTGTTTGTCCACCTCCAGAACTTTGACCTTAATGACATCTCCCTCCGACAACATGTCGCTGACGCTCTCGACTCGCTTGTTGGAGATCTGAGAGATGTGCACTAGCCCATCTCTGCCTGGGAGGATATTCACAAATGCGCCAAAATCCATCAGTTTGACTACCCGGCCCTCATAAGTTTTACCGACCTCGACATCGGCGGTGATATCCTCGATGCGTCGGCGCGCTTCCTGACCCGCCGCATTGTCCACCGAGGCGATCTTGATCGTGCCGTCATCGCTAATGTCAATGGTGGTACCGGTCTCTTCGGAAATAGCACGCACCGTAGTGCCGCCTTTGCCGATGACGTCGCGGATTTTTTCTACCGGAATCCGGATCGTCAGGATTCGCGGCGCGTAGTCCGACATTTCTGGACGCGGACTCGAAATTGCTTTCGCCATCTCATTCAAGATATGCATACGGCCTTCGCGGGCCTGATCTAACGCAACCTCCATTATCTCCTTGGTGATGCCGTCGATCTTTATATCCATCTGCAGCGCGGTGACTCCGCTTGGGGTCCCGGCAACCTTGAAGTCCATATCGCCGAGATGGTCCTCATCGCCTAAAATATCGGTCAACACTGCAAATTGGTCGCCTTCTTTGATCAGGCCCATGGCCACACCCGCTACCGGGGCCTTTATTTCTACACCGGCATCCATCAACGACAAGCTGGTGCCGCATACGGTAGCCATGGAACTGGATCCGTTGGATTCTGTGATTTCCGACACCACGCGCACCACGTAAGGGAAATCTTCCATCGGCGGCAACACCGCGGTAATTGCTCTTTTTGCCAACTTCCCATGACCAATCTCGCGGCGCTTTGGCGACCCAACCCGGCCGGTCTCACCGACACAGAACGGCGGGAAATTATAATGCAGCATGAACCGGTCACGGCTTTCGCCTTCCAAAGCGTCAATGATTTGTGCATCGCGCTCGGTGCCTAAAGTAGTAGTCACAATGGCCTGGGTCTCACCTCGAGTGAACAAGGCCGATCCATGGGTACGAGGTAACGCGCCGACCCGACAGGTGATGCTACGGACGCTACGTGTGTCGCGCCCATCAATGCGCGGGTCGCCGCTGATGATCCGTCCACGGACCAGGTCTTTTTCGAGTTTCTTTATCGCGCCTTTGACGGCATCAATGAGCGCTTGTTCGGATTCTTCATCAGTCAAGCCGGAAACAATCCGCTCGCGAATCTCAGCAAGCCGCTCCTGTCGTTGTTGCTTGTCGGCGATGTGATACGCCTCAGCAATGTCGGTATTACCGAGCTCGGCGACTTTAGCGCTGAGTGCAGTATCTTCTTCCGGAGGATCCCATTGCATCGGCTGTACGCCAACCTCTTCGGCGAGTTCGCGGATAGTACGAATAGCAACTTGCAGTTGTTCATGACCGAAAAGCACTGCACCCAACATTTCTTGTTCGCTCAATTCATCCGCCGCGGATTCAACCATCAACACCGCGTTATCGGTGCCGGCAACGACTAGGTCGAGCTTGGATCCCTCATTCAATGTGGAGGTGCTTGGGTTCAAAATATACTCACCATCCCGGAAACCCACCCGTGCTGCGCCGATAGGACCGTTGAACGGTACACCCGATAATTGCAAAGCTGCGGATGCACCAATCAACGCCACGATATCAGGATCGATCTCCGGGTCTACCGACATCACGGTGGCAATAATTTGCACTTCGTGGGCAAAACCTTTGGGAAACAGAGGGCGGACGGGACGATCAATGAGGCGGCAGGTGAGGATGGCTTTCTCAGATGGCCGACCTTCCCGTCTAAAGAATCCTCCAGGTATTCGACCTGCCGCATAGGTTCGCTCTTCGAAATCGACGGTCAAGGGGAGGAAGTCCCTTGCGGGCCCTCCCGATTCGCACACGACGGTTACCAACACCGAGGTATCTCCACAGCTGGCAACCACGGCCGCGGTGGCTTGTCTGGCGATCTCGCCAGTCTCCAGCCTAAAATTATGCTCACCGTACTGAAACTCTTTGACTACATGCACCACAATATTTTCTCCACCGCTTATTTCCGTAGACCTAGCTTACCGATCAATGACCGATAACGCTCAATGTCCTTTGTCTTTAAATAATCAAGTAACTTGCGTCGCTGATTTACTATTCGCAACAACCCCTGACGGGAATGATGATCATGTATATGAGTCTTGAAGTGCGACGACAGGTCCTTGATGCGCGCGGTCATCAACGCAATTTGGACCTCCGGTGAACCGGTATCGCTGGTCCCGCGTTGATGCTCGGTGACAACTTGCACCTTTTGTTCGGCAGTTAAAGCCATAACTTTCCTCTGTGTTCTTAACGGGTTAGCTAGAAAAACGGCCCGCGTATTCTAACTGCACACCCTGGTCGTCACAACCAGACGCATGAGATTCCACGGACACGAAAATTTGCATGTAAAGACAATCACTTAGTAAGTATGAAATAGCCGTTTCGGGGCCACGCGACCATCCGCTAGAATTTGCCCAACGCCAAGAAATCCAGCCTCCTTGGCGTATAGCCGCACCCAGCCTGAATTCGGTGCGCTGGACACACGCACCGGCTGTCCGCGGCACAAGTAATAGGCGGCGTCGGCAGACAACATCAAATCCGGCAGGTCGGACAACCCCTCATCAGCGGGTATCAATAGGCAATCGAGATCCTCGGCACATTGTGCACGCCGAAGTTGTTCCAGAGACACGGCATGATCCACCGTAAACGGTCCGACACTAATGCGCCGCAGGGATGCGACATGCGCGCCACATCCCAAACTTTCACCCAACTCGTGGGCCAGCGTCCGCACATAAAAACCGCTCGAGCAGTGCAGATCGACCTCTATGCTATCCGTGTCCAGTCGCCGCCAGGATGCTTGATACACGTTGACAGACCGTGGCTTCCGCTCGACTTCAATACCCTGACGCGCGAGTTTGTACAGCGGTTGCCCGCGATGTTTGATGGCACTATACATAGGTGGGACCTGCTGGATACGGCCGCGAAAGGCAGCTAACGCCTCCTCAACCGATTCATCGGACACATCCACCGGCGCACTGAATACAAGTTTACCTTCCGCGTCACCGGTATCAGTGGACTTGCCAAGCCTGAACACCGTCTTATAACGCTTGTCCGCATCTAAAAAAAAACTGGAAATTTTTGTTGCCTCGCCGAAGCATATCGGCAATAAGCCGGTAGCGATCGGATCCAGACTACCAGTGTGCCCCGCTTTGCGCGCTTTGTACAAAGTCTTAACATCCTGCAGCGCACCGTTGGAAGTCAGGCCGATGGGTTTGTCCAGCAACAAGATGCCCTGGATGTTGCGTCCGCCGCGTCGTCTGCTTTTATTCAATACCGGTTTAACCTTTAGATGTGACATCGATATCGGGGTGTGTTGCACTTTCGATTAACTTCGACAACTTATTTCCATTTTCGATACTGGTATCGTAATAAAAGCTTAAAGTTGGGCTTACGCGTAAATTCAAGTCGTGGCTTAACTCACGGCGTAAAAACCCACTCGCGTGCGTCAGAACCGTCAGTAGTTGTTCTTTGCTGGCTGAATTTTCTTCTTGATTGAGGCGAGTTACGTATACCTTAGCGTGTTTCAAGTCTTTACTCAGCTCAACGCTGGTAACAGTAACAAATCCAATACGCGGGTCATTTACTTGTTTCGCCAATAATTTGGCGAGTTCTCGCTGCACAAGTTGCGCAACCCGGCGAGTGCGGCTGAACTCTCTCGGCATGTGTTATCACCACGTCTATGAACTATAACTTAGGCCGTACTTCAAAGGTCTTGAAGATTTCAAGTTGATCATCCACCTTGACATCGTTGTAGTTTTTGATGCCCACACCACATTCCAGGCCGGCTTTCACCTCGTTCACGTCCTCCTTGAATCGCCGAATTGAATCGATTTGGCCTTCGAAAATCACTACGTTGTCTCGCAAAACGCGCACCTTTTCGTTGCGGCGGACGACACCCTCAGTAACATAACACCCTGCTATTACGCCGATCTTCGGGGCGCGGAACACATCTCGAACCTGGGCGTTGCCCAAGAGCTCTTCTTTGATTTCCGGCGCCAGCATGCCAGACATCGCCGCCTTAACCTCGTCCACCACATCATAAATGACGTTGTAATAATGCACATCGACACCTTCTCCTTCGATGAGCTTTCGCGCGGTGGCATCGGCACGCACGTTGAACCCGACTATGATCGCATTTGACGCCATAGCCAAGTTGACGTCGGACTCACTGATACCACCCACCATGCCGTGGACTACATTGACCCGAACTTCGTCGGTGGACAGTTTCTCCAATGCGTCAGTAAGTGCTTCGACCGACCCTTGTACATCGGCCTTTATCACCAGGTTGAGGCTCTTCTGTTCGCCCACGTCCATTTGCTGAAACATGTTTTCCAGCTTCGCCGCCTGTTGCCGGGCGAGCTTAACTTCTTTGTGTTTGCCCTGGCGGAACAACGCGATCTCACGGGCCTTGCGTTCGTCGGTGACTGCCAGTACCTCGTCTCCGGCCACGGGTACGCCGGACAATCCCTGAATCTCCACCGGCGTCGACGGTCCAGCGTCCTTGATACGCTTACCGGCATCGTTGGTCATCGCGCGCACACGCCCAGTCTCGCGGCCCGCCAGTATGACATCGCCACGATGCAATGCGCCTTTTTGCACGAGCAGCGTTGCCACCGGACCCCGCCCTTTGTCGAGGCGGGCTTCGACCACCAACCCGGACGCCAAACCACTACTGATTGCGTTCAAATCCAGTAATTCCGATTGCAATAGCACCGACTCAAGCAACTGTTCCACGCCCTGACCGGTTTTTGCAGAGACCGGCACCATTAATACATCGCCGCCCCAATCTTCGGGAATCACCTCGTGGGTCGTCAAATCCTGCTTAACGCGCTCCGGGTCCGCCTCTTCCTTGTCAATCTTGTTTATCGCCACCACGATCGGTACACCGGCGTTCTTGGCATGATGAATCGCTTCCACTGTCTGCGGTTTGACTCCGTCGTCGGCCGCAACCACCAGAATCACGATATCGGTGGCCTCCGCCCCGCGCGCGCGCATCGCTGTAAACGCCTCGTGGCCCGGGGTATCAAGAAAGGTAAGCACGCCTTTGGATGTGCGCACCTGATAGGCGCCGATGTGTTGGGTGATACCGCCAGCCTCGCCGGCGGCCACCTTGGCCTTGCGGATGTAATCCAACAGCGAAGTCTTGCCATGGTCAACATGACCCATTACCGTAACCACCGGTGGTCGCGGTTGTAATTCTCCCTCTTGTTGCTGCTGATCCAATAATAGCGCCTCCGGATCGTCCGGCGCCGCAGGTTTGGCATGGTGACCCATTTCCTCGACCAGCAGGATCGCGGTATCCTGGTCCAACACCTGATTGATGGTGACCATAGAGCCCATCTGCATCAGCGCCTTAATGACTTCCGCCGCCTTGACTGACATCGCCTGGGCAAGCTCGGCAACCGTAATGGTCTCGGGAATACTCACTTCACGCTTCAACGGTTCAGTGGGTCTCTCAAACGCATGTTGGGTAGTGGTCGTCTTGACCTTCTTCCGCCGTTGTATTTCCCGGGACTTGCGCCGCCCTTTCAAATCACCCGAGACGTGGAGCTCATTACGCGTACGCTTGCCCTTGCGTTCTCCTTTTTTGCCCCGTTCATCTTTTTTCTTCTCCGGCTCCGGGGCGGTTTCCACCGGCACCGGTACCTCGGTCGGTACTTCAGCCGCCTCCGCAACAACGACCGGCGTTGGTTCTACCTCCGGCTCAATTTGCGCGACTTCCATAGATGCTTCAACGGCAGGCTCCATTTCCACGATTGCCGTAGCCTCTTCAGCCACAGTCTCCACCACCGTCGGCTCGGAGGTTGGACGCGGCTCTTCCCCCACAGGTTGTTCTTGTGCTGCTTTCGCGGCCTCCGCGGCAGCAGCCTCTGCCGCAGCGGCCTCTTCTGCCACCTGGCGACGCTGGCGCTCCTGCTCTTCCAATACCTCACGCTTAACGAAGGTTCGGCGTTTACGCACCTCGACATGAATGGTGCGCGACGTACCAGTACGTGAAGTTTGTTTGATCTCGCCGGCTGTCTTCCGCTTGAGCGAGATCTTGCTGCGCTTGGGCTCCAAGATCTGTTGATCACCACCCCGAAGGTGCGAGAGCAACATCACTTTTTCGTCTTCGCTGAGCATATCCTCGGATTGTTTACCGTCAATCCCAGCATCCGCCAATTGTTGAATCAGCTTCTCAGTGTCAATTCCGATCTGTTCTGCGAAACTTCGTACCGTAACCTGTGACATCACCGTTCCCACTGTTACTCGTTCTCCGCGACCTCTGCTTGCTCGAACCAGTGCGCGCGCGCAGACATAATCAGCGCTGCCGCCCGCTCTTCGGCAAGTTCGATATCTGAGATCTCCAACAACTCGTCCACCGCACACTCTGCTAAATCCTCTCGCGTGCGGATGCCATGGCTGGCAAGTACGCGTCCAGTATGCTCGTCCATACCGTCCAGTCCCAACAAATCCGCCTGGGGTTCCGCCAACTTAAGCTGCTCTTCCTGGGCAATCGCCCGGGTTACCAATGCGTCTTCCGCCCGGCTGCGTAACTCATCCACCAGTTCTTCGTCAAATTCTACGATGTCCAGGAGTTCCGGTTTAGGCACGTATGCCACTTCTTCCAACGACGTGAATCCCTCTTGTACCAGGATACCCGCAACATCTTCATCTACATCCAACTGCTCCATTAACATGCCGCGGATGTCGTGGGACTCGGTCTCCGCCTTTTCCACCGCTTCCTGATCTGTCAGGATATTGATCTCCCAACCGGTGAGCTCCGAAGCGAGTCTCACATTCTGACCGCCGCGGCCGATCGCCTGGGACAATTGGCTTTCATCGACTACAACGTCCATGGCCTTTAACTCCTCATCCACGACGATCGATTCAACTTCTGCTGGCGCCAGGGCATTGATTACAAACTGGGCCGGATCTTCCGACCACTTGATAATGTCCACTCGTTCTCCGGCGATCTCGTTGGACACGCTCTGCACGCGGGAACCGCGAATACCGACGCACGCACCCACCGGGTCAATTTTTGGATCGTTGGACTTCACCGCAATCTTGGCGCGCAGGCCAGGATCTCGAGCGGCACTCAAGGTCTCGATAATTCCCTCACCGGCTTCGGGCACCTCCAGCTGGAATAGCTGAATCAACAGCTCCGGCGACACTCGATCCAGAAATAATTGCGGCCCTCGCGGCACCGGGCGCACGTCGCGCAGGATCGCACGAATGCGGTCCCCGGGACGCAGGCCTTCTCGAGGAATCATTGCAGATTTGGAAAGCACTGATTCGGCGCCGCCGAGATCAACAATCGCATCGCCTCTTTCCAAACGTTTGACGACACCGGAGACCATCTCGTTCTTCCGTGGTTCGTACTCGAAAACGATACGCTCACGCTCGGCCTCACGCACCTTCTGCATAATGACCTGCTTAGCGGCCTGGGCAGCGATACGGCCGAAGTCCACCGGTTCCAACGGCTGTTCAACAAAGCCTCCGATTTCCATCTCGGGGTGCTCCAAACGTGCCTGGGTCAGCCGAATCTGGCGGTCCGGGAATTCGAGCTCGTCTTCGTCGGGGATCACCTCCCAACGGCGATAAGTATCGTAATCGCCGGTATCACGATGGATATCCACGCGTGCATCGATATCCTCGCGATGACGTTTACGTGTCGCGGTCGCCAAAGCGGCTTCGATCGCCTGAAAGATCACGCCTTTCTCGACGCCCTTTTCCCGGGACAACACGTCCGCCATCAACAAGATTTCGTTCGCCATTACTTTTGCTCCTAACCGACCGTCGCATCGATCACTTTCGAACCGACCATTTAACCCTCTTGTTAGTACTCAGGCACCAAACGTGCCTTTTCGATATCATCAAACGGTAAATCATAGGGTTCACCGTCTACTTCGACCACTACCACATCGTCCGTCACTTGCTGTAACACACCGGTAAATCGACGCCGACCCGCTACATAGTGATGGGTCTTCACCTTCACTTCGCTTCCGACTACCTGTTCAAAGTGGCGTCGCTTACTCAGCGGGCGATCTAGACCCGGCGAAGACACCTCCAGGGTGTAACGGTCCGGTACCGGATCCTCGACATCGAGGATAGCGCTCAACTGATGGCTGACGCGGGTACAATCATCAATCGTCACACCATCGGGTCCATCGATATACACCCGTAACACCGTAGACCCACCGCTTCCCACCAGTTCGACCGCTAATACTTCGAACCCCAACGCCGCGGCGCCGGGCTCCAACAGGCCGTGCAACCTGGTGTGGGTCAGTGATGCCATATCCAACTTGCGTTAACAAAAAAGTGGGCACTTGGCCCACTTTCCAATTCTCCGCTTTGGTCTCTTCCCTCGTGAACGTTACCGCGCCCGTTGCCCTGCGTTGAAACACAAAGCCCCGCGTATGCAGCGGGGCCGAAGGCAGAAAACTTGGTAGCGGGGGTAGGATTTGAACCTACGACCTTCGGGTTATGAGCCCGACGAGCTGCCAGACTGCTCCACCCCGCATCAGGGCGGCAGGATTGTACGTCATTCCATGGTGCAGTTCAAGCGCCTGTTTCTACAACTCGTTGAAAACAAAACACTTCAGGCGTTGTGCTGGTTACCAAAAGACCGTGGCACGACAATCTTTGCAGACCACCCCCGGCGCGGCCGGCGATGGCGAGGCCGCTAGGACACGAAACCACTCATAACGCTGGCCACCGCGGTGCGGCACAGTTGTTGAATCGGGCCGATCCAAGGCAGTACCAGCAGCATAGCCCAGGCGTTCACCCCCATCACCACTTTCAAGTCGGGCGCCGCCTGGATCGCCGGAACATGTTCACCGGGTGCGTCGAAGTACATGAGTTTAATGACACGCAAGTAGTAAAAAGCACCTACTACTGCGAACAATACAGCAATCACCGCCAGCCACACCAGGTTAACATCGATAATCGCCTGGATTACCGCCAGTTTTGCGAAAAATCCAACAGCGGGAGGGATACCGGCCATGGATACCATCAGTAGCAACATCAACAGCGCGTACCACGAATTTCGTTGATTGAGCCCTTTGAGATCCTCGAGTTCGTCGGCTTCGAATCCCTCCCGGGACAGCAAAATGATCATGCCAAAACCACCCAGACTCATGAATGCATAGACCAGGCTATAAAACAGCGCAGCGCTGTAGCCAGTGGGCGTACCGGCTAATATGCCGAGCAGCATGAACCCCATGTGCGAAATCGCCGAATACGCCAGCATGCGCTTGAGATTAGTCTGCGCAATGGCAACGAGATTTCCGGTAGCGATCGACAACACCGCCAGGATAATCACCATATCCCGCCATGCGCCGTGCAGATCTTCCAAGCCCCCGATCAACAGTCGGATGACAATGGCGAAACCTGCAATCTTAGGGGCGGTGCTAATGAATAGCGTTGATGACGTTGGCGCCCCGTGGTAGACATCCGGCACCCACATGTGGAAGGGAACGACACCCAACTTGAATGCCAGGCCGACAAGGACAAACACCAGCCCAAAGATTAACACCACATCATCCGGCGACATCCCGCCCACTGCCTTGCGGACGGTGGGGATGTCCAGGCTACCTGTCAAACCGTACAGGATCGACATGCCATATAACATCATCCCCGAGGCCAGGGCACCGAGCACGAAGTACTTCATCGCTGCCTCGGTCGCCAATTCAGAATCACGTTGAAAAGCAACCAATGAGTACAAGCTCAGTGATAGCAGTTCGAGGCCCAGATACAACACCAAGAAATGATTGGCCGAAGCCATCACCATCATGCCGACTACCGCGAACAAGCCAAGTACAAAATATTCTCCCTTGTAAAGGCCGCGCGCTTCGATGTACTCACGAGAGTAGATGAACACCAGAAGTGTGATCAGACATATTGCTATCTTGACGACATCGGACAACGCATCGTCGACAAACATATTATTGAACGTGAACACCGGTTCCGCCGAAAAACTCATTATCGACAGCATCATGCCTACTCCGAGAGTGAGCAGAGTCAAGCCATAACTGATCGCACGTTGTTCCTTGGATAGGTACAAGTCGACCACGAGAATGACGCAGGCCATCGTGAACACAAATATTTCAGGGATTGCCGGGGTGACATTGAGTATGCCGTTCATTCTGTTGCCTTGATCACAGCTTTGAAGCCGCCGTTTGCGCGACTAGGTTTTCCACCGAGGCGTGCATTATGTCGAGAACCGGGAACGGCCACACTCCCATGATCAAGACCGTCGCCGCCAACAGGGCCAAAAACACCACTTCCCGCGCCGATACATCACTAAGCGCTTTTACTGCATCGTTGGCCACGGCGCCGTAAATTACACGTTTGTACATCCACAGCGTATAGGCGGCGCCGAATATCAATGTGGTGGCGGCCAACACCGCATACCAAACGTTGACCTTGAACGCGCCGAGAATGACCAGGAACTCGCCCACAAAACCGGAAGTGCCAGGTAGGCCCGCATTCGCCATTGCGAATAACATCATGAACGATGCAAAAACCGGCATGGTATTGGCGACACCTCCATAGCTCGATATTTGACGAGAATGCATACGATCGTACAACACGCCAACACACAGGAATAAAGCGCCAGAGATGAATCCATGCGAGATCATCTGCGCGATGCCACCTTCTATGCCCTGTTCATTGAACATGAAAAAACCCAAGGTGACAAAACCCATATGGGCGACGGACGAGTAGGCAATGAGCTTCTTCATGTCTTCCTGGACCAAGGCGACCAGCGCGATGTAAATAATGGCAATCAGCGACAGCGCAATCATGAAGCCTGCGAGCGCATGGCTGGCGTCCGGAAGGATAGGTAAGTTGAAGCGTAGAAAACCATAACCACCCATCTTCAGCATAATTGCGGCCAGGATCACCGAACCACCGGTGGGGGCCTCCACATGTGCGTCGGGCAACCAGGTATGTACCGGCACCATCGGCACTTTCACCGCAAACGCGGCGAAAAACGCAATAAATATCAGGATCTGCTCATTGATGTTGAGCGGCAACAGGTAATAGTCAGGAATGCTGAAACTGCGGCTTTGTTGATATAGGTAGATAAACGCCACCAGCATTAGCAATGAACCCACCAGCGTGAAAAGAAAAAACTTTATCGTTGCATAGATACGATTTGGCCCACCCCAGATACCGATGATAAGGAACATCGGGATCAACATGCCCTCCCAAAATACATAAAACAGGATCGCATCCAGCGCCGAAAAAACCCCGATCATGAGTCCTTCCATGATCAAGAACGCGGCCATGTATTGTGCGACCTTAATCTGAATAACCTGCCAACCGGCAATCACCACAATCACCGTCAAGAACGTCGTTAGCAAGATAAACGGCAGTGCGATCCCGTCGATGCCAAGGTGATAAAAGATATTGAAGGTGGAGATCCACGGCGCTCGCTCAGTGAATTGCATTACCGCGGTGGTCTTATCGAATCCGCTGTAAAGAGACAGGCTAAAAAGGAATGTGACCACGGAGAAGGCCAGGGCGATTTTGCGGGCGATGGACGCGCGTTCGTCGCCGCCGGTGGCAAGCACTAGCAGACCACCGATAATCGGAGTCCAGATAACGAGGCTTAATAGATGCGCTTCCATACGCTCAGGGCTTTAGAAACAGGGTCATCAACAAGAACAATCCAATGATCATCGCGAATGCATAGTGGTACACATAGCCGGTCTGAATTTGACGGACGATTCCGGAAAACCAGCCGACGACGCGTGCGGTGCCGTTGACCAGCCAACCATCAATTATTTTTGCATCTCCGATTTGCCAGAAAAGACGGCCGATGCGGCGGACGCCGCGGGCGATTACTCGCTCGTAAAACTCGTCGAATCCGTACTTGTTCATAAGCATTCGGTAGATTGCACCAAACTTTACCGCCAGTTTGCCCGGCAGCTCTGGTTTATCGATGTACATGACCCAAGCGGTTATCGCGCCGATCAAAAATAACCAGAAAGGTGGCGCCATCATGCCGTGCAACACGAGGTTGAGCAGCAGTTCAACACCGGTGGCATCCGGATTTTCGTGGGCGAGCTGGCCAAGGGTGTCGTGGGCCGGCAACACCTTTAATGATTCTCCAAAAAAACCACCAAACAACATCGGCTCCACGTACCAGGCACCGATAACCACAGAGGGAATTGCCAGCATGACTAACGGCACGGTGACCACCCATGGCGATTCCTTTACGTGGCGCCGGACCTCCTGATCCATACGGGGACGACCGTGGAATGTCAGAAATAACAGCCTGAAACTATAGAACGCGGTGACAAACACCCCGGCAGTCAATGCGATGTAGGCAAAACCGGATCCGGGCAACTTCGATAGATGCACCGCCTCGATAATCGCATCCTTAGAAAAGAAACCCGAAAAACCCGGAAAGCCAACCAGCGCCAAAGTCCCGATGACGACGGTGAGATAGGTAATGGGCATCGGTTTGCGCAGCCCGCCCATTGCCCGCATATCCTGTTCGTGATGTATCGCAATAATCACCGATCCCGCCGCCAAAAAAAGCAACGCCTTGAAAAACGCGTGGGTCACGAGATGGAACATCCCGGCGGCGTATGCGGACGCACCCATAGCCACGGTCATGTAACCGAGTTGCGACAACGTTGAATATGCGACAACCCGTTTAATGTCGTTTTGCACCAAACCGATCAGCGCCATGAAGAATGCAGTGATGGCGCCGATTACCATGATCACACTGAGCGCAGTTTCTGACAGCTCATATAACGGCGACATACGGGCAATCATAAAAATCCCGGCGGTGACCATGGTCGCCGCATGGATCAGTGCAGAAATTGGTGTTGGGCCTTCCATGGAATCCGGCAACCATACATGCAACGGTACCTGGGCAGACTTGCCCATGGCCCCGACAAACAGAAGCAGGCAAATAACGGTGATCCAGGTCGTCTCGCCGCCCATAAACGGAAACGTCACCGTCGCCGCTTGCGGCGCAGCCGAGAACACCGCCGAGTAATCCATGCTGCCGAACAAAAATACGATGGCGGCGATACCGAGCAAAAATCCAAAGTCGCCGACCCGGTTAACCAAGAATGCCTTGAGGTTGGCGGCAATGGCCGATTCCCGTTGAAACCAGAAACCAATCAGCAGGTAAGACACCAGGCCCACGGCTTCCCAACCGAAAAACAATTGCAGGAAATTGTTGGACATTACCAACATCAGCATCGCAAAGGTAAACAACGCGATGTAACTGAAAAACCTCTGGTAGCCGGGATCATCCTGCATGTACCCAACGGTATACACATGCACCATAAACGACACAAACGTCACTACAGCCATCATCGTGGCACTGAGTTCGTCGATTAAAAATCCGATTTCGAACGGCACTCCGCCACTAATCGCCCACGTGTATACAGCACCGTTGAATTTATTACCGGCCAGCACGTCGAAATAGACTACCAACGACAACGCAAAAGAAAGCGCCACGGCAAGGATAGTGACCGTGTGCGCACCCACACGGCCGATCTTCTTCCCGAACACACCGGCGATAATCGATGCAGCTAAGCAACTCAAGGGAATCGCCAGATAAACCAATTGCATGTTCTCAAACATATCTCGTTATCCCTTCAGCGTATCCAAATCTTCCACGTTGATGGTATGACGATTTCGGAACAGCACGATGAGAATCGCCAGCCCAATAGCGGACTCTGCAGCTGCCACGGTGAGTATGAAAAAAACAAAGACCTGACCGGCGGGATCCTGCAGGTAATGAGAAAATGCAAGGAAATTTATGTTGATCGCAAGCAGCAGTAACTCAATGGACATCAACAGAATGACCACGTTTTTTCGGTTCAAAAATATGCCAATCACGCTCAAACAGAACATGATCGCGCCGAGAATCAAATAATGAGCAAGCGGGATCATGATTGGTCATCCTTGCGTCGTTCCGCGGCCATTTTCACCAATCGGACGCGGTCTTCACGTTTTACCGCTACTTGTTTGGCCGGGTTCTGATACTTAGTCTCTGGCCGCTTGCGTAACGTCAACGCTATCGCTGCTATGATGGCGACGAGCAAAATCAATGCGGCAATCTCGAATGGGTACACGTAAAATGTGTACAGCAGTCGGCCCAATTCTTTGGTGTTACTGTAACCTTCGGCCTCGGGCTCCGGCCGCGGCATATTTTGTTGGTCAAAGCTATCGGCACTCAACACAATAGCCATTTCCAGCACCATCAAGACCGCGACTAAGCCACCGATGGGTAAATACTCTCCAAAACCTTCACGTAGCCGGCTCAAATTGACATCCAACATCATGACCACGAATAGGAACAGCACCATCACCGCGCCGACGTAGACAAGCACCAACACGATGGCTAAAAACTCTGCCTCGAGTGTCATCCAAACGCAGGCACCACTGACAAAAGCAAGCACCAGAAACAACGCTGCCTTGACCGGATTACGGATAGTTATGACCATCGTCGCGGCAACAATCATCACCGCAGCAAAAAAATAAAAAGCCAGTTGTGCAAATGACATTAGGGTCTGATTTGTTATGATTTAAGGAACTACTTCCGGCCGCGTTACAGACTTTCGCGGCCCGTTTCGTTGTTGTTTATGTTCTACTGTTACTCAAACGCCCCTGTGGCTCTTATCGATACGGCGCATCCGCGCTCCGCGCCGCAGCAATCTCCGCCTCGTATTGATCGCCGATCGCTAACAGCTGCTCTTTAGTGATGATATTTTCACCGCGATTTTCGAAGTGAAATTCATGGATATGCGTTTCGACAATCGAGTCCACCGGGCACGCCTCTTCGCAAAATCCACAATAGATGCATTTGAACAGATCAATATCATAACGAGTCGTGCGGCGTGTCCCATCTTCCCGCTCCTCTGACTCAATGGTGATTGCCGCCGCTGGACATACCGCCTCACATAGCTTGCATGCAATACACCTTTCCTCTCCATTAGGATAACGACGTAACGCATGCAGTCCACGAAATCGTGGCGATTTGGGTGTTTTCTCTTCGGGATATTGGACGGTGATCTTCCGTGCAAACAGGTGCCTGCCAGTCACCTGCAGGCCTTTCAACAATTCCCACAACAGGAAGCTTCGAAATAATTGTCTCACTCTAGTGTTCATATAATCTTGGCTCGCATCAGTGAAACATATGGCCGAATGGCGTGAAAAACATGAAAAAGCCCAACACCCCTATCCATACCAAGGTCACGGGAATGAATACTTTCCAGCCCAGCCGCATGATTTGATCATACCGGTAACGCGGGAACGTGGCGCGGAACCACAAGAAAAAGAATAATACAAATGCGGCCTTACCAATGAACCACAAGCCCGGCGGGACGATGGTAAACGGCGTATTTATGGGCGCATGCCATCCACCTAGGAACATTATTGCAGTCAACGCCGAGATCAAGATGATATTGGCGTACTCGGCGAGGAAAAACACCGCGAAGGGCATACCCGAATATTCCACGTGAAACCCCGCAACCAACTCCGACTCACCTTCGGCGACGTCAAACGGCGCACGATTGGTTTCCGCGACACCGGAGATAAAATATACCAGGAACAGCGGAAACAAAGGCCATATATACCAATCGAGAACACTGCCTTGTTGACCGCGCACAACGTCGCCGAGGTTCAGGCTGCCTGCGACCATCAGCACCCCCACCAACGCAAAACCCATGGCGATTTCATAAGCGACGATCTGCGCAGCGGAACGCATAGCCCCTAAAAATGCATACTTGGAGTTGGACGCCCAACCGGCGATGATGACTCCGTAAACACCCATGGACGTCAATGCCAAGATGTACAACAAGCTGGCGTCGATATTGGCCAACACCAAGGTATCCGATATTGGTATCACTGCCCATGCCGCAAGCGCCGCGGTAATCGATATCACCGGCGCCAGCTGGAACAAATAACGGTTGGCATTGGTTGGGATCGCCGCTTCTTTAAGCAACAACTTAAAGGCATCGGCGATGGGTTGCAGCCAGCCACGTGGACCCACCCGATTGGGTCCTATGCGTATCTGCATATAACCGATCAACTTGCGCTCCGCATAGGTCGTATAAGCCACCGCCAGCAACAGCGGGATCAAGATCAACACGATCTTGGCGACGCTTATCAACATCACTTGAACCCATCCCGGCCAACCCTGCATGTACGAGAGCATTAGATCCATACATTTACACCTTCACGATTCGAACCATACCAACCCCCCCCAGGGGTGCCGTCTGCGGATAACCCGATGGGATGTAAACACTGTGCGTCGGCACACGTTCGTCAATGATTAGATCGAGTTCAACACTTGACTCACCCATGTGGGCATGAATACGGTCGCCGTTTACTACCGCCAGTTCGCTCGCTTGTTCCGCGTTCATGTACGCCGCCGGCACCGGCGTGTCCCTCGCCGCCTGTAGCGCCGGCGCCCGTCGCACGTACGGATCAACTCTATACAAAGGCACGTCTGCCACACGCTCAACGTCGATGCCTTTGCCGTTTGCCGGCTTGCCAGGCTCGCTCAGCCGCCGCGTTGCGGTATTCGGCCCGCAATCATCGAGGTCCCACGTTAACTCCCGCCGGACGTCGTCTGAGGACATATATTCGAAACCTGGTTGGTCCAATAAGTTGCCAACGACGCGCAGCACCTTCCATAACGGCCGTGCCTCACCTTTCGGCGGCACCACCGCGGTAGCGCTTTGCGCGCGTCCCTCGCAATTCACATAAGTGCCTGATGTCTCACTAAACGGCGCGATCGGCAACAATACGTCACCGGGAAGGCTGTCTTCAATATCAAACGCGGTCATACGAACGACAAACTCAGCGGATATCATTGCATCCGCCGCGACCCGGCTTTCGAGACAATCGTATTCCGGTTCCACACCTACCAGCAAATACGTCTTGCGAGGATCGCGAAGCATGTCAACGGCATGCATGCCGTCATCACCAACGTCCTGACCGATCGGTCCTCGATGAGGGAGGCAACCCGCAAGCCACCCGCCTGCACTGTTGGCCTCCGGTAGAATACCGAATCGGGCCCCGGTCCGGGCTTGTATCGCTTGCGCCAATCCCCGCAATACTGAAAACTTTGGATGCGCGATGGCGGAAAGACCTAAGATAATATGCGCATCTTCGCCGGCTTGTTTCAGAATCTCGGCCATTTCCCGCTCGGTCTGCGTCGGCGCATCCGACACCCAAGCACGCAAGCCTTGGGGCGGGGCACCGCCGTTATCCATCGCCGCCACCACGCGGGCCAGGACATAGGGAAGCTGTTCGGGGGCGACGATTGCCTTGCCGGCGAGATCAAAATTAAATGGATAATCTATGCTGTTTATGGCCACGATGCGTGCGCCCCGCAAATAAGCCTTGCGCACGCGCAACCCTAACAGCGGCTGATCCTTGCGGATATTGGTCCCAATTAACAGAATCGCCTTGGCCTGTTCCAGTTGTTCAATGGACGATCCCAACGACGGAAACAACGGTGCAATATCGTCATCGCTGAAATCCGACTGCCGTAAGCGGTGGTCGACATTGTGACAACCCAATGACCGCATTAACTTCTGTGTTAAGTAGAACTCCTCCAGGGTTGCAGTGGGGGTCACCAAGGCTCCCACTTGCTGGGCGCTATGGTTTTGTAGGACGGCTCTAATGCCTTGCGCGGTATACCGGAGCGCGGTCTCCCAGTCGGTTTCAATCCACTTACCGGCTTCGTATATCTTCGGCGCCAGCAACCGATCCGCGCTATTCAAAGACTGATAACTGAAACGATCGCGGTCGGACAACCAACACTCGTTGATTTCATCATTTTCAACTGGTATCACGCGCTTGACGACGTTACGCAAGCTATGCAGCTCAAGATTGGAGCCGACGCAATCGTGCGGGCTGACCCCAAAACCGGCGACCAACTCCCAGGCCCGGGCGGTAAACCGGTAAGGCTTATCTGTCAGCGCGCCCACCGGGCATAGATCGATCATATTGCCCGAAAGTTCCGAATCGACGGTGTGACCTATGTAAGTGCCGATTTCCATATGTTCGCCGCGGCCGGTGGCGCCGAGTTCCATGATTCCCGCGATCTCCTGACCAAATCGCACGCAGCGAGTGCAGTGTATACACCGCGTCATCTCGGTAGCAATGAGGGGCCCAATGTCCTTGTCCTTCACCACCCGCTTGTTCTCAGTGAATCTGGACACGTCCTTGCCGTAACCCATAGCTTGGTCCTGCAGCGGACACTCGCCACCCTGGTCACATACCGGGCAGTCGAGAGGATGGTTGATTAACAGAAATTCCATCGTCCCCTTCTGAGCCTCTACCGCCAACGGTGAGGAAGTGAATATCTTCATTCCGTCGGTGATCGGTGTGGCGCAGGCCGGCATCGGCTTGGGAGCCTTCTCAACCTCCACCATACACATGCGGCAATTGGCCGCGACAGAAAGCTTTGCGTGATAACAAAAACGTGGTATGTAAATACCGGCCTCATCAGCGGCCTGTATCACCATCTTTCCTGCTTCGACCTCCAGTTTTCTGCCGTCAATCTCGATGGTTGGCATTTGTGATCCCTTTAATAGATTGCCGCTTCCGTTTGCCGCAGACTCGCCGGTCGACGCTGCCTGGACGTGATCATCGCCTCAAACTCATGACGAAAATGTTTCAGGAAACTCTGAACCGGCCAAGCGGCGGCATCCCCTAATGCACAGATGGTGCGGCCCTCGATGCGGTTCGCCAAATCCACCAACATGTCAAGATCTTCCGGCCGGCCCTTCCCGGTGCGGATTCGGTGGATGGTCCGGTATAACCAACCGGTGCCCTCGCGGCACGGTGTGCATTGACCGCAAGATTCTTCGTAGTAGAAATCGGCGATCCGCTCTAACACTCTTACCATGCAGGTATCTTCATCCATGACTATCACCGACCCGGCACCAAGCATGGAACCCGCCTTTGCCAGCGAGTCATAATCCATGTTGCAACCCATAATGATATCCGCAGGCATGACCGGCACCGACGAGCCGCCCGGGATCACCGCTTTTAGTTTCTTCCCATCGCGAACACCGCCGGCCATGTCCAACAGCTCGACGAACGGGGTACCCATTGGGACCTCAAAATTGCCGGGCTTATTGACATGCCCGGACACCGAAAAAATCTTGGTGCCGCCATTATTCGGCAGACCCAGATCCAAAAACCATTTACCGCCGTTACGCATGATCGTGGGCAGTGACGCCAAGGATTCGGTATTATTGACCGTCGTCGGACGGCCGAACAATCCATATTGCGCGGGAAACGGTGGTTTAAACCTTGGCTGACCCTTCTTGCCTTCGATGGACTCTAGTAACGCCGTTTCCTCGCCACAGATATACGCGCCGGCGCCGAGATGGACGTGGATCTCAAACTCGACACCGGATCCAAGGATATTGGTACCGAGCAATCCGGCGGCGCGGGCCTCGTCCAGGGCCTGCTCAAATCGTTGATACGGTTCGACAAATTCACCACGAATGTAGTTGTAGCCAACGGTGGCGCCAATCGCATAGCCGGAGATCGCCATACCCTCTATCAACGCATGCGGGTTGTAGCGCA
>CALZGZ010000162.1 GCA_945787105.1 uncultured Gammaproteobacteria bacterium
ATCATCAACCGCCGTTCGTTCGGCTGGACCATGCAGGTGTGGCTGACCCCCGAGCACTTTGTGCTGGGATTGACGCTGGCGGTGGCCGCCGGCCTGTTGGCGGGCATCTATCCCGCGTTGCGCCTGGCGCGTACGCCGCCGAGCTTTGCCCTGCGCCATGAATAACGCGATGTCTGTGCGCGGCTGGGCCGGGTTGGCGGCGACGATGTTGGTCATCGCGTGTTCCGGGCCCGGCGCCGGCGGCGCACCGCCGGCGCAGTCCGTGGTCGGGACCCTGAGCACCGCGAACAACGCCGGGTTTCGCAAGGCCCTAGCGCCGGTGGCGTTTGTATTTCCCCGCGACCACGGCGCGCATCCCGAATTCAAGTCCGAGTGGTGGTATTTCACCGGCAACTTGCGCACCGCCGATCAGCGCCGCTTCGGTTACCAATTAACCCTGTTTCGCGTCGCCGTCACCCCCGAGCCGCCCGACAGCGCGTCGGCATGGGCGACCAACCAGACCTACATGGCGCATTTCGCAGTCACCGATGTCGCCGCCGACAGGTTTTATCACGACGAGCGCTTTGCGCGCGGCGCGTTGGGCCTTGCCGGCGTCAGCGCGGCGCCCTTTAGCGCGTGGCTGGAGGATTGGCGGGTGTCCGAGGACACCGGCGCCGCGGCGAACGGCTGTGAAGGCTGCCTGAATCTGCGCATCACCGCGGGCAACGACCAGGCTGCTATCGCGCTGGTTTTGACTAGCATGAAACCGGTGGTACGCCACGGCGATGATGGGCTCAGCCAAAAGAGCGCGACGGCGGGCAACGCATCCTACTATTACTCCCTGACGCGGCTGGCCACCGAAGGCACGATCCAAGTCGGCGGGCAAACCCATCCCATCACCGGCCACAGCTGGTTTGATCACGAGTGGTCGACCTCGGCGCTGGAAGACAATCAGGCGGGATGGGACTGGTTCTCGCTGCAGTTGTCGGGACAGGCCGAACTTATGCTATTTCGGTTGCGCCCGCGGGACGCAGCGGACGCTGACTTCGTCAGCGGCAGCTATGTCGCGCCCGACGGGCGCACCAGCCGTTTGCGCCCGGGCGCCTTTGCCATCGACGTGCTCGATTCGTGGACCAGTCCGGCGACCGGCGTCGCATATCCGGCACGATGGCGGATTCGCATTCCCCAGCGCGGCCTGGTGCTCGACGTGACGCCCCGCATCCAGCGCCAGGAATTGAACGCCGCGTTTCGTTACTGGGAGGGGGCGGTCAGCGCGACCGGCCGCGATCGAGATCGCCCGATCTCCGGCGAGGGCTATGTCGAGTTAACCGGGTATCAATAATTAGCCCGTATATTGTGCGTATTGGGTCCTTGAATCCGGTGCAGGAGCCGGCGCCACGCCCGGCTCTTCTTTCGCCATGTCGCCTGCAACGCGTCCATATTCTCGTTCGTGTGGCGGTATCCCATCTCTATTAGTTGCCGAGTTTTGCCAAAATCAAAAGAGCTGAATGCGTCGATGTCCGGATTAAGCAAGAAATCGGCGCAGCGCATGGAGTGAGAAATATTCTGCTTGGCGATCATGTTAGTGATTTGCATGATCAACTGCAGGATGTTTTGCGGGCGTTGGTATCTGCTTCTTTTCGTACTCAGGTTAATGCCAATGGTGAACTGCTCGCCGAAATCGCGCACCGTTTCCACCGGCAGATACTCGGACAGGCCGCCATCGACGTAGTGATCCCCATTGAGCTCTACCGGCAAGTAGATCTGGGGAATACTACAGCTTGCACGCACCACCGGCGCCACCGGGCCGGTCTTGAATACCGCCTTGCCGCCGGTGAGCAGGTTCGTGACCGGCACCGCGCACGGGATGGCGAGATCCTCGAAGTTGGCATCTTGTAGCACATCTTTGATGAAGTGCTGAATCGGTTCGCTGGACACGAAGCCCAGTTTGGTAAGCTTAATACTGGCGAGTTTCCACCAGCTCATCCTGCCGGCGAGTTCCTCTATGTTCGCAAACGGCATGCCCGATGCGATCATCACCGCCACGATGCTGCCGCCGCTGGTACCCGCCAGATAGTCGATGGGAAGGCCGGCCTCCTCGAACGCGCGAATGGCGCCGATGTGAAACATCGACTTGGCGGTCCCGCCGCTCAACGCGACGCCAATGGGCAGGGGGCTCATCGATGCCGGGCCGCCCCTGCGGCGCGGGCCGGCCCCGAGCTAGACGCCCACGCGCGGGTTACCGTGCCGGTTAAACAGATGATGATCGGGACCCGCACATCGGACCGCTCATGTAAGATTTGTGCCGGCGCATACTCGCGGGCGGTAGTGGATGAACATGACACCTTTTTTCGTGGGCCTCGCAAGCGATCAAGATGGACATAACACCGGTGGCGTCGCGCCGATGGCGGTTATTTTTGGGCCACCAGGTAGGCGATATAGGACAGGCAGTTCTCACCTTTTTCTTCCTTAGTGAAAATCCCGTTGCCGCTTTCGCCGTCTTCATCGCTGCCCTCCCAGTAACAGTCGACGCACGCGAACCCGGCGTCCTCGAGGATATCCCGCAATTCGGTGAGCCCCCACAAACGCCAATCGTAACTAAAGGCGCGATGAATTTCGCTGCCGTCCGGGAACCGGAAATGTATATAGAGCTTGGCCTCGTTGGGGATCGGCCAGTATTCGTCCTGATCCCAGACGTAGGTGAAACCCTGTTCCACCTCGGTCTCTTCCTCCATCGCCTCGAAGCACTCCGGGCCACCGTGCAGATCGATAACGAAAATGCCGCCATCGTTGAGATCATCACAGGCCCTGCGGAAATAATCCAGCATCTCGGTCCGGTTTTTGAGCACCCAGTAGGAAAAATTCTGCGCACAGCGCACGTCCGGTGCCTTATCGCTGGGTAACCGGGCGTCTTTAATATGCAGGATCGCCCGGTCGGCGGCTGCTCCCAACGGTATCATGTTATGTTCGATTCCCCAGTTCACCGGCTCGGTGTCAATGTCGAAGCCCTCGGCAGTGTATTCCGGCCCGCGCTTGATCCAGTGCGCGGTAAGCAGCGAGGTGCCACAAAAATCTTCGCGGAAATGCAGCGCCTTCTTGCCGCGGATGTCGCGATACACGTCGGCCAAAAATTCGACGTCCTCCTCCGGGGACTGCACGGAAAGTTGATACAATTCGTATTTGTCCGCCTTGCTGGCCATCGACTTGGCTTTGCGTTTTTTTCGCTTTTTATCTTTTTCCTTTTTGGATTTCGACTTGGACGCCATTAAACTTCCTCTTGGGAACATGAGTATTGGAGCAGGGCGCGGAGCATAGCGTCTCCAATTCGCGGTCACAAGGCTCAACGAGCCGGTGATTTTTCAAACGATCCGCTTGCGAAGGGATGCGCCACCCGGTTTCAGCGGCCGTCACTTGTTGGCGCATGTGAAAATGTAAAACACGGCAACATCGCCATCGCCATGACATTGTAGACATGAAGCTGTTGTACTTCGCCCAACTGGTAGATATCTTGCAGAGGTCCTACGAGGACGTGGAATTACCCGCCGCGGTGCACAATGTGGATCAACTGCTCAGCTGGCTGGCGGACCGCGGCGAGCCGTGGACGTCGCACATGGTCGCCACGCGGATTCAAGTTACCGTAAACAAACAGTTTGCACAGCCCACCACCGAGGTGGGGGACGACGACGAGATAGGATTGTTTCCGATGCGCGGGGTTTAATGCCGCATAGTGCGCCAAGGCGGCGAATAAGGGGTCGGAATCACCGACGCCGATCCCGATTTTTCAGATTAGATCGCGCCGTGCAGGGTAGGCGGCTCAACCGATCTCGGCCAACAGGCTGTTGATCATCGACTCCGCTTGCCCGAGATATCCGCCACCAAACAGATTCAAGTGATTCACGATGTGGTACACGTTGTACAGCGTCTTGCGGGTCTGGTAGCCGTCATCCAACGGCCATGCCTGTTGGTAGGCGCTGTAAAAAGCGCGCCCGAAGCCACCGAACAACTCGGTCATCGCCAGGTCCGCCTCGCGATCCCCGTAGTATGGCGCCGGATCATAGATCACCGGATGACCCTCGGGGTCCGCCGCATAATTTCCGCTCCAAAGATCCCCATGAAGCAACGACGGCAGTGGCCGGTAGCCAGCGAATAACGCCGCAAACTTTCCCAACAGAAGTTCGCCTTGCTGTTGCAGGCGTCCGCGGTACCCGTTGCGCGCCGCCAGTTCGAGCTGCATCCCCAGGCGTCGCTCACACCAGAACCCGATCCAGTCATCGCTGGGGGTGTTGATCTGTGGCGTGGAGCCAATGGTGTTCTCCCGATCCCAGCCAAAGCTCGCGTGCGTCGAGCGATGCATCGCGGCCAACTGCTCGCCGAGTTGACGCGACGCCGCGCTGCCACCCGCCCCCAACTCGATGTGTTCCAACACCAAATAGGCGCCCTCATCGGCGCTGCCCCAGCACACCGGCGCCGGCGCCCGCACGGTGCCGGTGTTGCGGATTTCATTAAGCCCTGCGGCCTCCGCCTCGAACATGGCCACCCGGGACGCGTGGTTGGTCTTTACGAAATACCGCCGTGTGTCATCCTCCAATACCATCGCGCTGTTGATGCACCCGCCGCCGGCGGAACGCTGTCGCGGTGCGCGAAACCGGGTGCCAGTGACGGCTTCGATGTGCTGGCAAATGATGGGGATTAACATCTGCGGGTTCAGCCCGTGTATTGCTCCAAGTATCGCGGATGATGGCGACGGGACTTATCCTGCGCGTCGTTCCCCTGCTGTTCCCCTGCTGTGCGGGGACAAGGCGGGACAAGCGCAGGGCCGGGGCGCTGGATGTGGGTCCATGGAAACAAGGGGTCGGGGTCTATGACTCCGACCCCTTGTTGTCGGTTGCGTGAAGCGCGAGTTCAAACGTTCGCGACCGAGCCGGCGCCGGGACAGCCGCGCCCCTATTGTTGCCAATCACCGTGGAGAGTCGAATGTCGTCACCTCCTGGACGAGACGCTGCGGATGTCTCCGCTGCATACCATGAATAGGGACGGGGCCCCAATGCTCTGCCGACTTCGTGAACAATCAAATATGGCCATTTCCAGGACTACGCACTTACCGCCTCCGGGGTTCACCTATGACTGGGGCGGGACGCCTGGGTGCACTATACGGGCTAAAGATTGTCTTTAGCAATGAACGAAGAACTCAGGCTAAGCCTTTGAATTTACGATCCTCCCGGGGTGACTTATGCACAACCTGGATGGCGCCGGCCCGCGACCATAACGGCTTTGTGATCTAGTTACTTTCTGACCGACCACGTATTTTTAACTGTTTGTTTTCATTACGAATTTAGTCGTGCCTAAATTTTACGCAATCGACCAAAACCAAGCGCAGAGCTTTGGCAGTCGTTACCTGGTTATTATCTGTCCACAGACTTATCCACAGCTGTTGTGAGTAACTGACGAACAGGTTTTCAATCAAGCAGTTATGAATCCCGCCCGCCGCGGTGATGGGCAACCCACCGGGGTCGCTATGATAGATTGTCGCCATGACCGCTACCCTCATCGCCCGCATCGCGGTACCGGTTCCGCGACGCCGGACATTCGATTTTCTGGTTCCCGGGCACCTCACGGTGCAACCGGGCGTCCGGGTGCGGGTGCCGTTTGGCGCCCGCCACATGGTGGGCGTGGTCATCAGCATCGGCACCAACAGCGAACTGCCAGCAGCGCGGCTGAAACCGGTGGCCGACGTTTTGGATCCACAACCCGTATTTCCGGCCAAGCTGTTGGACACTTTGCTGTGGGCCGCGGATTATTATCACCATCCACTCGGAGAGGTCATTGCCACTGCATTGCCGGTTCCGTTGCGGCGCGGGTCGCCGGTGAAACCGCGCCAACCGCAAACGTATTGCCTGACTGATGCCGGGCTCGCATTCGACACCGCCGCGCTGGGCCGCGCGGCGGTGCAACAAAACTTGCTCGCACGGTTACGCGCCGCGCCTTCGCATCGGCTACGACCGGAGCAATGCGATCAAGTCTCGTCGTCATGGCGCCGGGCGATGGCGGCGCTGGTGACAAAGAACCTGGTGATAATCCAGGAGGCGTCCGTCCCACCATCCAACCGGGTTCCGCCTGCAACGCCGGTCACCCTAAACGCGGCGCAGCGTACTGCATCGGACACCATCATCGCGTCTTTGGGCGGCTATCAGGCATTTCTCCTCCATGGGATCACCGGCAGCGGCAAGACCGAGGTATATCTGCGCGTCGTGGAAACGGTCATCGAACGCGGTCAACAGGCACTGGTGCTGGTGCCGGAGATCGCCCTCACACCGCAGCTCATCGAGCGTTTCCGACAGCGGCTCGACGCAGCGGTGGTGGTGTTGCACTCGGGACTGTCATTGTCAGAGCGCCATCGAGCCTGGTGGTCGGCGCGTTCCGGCGCCGCGGGGGTTGTGCTCGGCACGCGATCGGCGGTATTCACGCCGTTACAGCGCCCGGGGGTGTTCATCGTCGATGAGGAGCACGACACCTCTTACAAACAACAAGACGGGTTTCGCTATCATGCACGGGATCTCGCCCTGTACCGGGCGAAATTGGAAGGCATCCCGGTAGTCCTGGGCTCAGCCACCCCGTCCCTGGAGACCCTCGCCAATGCAGCCAACGGCCGCCATCGCCGTCTCGAGCTGCCCGCGCGCGCCGGCTCTGCCAGCCTGCCGCGTATCCATTTACTGGACTTACGGCGCACGCCCACCGACGACGGACTGAGTACACCGTTGATTACCGCGATCCGCCAGCGCATCGAGCGCGAGGAACAAAGCCTGGTGTTTTTGAATCGCCGCGGCTATGCCCCGGTGTTGTATTGCTGCCAATGTCATTGGCATGCGCGGTGTCCGCGGTGCGACGCCAAGCTCACCTATCACAAACGCCGAGATCACTTGCGTTGCCACCACTGTGGGCACGAGGCACAGGCGCCGCCCAGTTGTCCTAATTGCGGCCATGCGCCGCTGATCAACCTCGGGGAGGGCACGCAGCGCATCGAGGAATCGCTGAGCACGCTGTTCCCGCGGGCGACGATACTGCGCATCGACCGGGACGCCACGCGGCGCAAAGGCCATCTCGAGGCAACGCTGCAACGGGTCCACAAGGGCGAGGTGGACATCCTCGTCGGCACGCAATTACTCGCCAAAGGCCACGACTTTCCCAACGTCACCCTGGTGGCGGTGATCAATGCCGACCAAGGCTTGTACAGCGTTGACTTTCGTGCCGCCGAGCATCTGTTCCAGCAGATCATCCAGGTGGCAGGCCGCGCCGGGCGCGCCGACAAACCGGGAGATGTGCTGATCCAAACCTGGCACCCCACGCATCCGTATTTTGAATCGCTGCACGCACACGATTACGCAGGCTTCGCCGAGGCCATGCTGGCCGAGCGCCACGAGGCACACTATCCGCCCTTTTTTAATTTTGCCCTGTTGCGCGCGGAATCGAGCCATGACCGGGCAGCAATCGGGTTTCTCGATTTTGCCCGTGAGCAAGCGCTGCAAGTGGCTCAACAGACGCGGACCAAGGGGGTGGTCATTATGGACCCGGTACCGGCGCCGATGGAGAAACGTGCCGGCCGCTACCGCGCCCAATTGCTGGTCAGCGCGGCCCATCGGCGGCCGCTGCACCGCGTGCTCACAGCGTGGTTGCAGCAGCTCGAGCAATCGCCGCGATCGAGGAAGGTGCGCTGGTCGCTCGACGTCGATCCGGCAGATCTGTATTGACCAAAGCGCGGCGGCGCAATTCTCCGCTTCTACTGGGAACTAGCGGTGGGTAGAATCACGACCCGTCCCAGACCAGAACTAATCTTGAAACAACAACTACAAGAACTGTTTGCTGCCGCCGTCGAGAGGCTGAAGCGTGACGGTGTGCTGGCGCCGGATCAACAGGTGGCGGTTCGATTCGAACGCGCACGCCAAAAACAGCATGGCGACTTCGCTACTAACATGGCACTGTCACTGGCGAAAACTTGCGGGCAGGCGCCCCGGAAACTCGCGCAGTTGATCATCGATGCCTTGCCCGCTGCGCCCGAGATCGTCAAGGTCGAGATCGCGGGGCCGGGATTCATCAACGTGTTTCTCGCCGCCGATTCCCAGTCTCAGGTAGTCGGCGCAATCCGCGACGCCGGCAATGGTTACGGCCGTAGCACACTGGGCGCCGGGCAAAAGGTGGTCATCGAGTTCGTCTCCGCCAATCCCACCGGCCCGCTGCACGTGGGACACGGCCGCGGCGCCGCATTCGGTGACTCACTGGCGCGCCTGCTGGCGGCCACCGGTTTCGCGGTGGTCACGGAATATTATGTCAACGACGCGGGCCGGCAGATGGATATCCTGGCGGTCAGCGTGTGGCTGCGATATCTGGAGCTGTGCGGAGAACAGATCGCGTTTCCGGATAACGCTTATCAGGGCGATTACATATTCGACATCGCCGCCACCGTCCATCGCGAACATGGCGACCGTTACCGCCACCCAGGCGACACGGTGTGCGCGGACATTGACGGTCAAGACCTCGAGTTACAATTGGATTCACTGATCCAGCGCGCCAAGATGCTATTGGGGCAAGAGGGCTATCGACATGTGCTCGGTGTGGGATTGAATGCGCTGACCGCTGACATTCGCGGTGATCTCGAGCAGTTCAACGTCAACTTCGACCGCTGGTATTCAGAACGCTCGCTAATAGACGATCATCACCTCGACAACGCACTCCAGGCACTAGCGAAGAGTGGCAACGTATTCGAACGGGATGGCGCACTGTGGTTTCGCTCCACCGCCTTTGGGGATGAAAAGGATCGGGTGGTAGTGCGGGAGAACGGCGCACCGACCTATTTTGCTTCCGACATCGCCTATCATCTCAACAAGCTAGAGCGTGGTTTTGATCGCTTGATCGATGTGTGGGGGGCGGATCATCACGGGTACATGCCGCGGATGAAGGCAGCCCTGCAGGCCATGCACTACGATCCCGATCGTTTGGTAGTGCTGTTGGTGCAGTTCGCGGCGTTGTATCGGGGCGGCGAAAAGGTGTCGATGTCGACCCGGACCGGCGAGTTCGTGACCTTGCGCGAACTTCGCCAGGAGGTGGGCACTGACGCCGCACGATTTTTTTATGTGCAACGCAAGGCGGAACAACATATGGACTTCGATCTGGATCTGGCCAAATCCCAGTCCAACGAAAACCCGGTGTATTACGTACAGTATGCCCACGCCCGTATCTGCAGCGTATTTCGTCAGGCAGCGGAAAAACACATTGACACCGGCGATCTGGATGGTGCCGACCTGTCGCTGTTGGGCGAGGACCACGAGATTGCACTGGTCAATACGTTGTCGCGTTTTCCCGAGGTCGTGGAAAACGCCGCGGTAAACTACGAACCGCACCAGGTGGCGTACTATCTGCGCAGCCTGGCCAATGACTTTCATACGTACTACAACGCGCACAACTTCCTCGGTGTCGCGCCGAACCTGCGACGCGCGCGTGTCGCGTTGATTGACGCAACGCGCCAGGTGCTGGCCAACGGTCTCGAGCTCATCGGCGTGCACGCCCCGGACAAGATGTAATCCTATGGCCCAAGCGCGAAAAAAAGCCCGCAAAAAGACCGGCCACAGGCGTCCCCGTCCACACCCCTCTCCCGGGTGGGGCATGTTGATCATCGGCCTGGTCTCCGGAGCCATATTGGCGGCGTTGTATATGGGCACGCAAAGCGGCGACGGGACACAATTGGGCACCGGCCTGAAGGCACTGTATGAGCAACACCGCAACCGCATCGTCACCGGTGAACCCAAACGGCCCAGCGTCCCGGCGCGCAAACCCCCACCCACCGCGAAATTTGATTTCTACACGGTGTTGCCGGAAATTGAGCGGGTCATGCCGGATGACTTCAAGGATGTCGAAGTCGAGCCCAAACGCAGCACCAAACCGGTGGTGTACATGTTGCAGGCGGCATCCTACGCCAACTACGCGGATGCCGACCGGCTCAAGGCCAAGCTCGCGTTGTCGGGTTTTGAACCCAAAGTGCAAAAGGTGGTTATTGAAGGCAAGGGCGTGTACTACCGGGTGCGCCTGGGACCGTACTCGAGCAAGCGGAAGATGAAAAACGATAAACAACGTTTGTCTAAACTCGGTATCAGCAGCCTGCCATTGCGGCTGTCCGGCGAGTAGCGTTGGCGCCCGCAGGCCGCTAATCGGCGCGCCTAAACCGCGTTGCATTAGAGTAAGAACGCGGCTATAGTTCCGCGCCCTATTCCACGGCACCGAAGGCGGTACAGGCTGTCCGGGGGTGCACGGGAGTTACTACTGGTTTAACTTGGTCGGGGTGGAAGCCTCCCCGCATCAACAACTGGGGAACTTGCCGATGCGCTCACTAGGCAATCAGATAGTTGCTGAATTCTACGACTGCGATCGCACTCGACTCGACAACGTCGAGTTCATCGAACAGGCCATGGTCGACGCTGCGCAGATCGCCGGCGCCACCATCGTTTCGCGGGCCTTTCACCACTTCTCTCCCCATGGCGTGTCTGGTGCGGTCATCATCGCCGAGAGCCATCTGGCCGTGCACACATGGCCCGAGTACGGCTATGCGGCGGTGGATTTATTCACCTGTGGTGATGACATATTGGCCGCGGCTGCCTTCGATCATCTACGCGAGATGTTCGCGGCGGGACAGATATCCACAATGGAGATTCATCGTGGACAAGTGGACATGATGCGCACCGTGAGCAACGACCAACAGCACGCGCAATTGTCATTGGTCAAGTAGTCGGTGATCATCACCACACCCACGACGCATACTTTTGTGACGGGTGCCAGCGAGGGCTTCACCCCGCTCAACGCGTTCGACGCGGCGCTGTTGGACGCCGGCATCGGGAATACCAACTTGATCAAGGTATCGTCCATCGTCCCCCCGGGGTCGCGGGAATTACCGGTGTCGCAACTGACTTTACCGCCGGGCTCACTGGTGCCGGTCGCCTATGCCTCGATGGAGTCTGACATTCCCGGGTCGATCATCTGCGCGGCCATTGTCGCCGCGTGGCCGGAAGACCCCGCGCAACCCGGGCTAATCATGGAGTACAACGCCCATGGCCACCGCGAGGATGCCGAGGCGGTGGTGCGCCGCATGGCGGAGGAAGGACTTAAGGCGCGCGGCTGGCCGGTGCACCGCATTCAATCCGTGTCCGTTGACCATCGCGTGACCAAGATCGGCGCGGTGTTCGCCGGGGTGGTGTTGGCGAGCGAATCGCCGGCGGATGACGAAGCAAACTTCATTGACAGCACCGGGTCCGAAGAATAGGCGGGGGCATTTGTGTGCCAATAATCCCGCATATTGCACCAAGGCGCCCCGCGACTATTCTGGGTGCCCAGCTAACAGCGGCGCAGTGTCACTTCGATGAAATGGCAACATTCGAGTCAGCGGGTTATTTAGGGAGAATAGTCGCGGGACTATTCCGGCGCTGGCTCGGTCTCGAACGCCTGGACTTGAACTTCATTCAATCCAAAGCTACAGCTATGCATTTCGTTCCAGCGCGGCGTCCAGTCGCCCGACCCCTTCGCCATCATCCGGGATCCTCGGTGCAATATGCGGGTTAAAGACGGCGACTGGTTTACCGAAGTGTGCGACGAAGCAGGTTCTGCGTTCTCGTTGCGCGTCATCAAAAAACTGCATACCGAGCGCTCCCGTTACCAAACCATCGAAGTCTACGAGACGTCAAATTTTGGCAACCTGCTCGTACTCGATGGGTTTATGATGCTGAACGCGCGGGATAATTTCATCTACCACGAGATGATGTCTCACCCGGCATTGTACACCCATCCGCACCCCGAGCGCGTACTGGTGATCGGGGGCGGCGACTGTGGATGTCTCAGTGAGGTGCTCAAACATCGCGAGGTGATTGCCGCGGAGTTGGTGGAGCTCGACGAACGAGTCACTCGAGTCAGCGAGCGATTCTTTCCCGAGCTGTGCGCGGCCAGCAACGACCCCCGGGCAAGCCTGAACTTTACCGATGGCGTTGCATGGGTGGCGCAGGCCGATCCCGGAGCCTACGACATCATCATTGTCGATTCCACCGATCCCATCGGTCAGGCGGCGCGTTTGTTTCAGGCGCCGTTCTATGCCAGCTGCCGCCGCGTCCTCGGGGACGAGGGTGTGCTCATCGTTCAAAGTGAGTCGCCGTTGATTCATCTCGAGCTGATCCACTCGATCCACGCGGAAATGGGCAGGGCCGGATTTCAACGTGTGTCGACCTTGCACTTTCCGCAGTGCGCCTACCCGTCGGGTTGGTGGTCGGCAACCCTAGCGAGCGGGCGGCATCCACACGCCGAATTTCGCGAACCTGACGCGCCGGCGAAAATCGTCACGACCCGTTATTACAATGCCGGCATTCATCGCGCCGCATTGACGCAACCCGAGTTCATGCAGAAATTGTCGTCCTGAGGCCCTACTATTGTCATCCTGGAGCGCTCTTCTTCGTTGTTATCCCGAGGCGCCCTTCTTCGTTGTTATCCCGAGGCGCTCTTCTTCGTTGTTATCCCGAGGCGCCCTTCTTCGTTGTCATCCCGAGGCGCGCTTCTTCGTTGTCATCCCGAGGCCGAAGGCCGAGGGATCTCACCCTGTCAAAGTGCCACCAACGTCCGACACGGTGAGATTCCTCACTGCGATCGGAATGACAAGAGGAAAGTCCGGAATAACAGCAGGGAACCGGCACGGCCAACGATATGTCGGAGTCGGCGACCCCGGCCTCTATCTTTCTTAAGGCCGATCCGCGAGCCACGCCCCGATTGCCGGCGGCACCTGCTTTTGCGCCTTACCGCTGACATAGATTCCGATGTGACCGCCGGAGAACACCAACTCGGTATAGTCCTGGGTACCGATGCGGCCCTTGAGGGCCCTCGATGCCGCCGGCGGCACTAGGTGATCCTCGCTGGCATAGATATTCAGCACCGGCATGGTGAGGTTCTCGAGTGAGACCGGGTGTTCACCGATGCGCGCTTTTCCGTTGATCAAGCAATTTTCCTGGAAGAACTGTTTCACGAACTCACGAAACGCCTCTCCCGCCTGATCGGGGCTGTCGAAAATCCATTTCTCCATGCGCATAAAATTCTTCGCCGCCTTTTCGTCGCGCAGTATATCGACGGTGTCCACGTACTTTTGCGTCATGAGCCGGAACGGCTTGAGGGTCAGGAAAGTCCAGTTCAACAATTCCCCCGGCACGTTGCCCATCGCATCCACCGCCAGATCCACGTCGATCTGCTGTGCCCAGCGGCTCAACATGTTGTCCGGGGTCTGAAAATCGACTGGCGTCACCATGGTGATGAGGTTGTTGACCTTGTGTGGGTGGATGGCGGCGTAACACAGGCTGAACGTTCCCCCCTGGCAGACTCCCAAGACATTGATTCGTTCGCGTCGGTGTTGGCGGCAGATTACGTCGACACAGCGATTGATATACCCATTGATATAATCGTCCAACGTCAAAAAACGATCGGCGCGATCAGGATAACCCCAATCGATGAGGTAGACATCCAGTCCGGCGTCCAACAACCCGCGCACCATGGACCGGTTCTCCTGCAGATCGGTCATATAGGGCCGGTTGACGAGCGCGTAGACGATCAGCACCGGTACCGGGTTGCGCGGCGGCTTGCCGTTTGGATGCCGGTAGCGGTACAACACCAGCTTGTCCTCCTCGTAGACGGGGTCCCGCGGCGTGACGCCGGTTTCGATCGGCCCGAGATTAGACAGCGTTTCCATGCCCTCGCCCAACTTCTTGGCGTAGTCCAACATCTCCTGAGTGACGTGATCCGGTCGGAACTGAACTGGTGACATAGGTGCGCTCGATCAGGTCCGCTTTTTCTTGGCTTTGGATTTGGTTTTGGAGGTTTTATTCTTGCGGGCGCTCGGGCTTTTTTGCAGTGCCACGATGCGCGCCTGAAGCTCTTCTTGTGTGGTCTGCAGCGCACGCATCTCGGATTGCAGCGCCTTTTCGTTGCGCCGCGTCTGCTGAAATCGCTGCAGCAGTGTGTCCATCTCGCGGCGTGTTGGAAGATTCATCGCCTCGAGATTGTCGTCCAACATGGTTCGTTCTTGCTTCTTGAGCGTCATCAACGCGTTGGTCATTTCTCCATGTAGTCGCACATAGTCGTCACTCATCACAAATTCTGCATACACCTCCTCGCTGCAATCGACCCAAAGATCGAACAACTCTTTGGTCGATTCGATCGGCGCCTCGCCCGCCGCTTCCCGTTCTTTGAGGCGCGCTTTGACGCGCTCGATGGACCGTTTGCCCATGTCCGCGTAGGCAACCGTGTACTCGTTGAATGCCTTTTGATACGCAATCATGAGGCTACCGAGTTTTTGCAGTTGTTCTTGGTGTTCCCGGGTGTAACCCAGTCCGGGTATCGCCAGCATCCTTTCGAGTTGCTGTTGCATCCACGGCAAGGTGGGCGCGCTACCGGCCGGCCCGTGCAGCGCGTCCATGGACATACCGGTCAAGGTCGACGCGGTGTGTTGCCAGGACTCCAGCGGCAACTGCCACAACCCGCTCGCCGCCGGTGCCGCGGCGCCTGGCCACAGCTGCGCGTCCCATCCCCGCTTCAAGTTTTCCAAGGAGCGGAGGAACAGTGCCTGGCCATCGAGACCTTTACCTTGTGACTCAAAGGACTTGCCCAACGCGTCGCCGAACGCGAAGAACGATTTGCCGTGGGCCAACATGCGCGCGAAGACATCGGCATAGGTGCCCGTGGGGGGCGAGACAACACGCGACCATTCATCCAATGCGGCCGCCCACGGATTCGCGGGACGCTGCGGTGCGGCAAGCGCCTGCCAGTTCCGCAGCCACTGGTCCCACCATTGACCGTGCATACTGTTTGTCATCACGATTAGCCCAAAGAACCGGCTCGTAGGTCAGCGGTTGCCGGCGGTTGCCGCAACGACGGCTTCAGCAAACCGATTGTGCGGCGCAGCAAACTATTATACCCTAAGCACATCGTCAACAATTCACATCCGGCGAGCCGGCAAAGCGCCAGCGGGGTCCACGGGCCTGCTTCCGCTTTCTCCCCTTCGACAACCGAGACATATCATTCAGGACACCTCACGAGGAGACGCGAAGAATGACCGATAACGTAGTCATTGTCGATGCCGTGCGCACGGCGATCGGCAATTTCAGCGGCGCCCTGTCCAGCCTGCCGGCGAGCACCCTGGGCGCCGAAGTGATCACCGCCTTGCTGGACCGCACCGGCGTGAAACCGGAACAGGTCGACGAGATTATTTTGGGCCAGGTATTGACTGCGGGTGTTGGCCAGAATCCCGCTCGTCAGGCGATGATCGAGGCGGGCCTGCCGCACACGGTGCCGGCGATGACCATCAACAAGGTATGCGGCAGCGGACTGAAGGCGGTGCATCTTGCGGCCCAGGCGATTCGCTGCGGCGACGCTCAGGTGGTGATCGCCGGTGGGCAGGAGAGCATGAGTCTGGCGCCCCATGTGTTGCCCAACTCGCGCAATGGCGTAAAGATGGGTGACTGGAAGATGATCGACAGCATGATCATCGACGGTCTGTGGGACGCCTTCAACGACTACCACATGGGCGTGACCGCAGAAAATATCGTGCACAAATACGAATTCAACCGGCAACAACAGGACGAATTTTCCGCCGCATCGCAACAGAAAGCCGAGGCGGCGCAAAAGGCCGGCCGCTTCAAGGATGAGATCGTTGCCGTTGAGATCCCGCAACGTAAGGGGGCGCCGATTGTTTTCGACAGCGACGAGTTCCCGCGCCACGGCACCACCGCCGAAGGTCTGGCAAAACTGCGCCCCGCATTCAAGAAAGACGGCAGCGTCACCGCCGGCAACGCATCCGGCATCAATGACGGCGCCGCGGCGGCACTGGTGATGAGCGAATCCATGGCCAAAGAATTGGGGCTCGCGCCACTGGCACGGGTGGTGGCTTACAGCAGCGCCGGCGTAGACCCGGCGATCATGGGCACCGGGCCGATCCCGGCGTCGAAGATTTGTCTGCAAAAAGCAGGATGGGGCATCGACGAGTTGGATTTGATCGAAGCCAACGAGGCATTTGCGGCGCAATCGTTGTCGGTGGACTGTGAGCTGGGCTGGGACACTGGTAAAGTAAACGTGAACGGCGGCGCCATCGCCCTGGGACATCCAATCGGTGCGTCGGGTGCGCGAATACTCGTTACCCTGCTGCATGAGATGAAACGCCGAGATGCGAGCAAGGGACTCGCGACCTTATGTATCGGTGGCGGTCAAGGCGTTGCGATCGCCGTCGAACGATAAACTAGAACATAGATTGAGAACCATCAATCGAGGAGGCAACCATGGCTAGAGTTGCGCTGGTAACCGGCGGCACCCGAGGCATAGGCGAGGCGATCTGCGTGGCCCTGCAAGATGCCGGATACAAGGTAGCGGCGAATTACGGGGGTAATGAAGAAGCGGCGGCGAAATTCACCCAAGCCACCGGTATCCCCGCTTTCAAATGGGACGTCGGCGATATGGCGGCGTGCCAACCGGGCGTGAAACAAGTAGAGGCGGCGCTTGGGCCGGTGGAGATATTGGTGAATAACGCCGGCATCACCCGGGACGGCACTTTGCATAAGATGAGTTTTGAGCAGTGGGAGGCCGTAATCCGCACTAACTTGAGTTCGTGCTTCAATATGTCCCGGTGCGTGATCGAAAGCATGCGCGCTGCGGGATTCGGCCGCATCGTCAACATCGGGTCGGTGAATGGTCAGGCAGGCCAATATGGTCAGGTCAACTATGCATCCGCCAAGTCCGGCATACATGGATTCACCAAGGCCCTTGCCTTGGAAGGCGCCGCCAAGGGTATTACCGTCAATGCAGTCGCGCCGGGATACATCGGTACCGAAATGGTGCGCGCGGTGCCGGAAAAGGTATTGGCGAAAATCATTGCCACTATTCCGGTGGGACGGCTCGGAGAAGCCGACGAGATCGCACGCAGTGTAACGTTTCTGGTTTCCGACGACGCCGGATTCATTACCGGATCGACGTTATCCATCAATGGCGGCCAACATATGTACTAACTATAGAGAGGCAGTCGTGGCTAAACCACGCATCATCAAAAAATATCCGAACCGAAGGCTATACGACACCGAAGTCAGCCGCTACATCACCCTCGCCGACTTGCAGCAGTTGGTGCTGGACGGCATGAATTTCGAGGTGCGTGATGCCAATTCGGGCAAGGAAATAACCCGCAACATCTTGCTGCAGATAATCGCCGACCAGGAAAGTGGCGGTAAACCGTTGTTCACCACAGATGTCCTGATGCGATTCATTCGCTTTTATGGTGAATCCATGCAAGACGCGTTCAGCGGTTACTTGGAACGCAGCCTGAGTTTGTTCGATCAGCAACAAAAGGCATTTCAGGAACAGATACACACCGCCATGGAGATGCAAGGCAAGCCCATCTCTGCCATCAGTGAAATGACCCAGCGTAATCTCAAGATCTGGCACGACATGCAAAATCAGTTTTTCCGTGCCGCCGGGTTGACCCTCGACAACAACACGAAGCAGGGCGACAAGAAAAACAAGTAATGGCCCGCCGATAAACGCGGGTCCGCGGCGGGGCTGGGGAGCCATTCGCCGTGGCGCACGAGACGGGATAGCGAGGTGTGTCGCGCCAATCGGGGTTGACACACCGCCGCGCGTATTCTATGCTGCAAAGCAGCAATGCTGCGGTGCACAAAACCAGTACACAGCGTGTGAAATCAGGCGTTAACGCCTGATTCGAGACCGGATGGCGGCCGACCAGAGCGTGTCAACAAACTGGTCACCAGCACCCAGTCTGACCGAGTGCCCTCTGGTGCGCTTCGGCGCAACCTGAAGCCCGTGTCCCGCAAGGGGCGCGGGCTTTTTATGTTTACTGCGTGGGGTCGAAACTCAATTCCCACCTGCTTTTCTCAGAGTCTACTTTACCAGCTTGCAGGCAACATGGTGGTGCACACGCTCGAGCTCGAATCGGTGCATACTGGTGTCCAACTGCTGGGTTGGCACGAACAATGTTTTGTCTCTGCCGCAGCGACCCCGATACCGGTATCCATCACTAGAATCGAAACCATTACCTGCGAACCGTAACACGACTTAGGCTTCGCACTGACCATGACGCCACCTAGGCTCATGCACTTGATCGCACTGTTTACCAGGTTGACGACAATTTGGCCGAT
>CALZGZ010000163.1 GCA_945787105.1 uncultured Gammaproteobacteria bacterium
ATACGCCGCAAATTGTGTTTCACGCGGCTGCATATAAGCACGTCCCATTGCTGGAAGGGCAACTCAGAGAGGCCGTAAAAAATAATGTTGTCGGCTCTTGTGTTGTTGCAAGGCAGGCTTCGGAAAGTAAATGCGAGACATTCGTATTGATTTCGACCGATAAGGCAGTAAATCCGACTAGTCTAATGGGTACGTGTAAGCGAGTAGGCGAAATATATTGTCAAGCGCTTGACACACAGTCTGATACAGAATACGTCACCGTCAGATTTGGCAACGTCTTAGGCTCTGCAGGTAGTGTCGTCCCTCTATTTCAGAGGCAGATCAAAGAAGGCGGACCGGTGACTGTTACTCACCCTGACGTCACGCGGTATTTTATGACAATCACTGAGGCCACCCAATTGATTCTCGAGGCGAGCACTGTCGGGAGTGGAGGCGGAATTTATGTTTTAGATATGGGTGAACCAATAAGAGTGAGATATCTGGCAGAGCAAATGATCAAACTTTCTGGGAAGATTCCTGGTGACGATGTCGCAATTGTCTACACCGGTCTACGTCCCGGAGAGAAACTATATGAGGAGTTGTTTCACTCGGAAGAGGCGCTCTCCGACACTGAACATGACAAGATCCTGCTTGCGTCAAGCAGAGAAGTCGAGTGGAAGGTGGTTGAACCAATAATTGCGCGGGTGGAAAACGCGGTGGAAAACTTCGACGAGAAAGTGTTGGTTAGTTTATTAACACATTTAGTTCCTGAATTCTCGCAAGCGCACAATAGACATGATGCCTCTGATTCAGAGATGTTGGTCGTCGGCGATACGCTCACAGGTTAATCTATGTTAGTTCCGGTGATTTTATCGGGCGGCTCTGGCAGCAGACTCTGGCCGGTTTCACGTCATTTGTTTCCGAAGCAGTTTCATGATCTTACGGGATCAGAAACTTTATTGCAGCAAACCGTAGAAAGGGCCCGCCAAGTAGCGACCAACGATAGACTAATGGTTCTCTGTAATGAAGATCATCGATTCTTGGTGTCGGACCAACTGATGAATAGCGGCGTGCAGGAGATGGAAATTGTCTTGGAACCCAAGGCATTAAACACTGCACCTGCGATTACGGTTGCCGCGCTGTATTCACGTCAGTTGTATGGGGTTGTAACCTTATTAGTATTGCCGTCGGACCATCTAATCGTAAGTGACAAGAAGTTTTGTAACGCAGTAGAAATCGCCGCGCATAATGCGGGTCAAGGCAAGTTAGTGACCTTCGGCATTGTGCCGAATCGGCCGGAAACCGGTTACGGCTATATACGAAGAGGAAAAGCATTGGCCGGTGATCGTGGTTTTCAGGTAGATCGGTTTCTCGAGAAACCAACTCAAGCGGTGGCAGAAGGTTTCGTACAGAGCGGCGAATATTATTGGAACAGTGGAATATTTATGTTCCGTAATGATGTTTATGTGGACGAGATCAAAACGTGGAGACCCGAAATTTATCAACGATGCGTTGAGGCAACCGAAAATGTAACTCGAGACACGAATTTTACGCGAATTGATCCAGTTCCATTTTCCAAATGTCAAAATGAATCGATTGATTACGCAATTATGGAAAACACCAAGAATGCGATTGTCGTGCCTCTCGATACGACATGGAGTGATGTTGGCAGCTGGTCGCAGTTAGAAAAAGTGATGAGCCCAGATGAGGAGGGTAATGTTACTCATGGAGATATAATTGTCCGTGATGTTAAAAATTCTTATATTCGTGCGGAGCAGCGACTGGTTGCTGTGATAGGAATCGACAATGTCATTATTGTGGAAACGGATGACGCAGTGCTGGTGACGGACAAGGATCGTGATCAAGACGTCAAGGCTATTGTTCAAGAACTAAATGACCACAGCAGATCCGAAGCCGTGGTTCACACTAAGGTCTATCGACCCTGGGGGAGTTTCCAGACTCTAGATAGTGGTAACGGCTTCCAAGTAAAGAGGCTTGTAATTAATCCGGGTGCCAGCATCTCGCTTCAACTTCATCGGCAGCGCTCTGAGCACTGGGTAGTTGTTAGTGGTGTAGCCAATGTAACATGCGGAGACGAGACTTTGATATTGAAATCAAACGAATCTACCTATATTCCGATAGATACCAAACACAAACTTGAAAATTTGGCAGAAGTACCTTTAGAGGTGGTAGAGGTGCAAACAGGGTCATACCTTGGCGAAGATGATATTGTCCGATTTGAAGATGAATATGGCAGAGTCTAAAGATATCCAAAGTTCATGGCCAAGTGAGAGCAGCGACATACCTGGTAATGCGGAATTGTTATACGATGCGGATCAGGTTAGTGTTGCGTTTGACAAACTCGCTGATGATATAAACCGTGCCCTCAAAGGACAATCGCCGCTAGTTGTGTGCGTGTTGCTTGGTGGGATCGTAGTAGCGGGAAGGTTGATAGCACGACTCAAACTCTCATGTGACATTGGTTATGTGCATGTGTCTCGGTATCGGGATGGAACGCGCGGTGGTGATTTGGATTGGTTGACAAACGTCTATGGTCAAGTCGAGAATCGCGTGGTTCTGGTCGTCGACGATATACTCGATGAAGGCACGACCTTATTGGAAATTGAGAAGCACTTGAAAGAGCGGGGGGCGAGCCGAACATTGAAAGCAGTGTTAGTGAAGAAACGCAAACCGTCAGCCGTGACTTCAGTCGATTTTTTTGGCTTGGAGGTACCGGATCGATATGTGTTCGGGTGCGGGATGGATTACAGAGGGAGGTTTAGAAACTTGCCTGAAGTATATGCCCTAGCCGAGAGTTGATGGGGCGAGTCGGTGTTATTGTCGGCTCCGGATTAAGCCGATTGCAGTCATCGGGTGAAGTTGATTCGCTTGACACCGGCATTACACCTTACGGGCCAACCTCTGCGAGTTTAAGACGGCACACATTAGCAGGAACGAATATTGTGGTTTTGGCGCGGCACGGACAGAAGCATTCCATCGCGCCCCACGAAATCAATTACCGCGCAAATGTTTGGGCCCTGAAGACGGCTGGCGCAAACATCGTGATTTCCCTTGCGACTGTGGGTGGAATTGGGAATCGGTATGGACCTGGCGTCATTGCCATTCCAGATCAGATTTTAGACTACACAGAAAATCGTGCGCACACGTTTTTTCAGGACCATGAACCGGTTACACACATTGACTTTACATACCCCTTCTGTGAGGAATTGAGAGAGCTATTGATCCACAGTGCGACGGAAGCAAATGTAGATGTGGTAAAACATGGCACGTATGCTGCGACCCAAGGACCAAGACTGGAGACCAGCGCGGAAGTCAGTAAATTGGAGCGTGACGGAGCTGACATTGTCGGAATGACAGGAATGCCGGAAGCGGCCTTGGCCCGAGAACTGGGTTTATGCTACGCCTCCATCGCACTCGTGGTAAATCACGCCGCAGGCCGTGGACAAGGTGTAGTGACCCGATCAGAGATAGAGAACGTATACGCGCGAGGTACGGATCGATTATTAGACATCCTGGTAGCTGCCGTGCCAAAAGCCGAGCAATTAGGTTTCGAGCTACCCGATCCGATACGTCCCGGAAGTGGGTAGCGCGCATATTGTCGCTGGGTTGATGACATATACGGGCGGATCACGATTGCTGAGTCCAGCGACTCACTTTCACCAAGGTTCCAAAGCGCGGGTGATCGAAATAATGGATTTCGTTCAATTTCAGGCGGCGTGTCTCTTTTATTAGATAAACAGGTGTTTGATAGTAATGCGAGGAATAGGGTACGGTAGTGTCAGGAATGTTTGTCATCGGCCGGTTAAAACGTAATTCAAGCTCAATGAATAATAGCTTTTTTGAATAAAATCGTACTTGACCTGATAAATTTTGTTGTTCGCCAATGGATACTACGGGCGCGTCATTCTTGTTTACAGCTGGTTGTATCCACGCCACCTTTTTTAGCAGGTTGTACCGTGCACTTCTGCTTAGATCGGCAATGATATTTCCCAACGTTCCCGTTTGCACGAAGCTTAACGCGGGCGCCTCAATCTGTGGATCGCTGATTGACGTAGGTTCATCGAGGTCCAATTCGATCCGGCGCCCGAACAATTCATTGTCGGCGGAATCGGGTCCCTTGTGCTCAAACACGATAACCTCAATTAAGTACGTTTTCCGGCTGTCCATCTGCGCACAGACGGACACCACGTTCGACAATGTAAATATCAGGCTTACTACCTGAATCCAGTACTTTTTTTTCACGGCTCGAAGAATCCGCAGTGCTAATCGAGGCAAGTATGATAGCAGTTTCGTCGACCTTGTTGTGAGCATGGCAATTCGGCAGGTTCTGAAAATGGGTCACCCACTTCTGGTTCAAAGATCACAGCCGGTACTGGAGTTCCAAAGTGAGGAAATGGATAACCTCATCGCGGACATGTTCGATACGATGGCGGCGTTGGATGGTGCCGGATTGGCGGCACCGCAAATCGGCGTTCCCAGGCGCGTCGTGATATTTGGTTTGCAGAGTAATCCTCGCTACCCAGAGGTTGAGCCGATTCCCATCACGGTGCTCGTTAATCCCACTTTAGAGTTTACGTCTGCCGATATGGAGTCAGGCTGGGAAGGTTGTTTGAGTGTGCCGGGTATGCGTGGGAAGGTAGACCGCTATCGGCGCATTCGTTACACCGGTTTCGACCAGTATGGACAAGCAATTGACCGCGAAGCGGAGGGCTTTCATGCCAGAGTTGTGCAACACGAATGTGACCATTTGGACGGTATACTGTATCCGATGCGGATCAGTGACATGCGTGACTTTGGTTACGAGGATGTGCTTTTCCCCGCGCTGGCAACAGCCGATTAATTCAGTATCTCACATAACTCTTGGATGGCCTGAAATCGGGATTCCGGATCAGAAAAATCATCGATTAGTTTAAATGTGGTGGAATTGGCCATTTGGTATTTGTGCGGATTCGAATGCAGTAGCTCGATTAAACGGCCGGGATCAATGTTTGGATTTTCTTCGAAGACGATTCGACCTCCTTTGGGGCCGATATCCACGCGACTGATCCCGAGGGGCGCCAGTTGTAACCGCAGCTCGGTGAGCCTGAATAACATTTTTGCCGGTTGTGGCAGCAGACCAAAACGGTCTATCGCCTCTATCTCGAGCTCTCTTAGTTGCTCTGAGCTCGTGACGTTGGCAATGCGTTTGTACATTGTTAGACGCAGATGAACATCAGGCAAGTATGCGGCTGGGAACAATGTCGGGATATGGAGGTTGATTTCGAACGCGGGTTTTTCCAGGTCCAAGTTGACCGCAGGTCTCGCATCCATAGATTTGATTGTCGCTATTGAACGATTCAGGAATTCTGAATACATCGTAAATCCAACTTCGTCGATGGCCCCACTCTGTGATTCACCAAGCAATTCTCCAGCTCCTCGAATTTCGAGATCGTGTGATGCAAGAGCAAAACCGGCGCCTAGGTCCTCCAACGACTCAATGGCCTGAAGCCGCTTCACCGCATCCACTGTAAGTGTTCTACGAGGAGGGATTAACAAAAATGCATAAGCTTGGTGATGTGACCGACCGACGCGACCTCGTAATTGATGTAGTTGAGCCAGACCAAAGCGGTCGGCGCGATTGATGATGATTGTGTTTGCAGTGGGAATATCAATCCCGCTTTCGATGATTGTAGTGCAAACTAAAATACTGAATCTCTGGTGGTAAAAATCACTCATGACTTGCTCAAGTTCGCGTTCCCGCATTTGTCCGTGGGCCACCTGAATGTCTGCTTGCGGAAGCAGTTTTTTCATGGTTTCGCTGATATTGTCAATGGTTCGCACTTCGTTGTGCAAAACATATACTTGACCGCCACGCCTCAGCTCACGTATGCAGGCTTCCCGGATCATTGCTTTATTCCATTCGCGAACAAATGTTTTGATCGATAGTCTCGTCTTCGGAGGAGTGGCGATGATTGAGATGTCACGCAATCCAGACAGCGCGATATTTAGAGTACGCGGTATCGGTGTTGCGGTTAGCGTCAAGATATCAGTCTGCGCGCGCAGTTTTTTCAGCTGTTCCTTTTGACGTACTCCAAAGCGATGTTCTTCATCAATTATGATTAATCCTAAACGTTTGAACCTCACATCCCGCTGTAAAAGCCGGTGTGTACCGATTACGATATCAACAGCTCCTTTTTTTAACTTTGATAAGACTTCTGACTGTTGTTTTTGGTTCCGGAACCGGGACAACAACTCGATTATTACCGGTGAATCCGCAAACCTGTCTGTGAAATTGTAATAGTGTTGTTGCGCCAACAGAGTTGTTGGTACCAGAACTGCAATTTGCTTGTTTCCCTGAATAGCAACAAAGGCTGCTCGCAAGGCGATTTCCGTCTTACCAAACCCTACGTCACCACATACAAGACGGTCCATGGGTTTATCACTGCACATATCTGCAATGACATCCTCAACCACTTGTAGTTGGTCTGGTGTTTCTTCGAAGGGAAATGTTGCACTAAAAGACATATATGCAGCGTCGGGCGGAGGAAAAGGAGTCCCTTTACGCACCGCGCGCAGTGTCTCCACTTCCAATAATTCGACGGCAATGTCATGGGCACGTTGTTTGGCCCGCCGTTTTGCTCTGAGCCAAACCTCACTGCCAAGCTTGTGTAAAGGCGCCGATTCGGCGCTCGCTCCCACAAAACGACTTACCTTGTGAAGCGACAGCACCGGTATGTAGAGTTTATCGCCGCCGTAATATTCTAGTGTAAGAAATTCGGTTTGATTCTCTTCAATGGTTAAGGTATTGAGTCCCTTATAGCGACCGACGCCGTGTTCGTCATGCACTACCGGATCGCCGATTTCGAGCTCGGCTAAGGAACGAATTACTGATTCAGGATCTTGACTTGCAGTACTACGACGCCGTCTTTGTAGGACACGTGCTCCGTAGAGCTGTCCCTCCGTTATAACCGCGAGCTTCGGGGAGTCCAGTAATAGACCATTCTCTAGTGAACCAACTGTCACCGCGAGGGTATGGGAGGAGTGAAGGAATGATTCCCAATCACTCACTACGTGCGCGGGTAAAGATTGATCTCGCAACAGTCCGAGCAGGTTCTCTCTGCGGCCGGCGGTTTCCGCGACCAGCAAGATCCGACCCGGAAACCCTTCTACAAATTCATAGAACTTAGCGTACGGTGAAGGCGCCCTAAGGTTTATCGAAAATTCAGGTGGTGCTTGACAGTGATAACGATAAGAAGCAGAAAGTTCTGGATTGACAAGTGCTTGAACCTGGATGCGAGGATATCGAATCAAGCTGGCTCTCACTGCATCGGTACTGAAAAATAACTGGTCAGGAGGCACCAGCGCCCGGTCGTTGTCCAGGGACGCATTTTGGTAGCGATCCTCGATCTCTGCAATGGATGTTTTCAAAGCGTTATCAACGTCTTCGACGAACACGAATGCTGTTCGTTCCGGTAGGTAGTCGACAAAAGAGGCGGTGCGCGCAAAAAACAGCGGCAAATAGAATTCGATGCCTGGGGGTACGAGACCGTTGCTAATATCTCGATATACACTATAACGTTGCGGATCGCCGCTGAACACGCGTCGGAAAGCTCCCCTGAATACCTTGACCCCAGCTTCGTCCAACGGAAATTCACGAGCGGGAAGCAGTTGTATCGAGTCAATCTTATATTTTGATCTTTGAGTTTCCGGATCAAAATAGCGTATCGATTCCACTTGGTTGTCGAATAAATCAATACGAAAAGGATGTTCACTTCCAGACGGAAATATATCGATTAAACCTCCGCGCACACTGTATTCGCTAGGCGCGATCGTTTGATCGACAGCATGATATCCTGCGGTCTGAAGCTGCGCTCTGAGGGTATCAGTGTCTAAATGTTCCCCTACCTGTATACAGAAACTATGACCGCGGATATATTCAAGGGGCGCAAGGCGTTGCGTCAGATTACCGGCGGCGATGACTATTATTCCTTGCCTCAGGCTCGGCAATTGAGACAGTGTCAGAAGTCTGTGGGAAACAATATCCGGATGCGGAGAAAAACTATCATAAGGAAGACATTCCCAATCTAGAAAAGTGAACACCGGAATAGGTTTGGAAACACTCAAATAAAACCGGATCTGATCTTCTACTCGTCGTGCAGAACGAGTATCGGCTGTAACGACGATCACAACACCCAGCTGTTTTGCCGCTTGCACAATAGCCAGTCCAAGACTGCTTCCGTACAACTGCTGCCAATGAATGAGCGGCCGATCAGAGCTAGGTAAACTCGGTGCAAACGGAGAGATCGGGCTGCAAGAAGTAGGTTCAGGATTCAAAAGCGGATAACGCTGCTGTGAAAGGGTACGCATTGTAACCATCGAGTAGATATGTCGCCAGCAAAACCAAGCAATTCAGAAACTCGGACCTGCTGGGGGATTGTGCCCGCTGCGGGTATCGGTAAACGCATGAGATCAGAGGTTCCAAAGCAATATTTAAAAATCAAAGGGCGATCGGTTTTGGAATACGCGTTGTCCCAATTGTGGGAGGTCCCGGCGCTGAGCGGAATTGTGGTATGTATCCACGCTCGGGATTCACATTGGTGTAAATTAAGCATACGACACTCCAAATTGCTCGGGACAGTAACGGGTGGCAAGACTCGTGCCGAGTCGGTGATAAACGGCGTCCGTTTTCTTCGGCAATGCGGCGATCCGGAAGACTGGGTATTAGTGCATGATGCGGTCCGTCCCTGTGTCCGGTCCGATAGTATTCAGACTCTTATCGAAAATGTTCACTCTGATGATGGCGGGCTATTAGCGGTGCCTGTGACTGACACCGTCAAAAAAGTGAATCCTAAGCACCGTGTCGACCTGAGCATCAATCGGGAATCTTTATGGTTGGCGCAAACCCCACAGTTTTTCAAACTTGGCTTGCTGGAGCAGGCATTGAATCGCGCCGTGTCTGACCATGCGTTTATTACTGACGAGGCCAGCGCAATGGAATATGACGGTTATCACCCAAAGGTTGTACGAGGAAGCGTGGATAACATTAAGCTCACAATACCCGAGGATCTCATTTTGGCGTCTTTTTATCTCCATCAACGTACCACGATCGGTCAATAGTCATGAGAGTCGGCCATGGATTCGACGTGCATGCACTTGTCCCCGGACGACGATTGGTCATCGGCGGAGTCCACATCGAGCACGATAAAGGTCTCGTGGGACATTCGGATGCCGATGTATTGATACACGCCATTTGCGACGCCTGCCTGGGCGCCCTCGCGGTGGGAGATTTAGGACAACTCTACCCCGACACGGACGAACGTTTCCAAGGTATTGACAGTCGACAACTGTTGCGTGAGGTACATCGGCTTGTAAGCGATCACAGATACGTTGTTATTAATGTAGATACAACCGTAATAGCACAACTCCCGAAACTAGCGCCTTATATCTCCAACATGCGGCTGCTGATTGCCGACGATTTGTGCATTGAACAAGATCAGATCAGTATCAAGGCGAGCACCACTGAATATCTGGGCTATCTGGGAAGAGAGGAGGGCATCGCGGCACATGCGGTGGTCTTACTAGACGAAATCGCAAAGCGATGATGTTATTTCCGTTTCAATAGGACGTATATCGCGCCGGTGCCGCCGTCGAAAGAACGGGCTGTACAGAATGCAAGCACCTCATCGCGCTGTTTTAGCCAGTGATAAACTTTCTGTTTGAGTACGGATTCTTTCGCCGGTGACCGAAGCCCTTTGCCGTGTATGATCCGGATACAGCGACGATTATGAAGTCTGGCATCGCGCAGGAACTGTACTAATGTCTCACGTGCCTGTAAAACTCTGTGTCCATGGAGGTCAAGCTCTTGCTCGACTAAATACTCACCTCGACGTAGTTTTCGAAAAATATTTCGCTGTACACCCCCGCGTACGAACAGAAGCTCGTCTCCATTTTCGTGGTCTTTCGGATCAAAGTCACCGTTGAGTAAGTTGCGCAAGACATCTCGTTCATCATTGCGCGTTTGCGTAGGATATGGCGCCGGTTTTTTACGATATGGGCGTATCGTGTCTTGTTTCATGATCGTGGCACCTTTCATGGTGCGTCGAAACAGGCTGCGATCAGGATGGGACACCATAATCAACTCTCTAGGCTGTCTAGATAACGTTCGGCGTCAAGGGCGGCCATACAGCCGGTACCGGCTGACGTGACTGCCTGCCGGTAAACATGATCCATGACGTCGCCGGCAGCGAAAACACCTGGGATGCTGGTTGTCGTTGCGTTGCCGTCGGAACCACTATGGACTTGAATATAACCACCAGCCATATCTAACTGGTCTTTAAAAAGTTGCGTGTTGGGCGTATGGCCGATGGCAATAAATACACCCTGAACGGTTATATCCTTTTTGACTTTAGATTCTTTATTTTGGATGCGTATGCCCGTGACTCCGCTGTCGTCACCCAATACTTCGTCGAGAATATGATTCCATTCAATAGCGATGTTACCATCGTCACCGGTGCGTTCCATCACCTTGTCGACAAGGATAGCCTCGGCGCGTAATTTGTCACGTCTATGAACTAAAGTTACCGATGACGCGATGTTAGAAAGATACACCGCTTCTTCAACTGCTGTGTTTCCGCCACCGATGACCGCCACAGGTTGGTTTTTATAGAAGAAACCATCACAGGTAGCGCACGCTGAAACTCCTTTGCCTTTAAAATGCTCTTCAGATGGTAGACCCAGATATTTGGCCGAGGCGCCGGTAGCAATAATCAAGGCGTCCGCTGAATAGGTATTACTGTCGCCTTCGAGTATAAAAGGGCGCTGTTGTAGATCAGCTGTATGAATATGGTCAAAAACTATATCCGTATTAAATCTTTTCGCGTGCCGCAACATGCGGTCCATCAAATCTGGTCCTTGAAGACCCTCAACATCACCAGGCCAGTTATCGACATCGGTTGTGGTCATGAGTTGACCGCCCTGCTCGATACCGGTAATCACGACAGGATTAAGGTTTGCGCGCGCGGCATAAATGGCCGCGGTATAACCGGCGGGTCCGGAGCCCAGTATTAATACGCGACAATGTTTGACATCTTCCATAGCGGGTAATCCGAATTAACGTTATCTACAAAGAAAAGATGGTATCCTTGCTCAAGAAGGATTGGTATGGAGTTGAACAGTTGTCAATGTTACGCAACACTTCTGCCGATAGCAAAGGCACGATCTATGTGGGGTTCACACGAGCATATCTCAAGTATCCCATGTTATAAGCCCGGTACTTTACGGTACTGACTTACCGGACAATTATTTATTACCACATTATCGCTCTGAATACGTTAGGTATGGCACAAGCACGTCGCACAAGGGTCGTTTCTTCTCCGGTCGTCCCACCTAAAATAATGAATATGCTTCGCGAAAGCGGAGTCTTTGCACTCATGGCGGTCGCACTCTACTTACTGATGTCTCTCGTCAGTTACTCACCGCAAGACCCAGGGTGGTCGCATACCGGTGTCAGTGACGCAATTCGAAACATGGGCGGTCGGTTCGGCGCGTGGATAGCAGATTTTCTTCACCATGGGTTTGGCCGCATAGCGTTCTTGTTTCCGTTGCTTATACTATTTATTGGCTGGAGAATTTATCGGGCACGGCACAGTGGAACATCCGCCAAATTTCAAAAAAAGATGCTGGTTAGTGTGGGATTTCTGTTGACGATGATTGGCGCTTGTGGTCTCGAGTATCAACATTTTTATCATACGGCGGAAGGCGTCCCGTATGTAGCCGGTGGGGTTATGGGATCGTTAGCGGCGGGTGCTTTATCTCCCGCGTTTGGAGACGTTGGAAGTACTGTATTTCTACTCACTATGTTTCTTTCCGGGGTGACATTTTTTACCGGCCTATCGTGGTTCTGGTTAATGGACAAGACCGGCGCATATGCTTTCAAACTTTTCGATATTGTTCAAAACAAGGTCGGTGCGATGATAGATCGTTCCGTAGGTAAACGCGCTCGTCGGACACGACAGAATGCAGTTATGCAATTCAAAGAAAGGCTGTATAAAAAGCGGCCGCCGCGCATAGAGCCAAAGATTAAGGTACCACCTCAAAGTGGACGTCTGGAACGCGAAAAACAATCGAAGTTGTTCGACGCAAAACCGACTTCATCATCGGTGGTTCCGCCATTAACTCTACTCGACCCCCCCGAACCGCGTGATGCGGGCTATTCCAAACAGACGTTGGAAGCGATGTCCAGATTGGTGGAAAAAAAGCTTGCTGATTTTAATATCGACGTTGAAGTAGTTGCGGTTCATCCTGGACCGGTCATCACTCGTTTCGAAATTGAACCGGCGCGTGGAATAAAGTCGAGCCAGATAGGTGGCCTTTCAAAAGATATTGCACGAGCGCTTTCCGTCGTCAGCGTACGTGTGGTCGACAACATCCCAGGCAAATCCGTTATCGGTCTTGAAGTTCCTAATGAAATTCGGGAAACAGTAGCGTTGGTCGAAGGTTTGTCGGCGCGCCCGTACGAAGACGCGAATACACCCTTGGCGCTGATGTTAGGTAAAGATATTGGCGGTGCTCCAGTTATCACGGACCTTTGTAAAATGCCCCATTTGTTAATTGCAGGGACCACAGGGTCAGGCAAATCCGTGTGTATCAATGCGCTCACGTTAAGTATTATCTATAAATCCTCGCCGCAAGACGTGCGGTTGATAATGGTTGATCCGAAGATGCTCGAGCTTTCGGTTTATGACGGAATACCACATCTGTTGGCTCCGGTTGTTACTGACATGAAGGAGGCGGCTAATGCTTTGCGTTGGTGTATCGTTGAGATGGATCGTCGGTACCGTCTCATGGCTGCGATGGGTGTAAGAAACATTTCCGGATTCAACCGAAAAGTGCGAGCCAGTAATGCGGAAGGCAAGCCAATCTTAGATCCGTTGATTAGCGAGCGGGAGCAAGACCCTGAGCCCTTGTCGCCACTTCCCTATATCGTAGTAATCATAGACGAACTGGCCGATTTGATGTTGGTTGTGGGTAAGCAAGTCGAACAATTAATAACCCGTCTGGCTCAAAAAGGCCGCGCGTCCGGCATCCATCTGATACTCGCGACTCAGCGACCGTCGGTTGATGTGATCACTGGCCTGATCAAGGCGAACATTCCATCACGTATTGCTTTCCAGGTGTCCGCGCGAGTGGATTCAAGAACCGTGCTTGATCAAATTGGTGCTGATCAATTGTTGGGGTATGGGGACATGCTTTATCTTCCGCCTGGTACGAGCACGCCTATTCGCGTGCATGGTAGCTTCGTGTCTGACCAAGAAATCCATCGCGTGGTAGAGTACCTGAAACGAGCGGGTGAGCCGCAATATAATGCGCAAGTATTGACTGGAGCATCCGATTCATCAGATATCTTGTCGTCAGGTATGGCGGGGGAAAGCAATGGTAGCGCGGAAGATGATCCACTTTACGATCAGGCGTTACGTTTGGTCACGGAAACACGGCGTGCTTCGATTTCCGCAGTTCAAAGACAGCTTCGGGTAGGATACAACCGCGCAGCACGGATGATCGAGGCAATGGAACAGGCCGGCGTGGTCGGTCCGTTACAGTCTAACGGTAAACGTGAGGTGTTGGCGCCGCCACCGCCGAATACTTAATACTGATGAGGTCCGTTGTCCGAGTACTGGTTCTTACCGCCATCATTTGGTCGTCGCCTGTCGCGCCGGGACCCAAGGCTACGGATAGTCTTGGTCGATTTTTCCGTGACGTCGAGACATTTACCGCGCGTTTTGAACAGATCGTCCTTGACGAGGGACTCAATCAAATCGAAGAAAGCGTCGGTCGGTTGACAATAAAACGTCCAGGACGTTTTCGATGGGACTACGACCCGCCATTGGAACAGAAAATTATCAGTGATGGTGATAAAGTTTGGATTCACGATATAGACCTAGAACAAGTTACCGTGCGTCCGTTGGTGGATACATTGGGAAAGACACCGGCCACGATACTGGCGGGTAAAGGAAATATTTCCCAAAATTACTTAGTCACTGATTTAGGAAACTACGGTAAGCTATCCTGGGTTGGTATGAAATCTAAACAAGAAGACAGTGCGTTTTCCGACATGCGAATTGGTTTTGAGAATGGAAATCTTCGCGTTATAGAACTTGTCGATAATCTTGGGCAGACCACGCGTATAAAGTTCTTGAATGCCGTAGAAAATCCGCAGGTGTCTGATGACAGTTTCGCGTTTGTGCCTCCTCGCGGTGTTGACGTGATCGATCAAACTAAGAATTAAAAATAATTATTTATACGATCATTAATTATCCAACGTGGAATGAATAATTTGTTAGCTATCGCAGCCGCTGGCGCGATCGGTGCGGTGTTACGTTATCTTGTCGCGTCTGGAGTCTATGAAATATTCGGCCGAGGATTTCCGTATGGAACATTAATAGTCAATCTGATTGGATCATTCTTGGTTGGTTATCTATTTGTGTGGTTTTTGGATAGATCAGTGGCATCCGAGGCCTGGCGCTTAGCAGTGTTAGTCGGTTTGCTAGGAAGTTTTACAACATTCTCGAGCTTTTCTTTAGAGACCTTCAACCTGGTAATGACAGGCTATTATGGCCGCGCGGTTGCGAACATAATATTTAGTGTGTCTCTGTGTCTTCTGGGAACATGGATCGGTATTAGTCTTGCTCGGCATGTGTAACGGCTCATGAAAACCACGCTCGTCACTTTTGTTCGAATCTACCTAACTGAAGGTGAAAGACACCTCGAACCGTTGTTGAAGCAGCTTCACGACGTTGAAAAAGTCAGAGGCGTTACGGTATTTCGTGGCGTGTCGGGATTCGGTAAATCAGGCATAGTACACTCGTCGCACCTTTTGGATTTAACAAGTGATCTACCTTTGGTGGTGGAGTTTTTTGACGAGCCAGGTAAAGTCGAGATGATTGTGTCACACCTCAAAGACGATATTGACAGCGGTCACATGGTTCAGTGGCCGGCAAACGTCAACATATAGACGGCGATACAGATGCTGGATCCGCAAGTATTCAAAAACGATACTGACAGCGTAGCCGCGCGCTTGCGCGATCGGGGATTCGAACTGGATGTCGAGCGATACCTCGACCTTGAACAACGCCGTCGGACCCTGCAAACAGAGTCGGAACGCCTGCGAAACGAACGTAATATAAGATCTAAACTGATAGGTGAAGCGAAAGCGCGAGGCGAAGATATCAATTCACTGATCGAGTCAGTAGGTGACTTAGGAACGCGTTTATCAGAATTGGAGACGGAACTAAACGGCGTCAAACAGCACCTGAATGACATCTACTATGGAACTCCTAATCTGACACATAGCACTGTGCCGGTGGGAAAAGACGAAAAAGACAACCAAGAAATCAGGTGTTGGGGTCAAAAACCTGAGTTCCAATACGAGCCCCGTGACCATGTAGATCTTGGCAATATTGTCAATGGGATGAGTTTTGATCTTGCTGCAAAGCTAACTGGATCCCGTTTCGTAGTGATTCATGGAGCATTAGCGCGATTACATCGAGCATTGATCCAGTTCATGTTGGATTTACACACGACTGTGCATGGCTATGAAGAGTTCTATGTACCATATTTGGTTAACCGAGACAGTCTGTTGGGTACCGGGCAACTTCCGAAGTTTGTCGAAGATCAGTTTGCCACTACAACAGATGAGTTGTTTTTGATTCCCACTGCCGAGGTTCCGCTAACTAATCTAGTTCGTGATTTGATTATTGACTCTCGGGAGCTACCTATTAAATTGGTCGCCCACACGCCATGTTTTCGGCGCGAGGCGGGTAGTTATGGTAAGGATACCCGCGGCATGATTCGACAACATCAGTTTGAAAAGGTAGAACTCGTGCAGGTAGTCGAGCCACAGCAGTCATATGATGCTTTAGAGGAGCTCACAGATAACGCAGAAACAGTATTACGCCAGTTGGAGTTACCGTATCGCGTGGTAAGCCTTTGTACCGGAGATATCGGATTTGCCGCGGCTAAGACCTATGATTTGGAGGTGTGGATGCCGGGACAGCAAAACTATCGTGAGATTTCCTCATGTAGTAATTTCGAAGCTTTTCAGGCGCGGCGCATGAACACCAAATGGAGAAATCAAACAACCGGACACAAAGAACTTGTTCATACTTTGAACGGCTCGGGATTGGCCATCGGCAGGACGTTGGTGGCGGTAATGGAAAATTACCAACAAATCGATGGCAGCATTCGTGTGCCGCGGGTGCTCATCAACTATATGAACGGGTTGGAAACGATTTCACCGTCACAATAATAGTGTTGTTTCAAAAACTTACATCTAAGCTATTGGTTGAAGTATGGCGATGGGGCGGTGGGACGCCAGCGCTCGAAGCCGAGCTTTGTGTACGAGTAACTGTTGGCTGTACAATGCCCGCGGCGCTGGTAAGTGGCACCTGAAAAATTGCATAACGGTCTGAATAATATAAGATTACCGGCGATATCCAACTAATAGCATGAAGAGCTTTTCGAGGTCTAAGATGAACACAAGAACAATCCTGGGGATTCTGCTATCGATTGCTGCAATACCATGCGTGGTCCAGGCGGAACTTGGCACCGATATTCACGTTCAATCGGATAGCGACCCAATCCGTTTGGACATTGATCGAAGGACTTTTAACGAAATCCAATCGTTGTTGAAGCAAGGCTATCCCGCGGTATCGGTGATGCTGCATGGTGTTTCGATGGGCATGTCGATTAACGATGTTGTTTATCTTGCAGTCAAATCCAATCCCCAACGTGCAAAAGAACTCTATGACACCGCGGTGTCATTGTTACCCTCGTTACCAGGTTGGGCTATACAAGGTGATGACAGTTCAGATCGCTACTATACCAATTACACTGCAAGTGAACTCGGTGCACAATCTACGGTTACCGAGGTGGCACGGCGCTTTTTCGAACAGAACATGCGTCTTACCCCGTTTCCAGAATGGTATGCCGGCGGTTATCACATTAAAGTATCGACCGATGAGTTAGCGGGGCTACTCAAGGATAGTTGGTGGTACCGGCAGGGCAACTTGCAACCCAACTCCCCACGTAGTGTTCCCAATCGTCCGATCTTTGTTTCCCTGTATGGAGACCGCGGCGAAATCGTCGTAGATAGCGGTACTGAGCGCATACGTAACGCACAGCAAGAGGGGGTACGTGAGCTACCTGTAGTATTCGTATACAACGACATGCGCACCCGACCGATCAGCCGCTACAGTGCTAATGTCAAGGCCAAGGAAATCGTCGATGACTTCTTCAAACGTGGACTCAAGCTCACCTCCGTCCCGGAATGGCGGCAGGTGGGTGACCATCACATGGTCGCCCCCGTTGCAGAACTTATGGAGCTGCTCGGCACAATAGACAAGAAAGACATTGACCCGGCCAGATGGTCAGCAATCACCCAAGATATCAGGAACAATGGATTCAATACACCACTGTTGATTTCGTTGTTCAATTCTGGAGACGGACGGATATGGGCCAACGGACCGGATCGCATTGCCGCTGCGGCTGAGCTTGGTGTCGGCCAGGTACCGGTGGTGTTTTTGTATCACGACATCGGTCGGCCGCCCTGTGGTCAACCGATTCGAACCACGGCGCTGATTTGCTCGGCCGCGCTTGCAGCGGGCGCCGAGCCATCGATTTGCCAACTTCCGCCGGGTGCACGTTCGCAAGTACCAGGCTATGTTGCGCCCGGTGGCGGCGGAGGTTTTCCGCGGCCGTCACCACCACCGACGACCACGGTGCCGCCACCGACGACCACGATCCCGCCACCGACGACCACGGTGCCGCCACCGACGACAACAATACCACCGCCACCCCCGCCCTCGCCGGTGTTGCCAGGAGGCAATTCTTAGGGGCGGACCATGGTGAATCAACAGCGACAATTGGACCACAGCCAACGACGTCACCGGGATTTAATTCAGGCGGCGCGACTTGCCACGGGTATAGCAGCAATGTTGCTGGCGATACCCGGCCCGGCACAAGAAAATGTTGTGGATACAGACGCTCTCCCAGACCAGCAACTATTGTTTGGCGTTTCTCCAGCGGCGCAGACACAGCGGTTGTTAAGACCGCTAGCTGATGCGTTGCGCGAGGAGTTAGTTGGATTATATGCAGCACTCGGCGTTGGCGCACAGTACCACACCAACGTCAGACGTACCCGCAACAATGAAATAAGCGATGTCGCATTTGTGTTTCAGCCAGAGCTTGCGTACCAAAATGATTTCGGTGGCCGGCACAGGGGACGAATCACTTATGCGGCAAGTATAGTGCGACATAATGATCTCGATAATGAAGACACGACCAACCAAAGCCTGGATGGTGCCTTGCGTTTTGACCTGACGCCGATACTCGATGTACATGTGTTCGGACAATACCACGATGGTTCCGAGGAGCGCGGTGCATCTGGGTCCCGAACTTTCATCGATAACGAACCAGACGAAATTGAGACCGTCACTTACGGTGGCGAAGTCATCTTCGGCCGTACGACGCAGAAATTTCAAGTTGCAGTGGGCGCAAGCAAATCCGAATGGAGATATCAGAACAATGAACAGGAATTTCGCGATCGTGATTATGATCGAGTTCACGGGATATTGTTTTACAACGTCGCACCGAAGACCCATTTATTTTTAGAGGCCAGGCACACCGACATTAATTATTCCCGACAATTCAGAAATCTAAATAGTGAAGAAGATGCCTATTATGTCGGTATACGTTGGCGTGCATCGACAACGATAGAGGCGCTTGCCAAGGTTGGGCGCCTCGAAAAGGACATGGCCGATCCCGCGGTGCAGGACTTCGATGGCACGAGCTATTTGGGAAAATTGGCTTGGAAACCGAAGCCCTATAGCCGATTTGAGCTTTATGCGTCGCGCACCACCGAGGAAACTGCGCAGCAGGAGTTTACTGAGTCGGGAGCTGGCTTTTTCGTCAGTGAATTGATTGGCTTGAACTGGACACATGATTTTACCGCGACGTGGCAAGCATACGCCTATTTTAATCACATCGAGGATGATCATCCGGATGATCGGCTAGACACGATCAAAGACTACGGTGTCGGGCTGACCTACAGAATAAACAACTGGTTAAATGTGTCGGCTCAGTATGGCGAAGTGGAGCGAGACTCCAACGAACCCGCGGTCGAGTATGAAGACCAGATCACGTCGCTCTTTTTGCGAGGTAATTTTAACATGGGCACTGGCGCGCGTTAGAATAGCCCATGGGCAGTTGGATTCAGATTGGTTTATCTTTATATCCCACATCTTATGTGTAAGTGGCTAGTATTGTTGAGCGGACTGGCGTCAAGTTTTTCGATGGCTAACAGCGTGCAAGCCGATAATTTAGATGTTCCCTTCGATCTCGAATACCGGGTACACGGCCAAGTACAATCCATCGCCGTCACCGAAAATCCCACCGCTTCTGTTACGTCGACCATGATTGCAAAAGCGACACCCAGCGAACGCCGTGCGCTACGAGAATATATGATCTCACCGGGTGATATCATATCTGTAAGGGTGTTCGGTGAACCGGACTTGAGTTTAAGCAGCATAAGAGTGCCAACAGATAGCCTCATCTCCTATCCGTTGCTCGGTCAAATTCGCATCAATAACCATACCGTGCGATCTTTGGAGCAACAATTGACGGCCTTGTTAGGCGATGGTTTCTTGCGAAAACCTAAGGTGTCTGTATCAATCGTCGAATATCGTCCGATATTTGTAAAAGGTGGCGTTAATTCTCGGGGTGCCCATGACTACACCGAAGGGCTGACCGTGGAAAAAGCGATAGCCTTAGCGGGTGGTATGTCGAAGGAGGGCAGGCTGGAAGGTATCACCGTGCTTCGGGACAACGGTAAGTCGCAGGTCGTGAACCTCGAATACTGGATATTGCCAGGCGACGTGATAACGATTCCCGAAGTGACTGAAATTGACATTAAAGAGTTCATTTATTTGCACGGCGAAGTAAAGAGCCCGGGGAGCTACGAATACAGAAAAGGTTTGACCGTCGAAAAGGCATTAGCGTTAGCCGGCGGATTTAGCGATCGTGCATCAAAACGAAAAATCCAGATATCTCGTGAAAGTAAAGGCGGTGATGTGGTTCGACTAAGAAAAGTGGGATTGAATTTCACCGTTAAACCCGGCGACGTTATTACAGTGGGAGCAAGCCTGTTTTAGTGGACTCTAGTTCGAATTTAAAACTTCAGACAGTTAAAAAAGGTGACGATAATCGTGCGCCATCGTTCCCTATGATTTTTTCTCAAGCCGATGATCCGCGAATCAACATTGGCGATTACCTAGGCGTTCTCAAGCGCTATAAGTGGAGCATTATCGCGATGGCGCTATTGGGGGCCGTTATAGGTGGTCTCAAGGCGATGTCCGGCGTGCCTGTTTACCGTGCAACTGTAACGATAGTGGTCGAACCGGATTTTTCTTCTTTGGCCTCCGCGAGCCAAGGTGCGGTAGTCTATGCGACGGCGTGGCGTTTTTATGAGACGCAATATGATCTACTGCGTAGCCGAGCCGTGGCCGAGCGCGTCGTGCAAAAGATGGATCTTTTGAATCTTGGCGGACCCATCCCGCGTGTTACTTTTTCTATCATCGATGAAATAAAAAAGCTTGTCATTTCTCGCGCCGATAACAATTCTGAACGGAATGAAATTAAGCGACCGTCGAGCGCTCAACAAGAAAAGGCAAAAAGCGAAGCATTGGCCGCTTTGATACAAGGGGGTGTAAGTGTTCGTGGGGGCGATCATAGTCAACTTGTGTATGTTTCCTTTGATTCTGTAGACCCCAAGTTCTCTTCTGATGTCGCTAATTCATTAGTTAATTCCTACATAGAACTGGAGTTGGAATCGCGCCTCAATCGTGCCAAGCGCGCAAGTAATTGGTTGACCGAACGTTTAAACGAACTACGTGAAAAACTTACGGCGTCGGAACAGAAATTGCAGGATTTTCAGTCGCGAGAAGGAATGATAGACCTGAAGAGCATTGAGCAACTCACAAGTAACGAATTGGGACTATTGAATCAGGAGTTGATTGCCGCAAATACGAAGTATTCGGAACTAGCGAAACGATACGGTCCAAAGCATCCTAAAATGCTAACAACCCTAGCCGAGCTGGATGCCACGAAGCGCCGCTTGTTGGAGGCTTCGAGGCGCGTTGTGGATACCCGCAGCAAAGAGTTTGCGTTAGCGGAATTGGAGCGTGAGGTGAGCGCAAATCGAGAACTCTATGATGTATTTTTGAACAAGTTCCGGGAGACCGATTTATCGGTGGAAGATCAACTGAGCAGCGCACGCGTCATAGATCAAGCGTTACCGCCCAAAGCACCGTTTAGACCGGATAAAGCGCAAATTCTTACGTTATGGAGCCTAATAGGATTCAGTATTGGGGTGTTACTTGCTTTTCTGAGAGGCCAGTTGGATAACACTTTTAGTAATAGCGAAAAAATCGAGCAACGATTTAGTCTTCCAGTACTCGGTGTTATACCTCTGGTGAGCTCAAAACACTTGAAAAGCTCACACAAGAACACCGAGTCTTCGAACAGCGGTTATTTTATCGGCCCGGAACGCTATTTCATGAACGACAAAAAATCCTCGTTTTCCGAAGCTATAAATCATATTCGTACAGGGATTATGTATTCCAACGTGGATGATCCACCACAGGTCATACTTATTACGTCATCAGTGCAAGCGGAGGGTAAGACGACTTTGGCTACCAATCTTGCTTTGTCGCTGGCGCAACTTGGCGATACTTTGCTGATCGATGCTGATCTGAGAAAGCCAAAACTCGGTAAAATAACCTCAATTGACATCGAGGGCGGGTTGATTGATTTCGTGGCGGGCACCAAGTCTCTCAAGGAAAGCATCAAACCAGATGTTGACTGTCCCGAACTCTCGATCTTGGGCTGTGGGGTCATTCCTCCCAATCCCTTGGAGCTGCTTTCATCTAAGAAGATGGAAAACGCGATCAGTGTGCTGAAAGATACTTTTTCGCACATTATCATTGACACCGCACCGATATTGCCGGTAAGTGACGCGATTGTATTGAGCCACATCGTGGATGCAGTATTGATGGTAGTACAATCGGAGCATACGACTCAGAATATGGTGCGCGACGCGTTACGACGCTTGGAGGCGGCCAGTATTGTTCCAATCGGATTTGTCCTGAGCAAGGTAAGTTATAAGAAAGCGTCATATTATTACGACGGAAAATACGGTCATTATTACGGTGGGTACCAGCAACAAGAAGCCCTCGCGAAAAAAGCGTCCTAAATCACTTCACTCGCTTCCTCGGTAGCAACCACACTTAAGTTGTCCCGTACATCGAGCTTCACCGTCTTCGCTGTGACAGCTATCTTGTTGTCTTGGTGTTTGATCTCGACGTGGGTCAACCGGGTTGTGAGCACCTCCGGCCAATATGTAACGGACTTGGACAATAGGGGGTGGATTCAAGACATAAACCACTGGTCCTCGACCGTAAATCGGCTAGAGACAGCGCTATTCTGGAATCCCCTGGATGTAGATCTTTTGATGCGGTTGGCTCGCCTGTATCGATGGCGCGCATTTGACCAAAGGTTATCTCCTAAACTAGCGCGAGAATCTCACCGTCTCGCCATTCGATATGTAAAGGCCGCATGCCGCAGACGCCCATCATGGGGTTTGACATGGGCAATCTTGGCAGGCGTAAAAACTGCGGCGGGCCATATAGATGAGGAAATGATTTTGGCCTTGGATAGGGCAATACTATTGGGCCCGTGGGAACGGCAGGTTCAACACCAAGTTGTATTAGTCGGTATCCAAACGTGGCATCGCTTGCCGAAAGATACCCAACACCTAGTGATCGAAACCGTCGATAAAGCGCTCAAGGATTCAAGGCTATCGAGAATCGTAATTGAGACCGCGATAAGAAATAGCTGGCAAGCTCCTCTACAACCTTTACTGCAAAATAATCAGAGGCTGGAGCGGTTATTCAAGAGCATTGAGGCCGAATATAGGAGTGGACACTAACGTGTTGCAGGGTGTGGCACGATCAGTCAACGTAATATGTTATGTGTTGTTGCTGACATTAGTTATCTGGCTTCCGATCCCTCTGGGTAGCAGAACACAATGGTCCATACAATTTATGGAGATCTTGTCGTTGACAATCTTGCTGATGTGGCTTGTGTCTGACAGCGTTACGCAATCGGAAGCGCCATCTAAATGCCGGTCGGTTCAAGTCATATTGCTATTCATGGCATTGTGGCTGGTTTATCAATTATTTCAAGTCATGCCGCTACCCGAATCATTCGTAAGGTTCGTCTCTCCGATGACTTTCACTCTATATGATCTCGCGGTGTCCGATTCGAACCAAGCTCGGGCTTATGCGGTGAGTTTGGATCGTGATACCAGTCTCGAGGAAACCCTAAAGTACAGCGCATACGTTGCGCTGTTCTTTCTAGTATTTGTTCTGATAGATACACGTCAACGATTGGTTATTCTCGCGTATACAATCTTTTCAATTGGATTCGTGCAATCTGTGTTTGGTTTATACGCCATGTTCTCGGATTTTTACTTAATACCCAGGGAAACCATGGATGGTCACCGGTGGGTAATCGGTACATTTGTAAACCGTAATCATTATGCTGCACATATCGTTATGACTATTGGTATCGGACTCGGATTGCTATATTCGCAACTTAGCTTCTCAAGACCGTGGTCGAATG
>CALZGZ010000164.1 GCA_945787105.1 uncultured Gammaproteobacteria bacterium
TGGCCGGTTTCGGCCTTTTCGGAATCGAGTGCATCGGGCGTTGATTAAAGCGATCAAGTGCCGATTAAGAAAAATTAACTTGCCCAGACATTGCTCTTATGTGCAAGGGACTTTTTATGTCGCTCCTACCGGGTCGAGTTACTTTTTGTGCCAAGTTTTTATTTTTCGCCCCCGGAGGGACGAAACCAGATGTCTTTCAACCTTTGGGCTTCACCATATTTTTCGGCACAACGTACTCGTCAAATTGCTCCGCGGTCAACAGACCAAGGTCGATTGCCGCTTGTTTCAGGGTGATGTCATTTGCGAACGCGGTCTTGGCAATCTTCGCCGCATTCTCGTAGCCGATATACGGATTCAACGCAGTGACCAGCATCAACGAGTTGCGCAGATTTTTTTCAATCGTCTCGGTGACCGGCTCGATGCCCACCGCACAATGATCGTTGAATGAACGCATCGCATCCGCCAACAACCGGATGGACTGCAGCAGGTTATAAATGATCACCGGCTTATACACATTCAATTCGAAATTACCCTGGCTGGCTGCGAAACAGATCACCGCATCGTTACCGAATACCTGACACACCACCATGGTCAATGCTTCGGCCTGGGTGGGGTTCACCTTGCCGGGCATAATCGAACTACCTGGCTCGTTAGCGGGGATCGAGATCTCGCCGATTCCGCACCGTGGTCCGCTGGCCAGCCAACGCACGTCATTAGCGATCTTCATCAGGTTTGCGGCCAATGCCTTCAACGCGCCGCTAAGATGCGCGACCGCATCGTGAGACGTCAATGCCTGAAACTTGTTTACGGCCGAGACAAACCCCTTGCCGGTGGACTGTGCGACCGCCGCCGCCGCGCGCTCGGCAAACTCGGGATGGGCGTTGATGCCGGTGCCTACCGCAGTACCACCGATAGCCAATGCCCGCACGTAATCCAGGGCCTGTTCGATCTGCGCGATATTGGTCGCGAGCATTGCCGACCAACCGCTGATTTCCTGTCCCAGGGTCAACGGGGTCGCGTCTTGCAGGTGGGTGCGGCCGATTTTTACGATCTCCGCGTTGACCTCAGCCTTGGTATCCAAGGTAACGCGCAGCAGCTCAATGGCCGGTAACAGGGCATCTTCGACCTCGATCACCGTAGCAATGTGCATCGCAGTCGGAAATGTGTCATTCGAGCTTTGCGACATGTTGACATGATCGTTGGGATGGACCTGCTTCTCCGTCGTGAAATCGCCACCGAGTATTTGGGTGGCGCGATTCGCAATCACTTCATTGCAATTCATATTGGACTGCGTGCCACTACCGGTCTGCCACACCGACAATGGAAATTGATCTGCATGCTGTCCGCACAGAATCTCCTCACATGCATTGACAATCGCATCTCGTAGTGACGGATCAAGCTTGCCAAGTTGATGATTGACCAAAGCACAGGCCTTCTTGAGATGCGCAAACGCATGGATGAGTTTGAGTGGCATCTTTTCAGTGCCGATCTTGAAGTTCTGTAAGCTTCGCTGGGTCTGTGCCCCCCACAGGGCATCAGCGGGGACCTGCATCTTGCCCATCGTGTCATGCTCGATCCGGTATTTTCCCGATGTCATCGTTATCACCTCTGGATGTGCGCGCACGGTCTGGCGCCACCGAACCGCGTCACTGCGCGATGCCGTCTCATCTCGGGATGCTCATCGCCAACTGAGCAACCGTCGAAACCGCTCGCAACGAACATTTCCGCAACACCTGCGGTCACCCGGCCACCTCGTATCCAGCGCCTGATCGCGTCTATCTTACGCCATTCATGAACCATTGACGCCACCACCAGCCACGCACTCTGTGGGGCTACCCCAAAACAGATACGGGACGTTTAACTCTTATCCTTGATCATCGGCACGAAACCCACCGCCATGATGTTGTCGCGGGTGATGGAACCGTCACTGTGCCGTTCCACCAGTTTTAGCATCTGGGTGCGCCATGCCGGGCCGACCGGCAACACCATCCGTCCGCCCAGTTTCAATTGGTCAATCAGCGACTGTGGGACATCCTTCGGGGCCGCGGTGGCAATAATCGCGTCGAACGGCGCATGTTCCGGCCAGCCGCGATAGCCGTCACCGGCGCGCACCGTCACGTTACGATAATCCAACGCCGCCAACCGCTCACGCGCAAGGATCGCAAGGGGTTCCACAATCTCGACGGAGTACACCTCCGCGGCAATCTCAGCCAATACCGCGGCCTGATATCCGGATCCGGTGCCTACCTCGAGCACCCTATGCTCCGATTGGAGCGTCAATAACTCGGTCATGATTGCGACGATGTATGGTTGCGAGATTGTTTGACCATGACCGATAGGCAACGGTCTGTCATCATACGCAAGATTCCGATGTTCCTCTGGCACAAAAAGATGGCGCGGCACCTTGCGCATGGCGCGTAGCACGGTGTCGTCCACGACCGGTGGACGGCTGTCGTAAGGATGCTGTATTTGACTATCAACCATCCGATCACGGTCGGATGCATGATTTACATTGCCCATAACGCTGGCGCAAGCTCCCATTTGAACGCTCAGTGGATTAGCAGTGATGTAATACTTCGCACTACCGGCGATATATTACCCTATCTAAAAACGCAATCATGCGGACGAATGGACACTGTTTTGTTTGTGGAACATCCAGCATGCGAGGGCGGGAAGCAACAGGATGGCCCCCAGCATGTTCATCAGAAACATGAATGTCAGCAGAATTCCCATGTCTGCTTGCAGTTGCAGTGGCGAAAAAATCCAAGCCGCGACTCCCATCGCGAGGGTGCAGCCGGTAACGATTACACTCACCCCAGTAATAGCCAAGGTTGTGAAATACGCTTCGCCTATTCCCTTGCCTTCGTCGATTAGACTTTGGAAACGGCTGAAGATGTAGATACCGTAATCGACGCCGATTCCCACCCCCAGGGCCACCACCGGCAAGGTGTTGACTTTCAGACCGATCCCAAGCCAGCTCATCAATGCATAGGCCAACAACGAGACCAATATCAAAGGGATTACGATGCAAAGTGTGCCGGTCAACGTGCGAAATGATAATAAACATAACAAGATGATGGCCGAGAACACGTAAATCAGCATCGGAAACTGGGCCTCCTTCACGGCTTCGTTAGTAGCAGCCATAACTGCCACATTACCGCCCGCGAGTCTGAACCGGAGATTTTGATTGCCCTGTGTCGCGTCATATTGCTGCACCGCACCGACGATGCGTTCGATGGTTTCCGCCTTGTGATCTTTGGTAAACATCAACACCGGCATAACACTGCAGTCCCGATTCAACAAGCCACTACTCGTATCCACAGGACTTGTCGCTTGCACCAGAGCGTGCTGGTTACGAGGCAATACCCGCCACTTCAGACTACCTTCATTCCAACCAGCATTGATGACCTTTGCAATCATTGGCAGGGTCTGGGTGGAGAGAACGCCCGGAACATTGGACATTCGCCATGCGAACTGGTCAATTGCATCCATGTACTCGTATTTGATACAGCCCTCCGGGACCGTTTCCACGAACACGGTCAATACGTCCACGCCAATCGAAAATCGGTCCGCAATCACAGACGCATCAATGTTGTAGCGTGAGTTCGGTCGTAGTTCCGGTACACCATGGTGCAGATCACCGATTTTAACGTCCGTCCCTTTCCATAAGCCCAACACCAGTAATCCTCCGGCAACGGCCAGCACCACAGTCGCTGGACCGCGCGTGGCAACCATTGACAGTCCGCGCCACAATGGCGCCAAGAGCTCCGCGCGCCGGTGTAACTTTTCACGGTAAAGTTGCACACGGTTCAGATAGGATATCAACACCGGTAGTAAGATTAAATTCGTGAAGACAATTACCACCACACCCAAGCTGGCAGTGATCGCCATCTCCCGGATGATGCCGATATCGATCAACATAATGGTGATGAATCCGGCGGTGTCGCTGGCCAAGGCGACAGCACCGGGAACCGCTAAACGGCGAAAACTCTCGCGAGCCGCAGACTGCGCATCGGCACCGTTATAGATTTCAGCACGAGCCGCACTTACCATCTGCACGCCATGGCTGACGCAGATTGCGCCAATCAGAAACGGTATTGGAAGCAGCATTGGATCGATACCGAAACCGAGCAAGGCCAACGTGCCTAACTGCCAGATCACTGCAATAACGGAACACGCCAGGATCATCACCGTCATGCGGGCCGACGCGCAGTACAGGTATAACAAAAACGCGATAATCCAAAACGATATTGTAAGAAACACGATTATCCGCACCGCACTGTCCGCGATGTCGCCGACGATCTTGGCAAATCCAATGATGTGGATATCAAACTGTTGTTGTGTGAAGCCCTTGGAAAACTTGTCGCGAACCTTGGCTTCCAATTCACGGGCAACCGCAACAAAATCCAAGCGTTGCCCCGTATTCGGATTAAATTCCAGGAGCTCGGCATAGATGATTGCGCCGCTGAAATCATTGGCAACCAAACGGCCGATGATTCCGGCCTTCAAGATGTTCTCCCGGACTCGAGCGAGCCCTTCCTCCGTAGGCTGAAAGTCCGCCGGCACCACGTTGCCGCCGGAAATGCCCCCAATCACCACTTCAGTGAAACGGACATTGGGGGTGAATAGAGACTTTACACGACTTCGATCGACCCCAGAGACAAAGAACACCTCATCGGTCGCCGCTTTCAAGGTCCTAAAGAAAGCTGGGGTAAACATCCCCCCGTCCCTGCTCATTATCGCGATCAACACGCGATTTGCGCCACCGAATTCTTCTCGGTATTTCACAAAGGTCTTCATGTATTGATGCTGCAACGGAAACATCTTGGCAAACCCGGCATCGATACGAAGGTGGATGGCGAACCACCCCATCAGCAGGGTCATCACCGCAAAAACGGCAATGACAACCGGCCGGTTTCCGAAAATCAGTCTTTGTAAGTGCTGAATAATCGGCTTGTCAGACATGTTGTTACTGCGATTTGGATCTATAACTATTGACGGAAAGGCGCTGGGTGCCTGCTTCCCCTACTAACAGCAGATCACCGTCATTCAATTCACGTGATGTGGCAATAGCGGCGCGGTTGGGTTGTTGCCACAGAGTGAAACTATTCCCATCATCACGACTTATCAGCACGGTGCCGGAAAATCCCACGATAACGATCGAACCGTCACGCAAGCGAATGCCATCCACCAACGCCGCATGGGTGCCGGTATCAATACGTTTCCAATTTAGACCCGCATCGCTGGATCGAAACAACCGGCCTTGCAAGCCAAACAACAGCAATGAATCAGGAGATAACGTCAACACGCCAAAAAATGATCCTTCATACGGAGAAGGCAACCGCCGCCATGTCTTGCCGTCATCATCGGAGCGGTACACAGTGCCCGCCTCTGCGGCCATGTAAAAACGCCCGTTAGCGGAGACTGCGATTTGGTTCAAGTGAAAATCATCACCCAGTTCCTCATCCTGCGGTCCTGCCGTGGCACCTTGATCGTCGCCCTCAACCCGGGACTTGATAATGCGCGGATGCCATGTCCGGCCTCCATCGTTGCTCTCGAGATAGTAGCCGTATGCGCCCACTGCGATGGCACGGCTTTCGCTGTGAAACCATACGTCTAGAAGCGGCCGTTCTTCCTCGGGTGCAAAGTGCACCCGGCGCCACGTCCGGCCGCCATCATCGGTGCGTAGGATCACCGCGTCATGTCCGACCGCCAGCCCGAGGCGGTGATCGTGAAATGCAACGGCGGTAAGCATGGCGCGTGTCGGCACCCGCATCTGTTTCCAGTCGCGGGCCTGAGCATCGGATCTCAACACGTGACCACGCTCACCCACGGCGACAAAGCCATCATCGACGGCGGCAATATCAAGAAGCAACGATTCCGCCGCCAGGGGGGCGATCATTGAATACTCGGCATCGGGAGCAGACTGCGCAACGGCCATGCTGGGAAACAGCATCGTGATCGACAACGTGCTCAAAAACACCCTGGTGATCAATACAGGCCGACACCTTGTTCAGGGTTGACGATAAAGCCGGACTCGGACAGTAAGTCCGGCTTGGGGGTTGTTATTATCGCCGGCCGGCGCGCCGCAATGACCCGGTCGAGAAGTCCTTGGCGGTCAAACCAGCGGAAAAATCATAGGTATATTTTTCCTCGTTATTCAGGCTAAACGCTAAGTACCTGCCGGACTGTAGATCATAATGCACTTCTAATGTCGTCCACAGCGTCGGTACATCATAATAGTTGATGACGTGGCCTTCCGACACCCGCCATAACTGATCCCGGTTATCGTATTGATCGACTGCCACGATCTGCCATGAATCCTCATCAATGTAAAACGTGCGCCGTTTATAGATATGCCGGGTGCCGTCCTTGAGGGTCGCATCGACTACCCACACGCGATGCAGCTCATAGCGCAAGTGATCAGGATTGAGATGCAATGGAAGCAAGATATCCTTGTACTTGAGTTCATTACTGTGCAGCCGGTATGCGTTATACGGGACATAGATCTCCTTCTTGCCTACCAATTCCCAGTTGTATCGCTCCGGACTGCCGTTATACATATCCAATTGATCACTGGTGCGCAATCCATCGGAGGCCGTGCCCGGGTTGTCGAACGCAACATTGGGTGCGCGCCGCACGCGCCGTTGCCCCGGGTTGTAGACCCACGCCTTACGGTGTTGCAGCGCCTGATTCAAGGTCTCGTGCACCAACAGGATCTGACCCACCAATCGCGCCGGCGCCGTTACTCGCTGCTTGAACATGATGACGATGTTGTTGAGCTTTGCTTCCGTGGCATCCGGCAGAGAATAGGGGGCGTAGAGTTGGTCTTCCAGCATAACCATGGTGTAGGTGCCGCTGCGGGTCACCGGCGCCTGACCGATCATACGTTTAGCGCTCTCTCCCCGATAGCGGAGGATATGATTCCAGATGACTTCCAGGCCGTTTTGGGGAATGGGAAAGGGGATGCCGATCACTGCCCCGGTGACGCCATTACCGTTCTGTGACAACTGTGCGGTAGCCGCCACGTCTTTGGTTGCCTGGTAGATCCGCTCCGGAAAGGCGGCGGTGCGCCGGCTCGGATACACATTCATTTTGTACGTGTCACCATACTGATTGAGCATAGCCTTGTGACCTTCCGTGAGCTTGTCGGCATATTGACTCATATTCGACTTGTCGATAGTGAATGCAATCTGATCATCGGGAAACGGATCAGGGTGATGACCCCCCGACTTGAAATCAGCGGGCGCGTTCTTGAGACCACCATCCCAGGCAGGAATGGAACCATCTGCATTGGCAGCGCGCTCTGCACCCATCGGCGTCAAATCGGCACCAAGACGTGCAATGTCGTTTGGAGTTAACGCCGCCGAAACGGTACTCGTAACGATCATTAACGCAATTGCACCACCTGTAATAAAAGTATTTTTTCTCAACATAACGCTGTCTCCGCCGCGACTATTTTGAATACTTGATAACGAAAGAAATAAAGTCGCGATCATTAATCAGATTTACGCGTCCCGCTCCAAAAAAATTGGTATAGCTCACTGCAACTTCCCACTCATTACGAAGATTCGCGCTGAGGCCGGCGGTAAACGCTTTACGGTTCTCCAGGAAGTTGCCCAAAGGTTGCGGTGTGTTGCCACTAAAATCGTGACGAAACGCGAAAGACGGCAGCAACGCCCAGGGTCCGATGGCATTGTTGTAGGTAAACCGTCCGCGGATTTGATATCCCGCCGATGTGGCATCGGCAAAATTCGACGCCTCTTCGGTAGCCGGCTGCACACCGGCACGCGTGTGAATGGGATTGCCCGATGTGAATGTGCCGGGTGATTCGATTCGCAGTTCACTCTGGTCGGGCATACTTTGCACATGGGTGACGCCCAATTCGCCGATGAGCGCCAATTGATCGGCCCTCCACACGCCGGCAAAGACCCGGCTAGCGGTGGCCTGGGCCTGAACGACGTCGCGCTCGATGAATCCGGGCACCACGGTGTCGAAACCGACCCCGCCCGGGGCGACTTGGTTGGTCTGCGCGAGCAACTGACCTGTCGGTTCGCCGACCAATGCCAGCGGCGACAACGCCGCAAACAACAGCTCTGCATCATCGGCTTGCAAGGGGACATCCCACTTGTAGGAAAGCTCGCCCTGCAACGCCCATCCAGAGGTGCCCAATTGGGTGTTGAAGCTGGTACCCAGGAGCTTGATGTCCTCCGGAAACTCGAAGAAATACCTCGCGCTGCCGGCGTAATCGCCGCCGCCCAAACCGGCCAGAGAACCGGTGACCGCACTGACGATCGGCAGCCGGCTGTGATAATTGATGAAATAAAAGCCCAATTCGGTGCTGTTGAGTTGCTCCAAAAACATTCGGTAGGCGACCCCGAACTGTCCGCTGTCTTTGGCGTTGACGTCATCACCGCGGGGCACCACCGCGCCTATAGCCCCGAGCGGTGTCCGGCTGGCTGCCAACGCACCGGACGGAAGTGTGTCCGGAATTTGACCAAAACCGAGCATGACCCGCTCACCGCCTCTACCGACAAAATCCTGGGTGCTGAAGTAACTCCCGGACGGATCGGGCTCGGTGTCATCCCAATCGTATTGATAAAACATTTCCAACGAGTGATTGTCATGGATGCCGATATTGGCCCACACCATGCCTTCCGGCAGCAGCGCCTCACGTACTTCGGCGCCCGGGGTGCGGATATTGGCGACCCGAATTGGGTTGATTACGTTGATGCCGTTCTGTATGAATGTGCTTTCACCCCAACTGACTACTTGATCGCCGACCCGGACTTCCACCGGCGCGGTGCCGGCATCAAATTCACCGTATACATAGGCATCGAGAAGCTCGATGTCACTGCCGACCTCTTCCAGCGCTTCATCGGTGAGCGCAATTTTTTCGCGGTCGTTGTCCTCGTTCTCGAAGTCGTAGAAGGCACGCGCGCGTGCGAACAAACCGAACCCGGATTGGTGGTTGAGTTCCAGTTCCGGAACTATCCTCACCACATTGCTTACCAGGCCCTTATCGTAGTTTAAGTTCCCGTCATCCGCGTTGACCGAAAACGCGGTGCCCCCCAAACTTCCAGGGGGGTCCGTTCCTTTGGGCAACGTCGTCGATGCCAGGCCTAAAAGTTTCTTGTCCTGGCTTTGCACCCGGAACGTGGTGCCATAGGAGATTGTGGTGTCAAAACTGCCGGTGACTACCCCATTTTCAGACGCGAATTGCACCGCGTAAACCGGCACCGGGACCGCGCAGGTGACGACCAAGGCCATCCGGATTCCTCTAGTTTGCCGTCGCAAAGTGCGTGGGGGGGGCGCATTATTTTTCATTGAACCGCTCCTTGAGGGGATAACGCACAGGGGAGGAAATAACGCATCGAGGCCGATGCAGAGCCAAGACGCTGCAGCATCCGTTTATCCATACTTATTCTCAGGTGCTCGTGAGATGATCCGTGGTTGGGATCTGATTTCACTGCTTTGGTTTTTTATCTCACCTCGTTGTCAACGATGGTCCGATTAGCGGTATTTGTCAAGCCTCTACGGTGAGCGCATCCAACAAAAGTCCCTGTATTACTGGAGAGAAAGTCATTTCCAGGTGCCCGACCCCCGGCGTAGGCTTGTTGACCGCGCCTCTCAGGGCGCCGCTATTTTGCGGCGCAACAATGTCGTCGTGACAGCTGTAGATGCACGTCGTGGGCACCCTAGGCCGCGGTCCCTGCTCCCGGTTGAGGGCCGCCAACCAATGATTGCCCGGCCGCATCTGGCGCAGATTCGGGCCGGGTATCAGGCGAGCATGCACGGTCCCGGCGTGGGGTGTCCCGAGGGTAATCAACCGGGCGGTGTGCCGGTCGCCGTTTAACCGCTGCAGATAGGCACGGCACACGAGACCACCCATACTGTGGGCCACCAGGGTCACCTGTGGCTGCCCGCTGGTCGCGCAGATCGCCGCCACCCGCCGTGCCAACTGCTGCGCCATCTCATCGATGTCGCCAAATGGCGGCTCCAAGTTGACGGTATAGACGCAGTAGATCCCATTGCGGCGCAGATGCCGTTTGATTCCCCACCAGTAACCCCCGTTACTGAAAAATCCATGCACCAGCAGCACCGGCCTGCCGCCGCCGGCGGCATCCGGATCCGGCTTGTTTATCCACGGCTCCAACGGGTGCAACACGAAGAACACCCGCAACACCGCCCACACCTCTGCCGCCACCAGACGCAGCCAGCCGACCCAGCCGATGTGCATGGACTCGGGGCGCGGTGAGCGAAACATTTCAGAGAGCACGAAACTCAACAGCGTCGCCACCACCCTGACCATCACAATGAAGGCGGCGGCGCAGCCGATACTTTCCAGGACCGACAGACCCCAACCATGGCGTGCGAGAACGCCCACCACGATAATTTCTATCACAAACGACAGGATCAGCTTCGATGACACCGACGACATGTCACTCGCTCAAGAACGGCGGGGGTTTTGTTGCTGTTCGGCTAAGATTCTTCGCTCACTATGCTCGCTCAGAATGACAATGTCGCGATACGCGTTCGGACTGATAATGCGATTATTGTCATCCTGAAGAGTGCAACGACACTGGTGCTGCGCGAAGTCGCAGTAAAGGATATTAGCGGCCACGAAACTGTGGTCGTCGCTTGTCCAAGAACGCGCTAACACCTTCGGCAAAGTCATCACTGGTTACACACTCCAGGAATGCGGCCTGCTCGCGGTCGAGTTGCTGGTTCAGATCGGCGTCTAGCGACGTGTTGAGCAACATTCTGGTTTTTGCATACGCCTTGGTCGGACCGGCAGCAAGGCGAACCGCCAATTGCTCCGTTTGCGCGCGCAAATCACTACCGGGCACCACCCAGTTAATCAGCCCCAAAGACAACGCCTGATTTGCGTCGAACCGATCCCCGAGTAGTGCGAGTTCCATACTGCGCTTCAGTCCAATCATGCGCGGCAGAGCAAATGTTGAACCGCCATCCGGTGAAGTACCGATGTGACAATATGCGATGGTAAACACGGTGTCTTCGGCGGCGATCACCAAATCGCAGGCGGCCATGAGACTGATGCCAAACCCGGCGACCGCTCCGTGCACGCTGGCAATGATCGGCTTGGGAAGGCGGTGCATGGTCCGGATCGTACCGTGCACCGCGTTGAATATTTCGCTCAGTGGCTGGTGATCGCCGGTTGCCAACCGGTTCAACGATTGCTTGAAAAAGCGCACATCACCCCCGGCCATGAACCCATCTCCTTCCCCACGCACAACCACGCAACGCACCTCGACATCCGCAGCAACGTCGGCAAACGAAGCATGCAGCGCGGTGGCCATTTCCGGATCGAGGGCATTCAACCGTTCCGGCCGGTTCAGCGTGATCACGGCAACGCTTTTGTCTTTCTTGGTGACAATCGCAGACATGGGTTCAGTTTCGATATACAAAGCCCGCGCGATAGTTCCTTATTTATATACTGCGTGACCTTCGTACATTCTAGCTATGTCTTGTTTGTATTGTTCCAGAATCTTTGCGCGTTTGAGCTTGAGTGTGGGCGTCATCAAGCCGTTTTCCACCGTCCACGGTGACAATGTTGCGGTGGTCTTACGAATACGCGCATAACCTGGAAACTCATGAATACGCTGGCGGATGCGATCGAGCAACAACTGTTCGACTTTCTCGCTGTTTAACTCAGATTCGTCATTGTTGTTAATGTTAAGCCTCTTCGCCTCTTGTTCCCACAACTCCTCGTTCAACACCACCAAAGCGGTGAGATAGGGCATCCGTTCACCGATGACCAGCGATTGTTCGAACAATGCGTCTTCGGCAATCGCATATTCCATATCCGCGGGCGGAACCTTCTCCCCGTTCGCCAACACCAGTATCTCTTTAATACGGCCGATGATCGATATGAACCCATCCTCGTCGATTTTGGCCTGATCCCCGGAATGTAACCAACCGTCCTTGTCGAGCACCTGTTCGGTGGCCGCTTCATCCTTCCAATAACCCATCATAATATTCGGGCCCCGGGCGAGCAATTCGTCGTTATCCCCGATCTTGACCTCAATCCCGTGCATCGGCAGACCGATCGTCGCCGGCCGGTTATGTTCCAGGGTGTTGATGCTGATACACGGACTGCTCTCGGTCAGCCCGTACCCTTGTAACAGGTTCAGCCCCAGGGCAATGAAGACCCGCGACACCGACGGTGGCAACGGCGCGCCGCCGACGACCACGATCCGCAAGCGGCCACCAAGCTGCGCCCTGACTTTGCTTGCAACCAGCGAATCCAAAATCGGCCACAACACGAACCGCCATTGCCGATTACCCCGGCCCTGTAAATACTCGAACCGCTCCCAGCCGATGTCTACCGTGATGTCAAACAACCACCGCTTCCACGCCGCCCCCCCCTTTAGCTCGGCGTACAGTTTGCTGTACATGCGCTCAAAGATTCTCGGCACGGTGATGATTCCCGTAGGTCTGATAGTGCGGAAATCCTCGGAAAGCTCAGGGATCGACCGGTTATACACCACCGCGGCCGCCGCTATCATGGGGATGTAATAACCGACGGTACGTTCCAAAGTGTGTGACAGCGGTAGAAACGACAAGACAATGTCGGTGGGCAATACCGCCACGCTGCGAACTCCGCTATATGCATTCGACAACATGTTGCGATGGGACAACATGACACCCTTTGGCCGTCCTGTTGTCCCGGAGGTGTAGACAATACTCGCCAGATCATCCGGCCGCACTGCCTCAGGTTCGATCTCTTGTTCCACGGCAATCCAGTCGTCCACCGAGCGCAGTAAATCGTCTTTGTGATCCGCCACCGGACCGAGTGTGACCACGCGCTTGAGCTGCGGAAGCTCGCCCTCGGCCTGTTGCAACTCGCGCCAAGCATCCTCGGATTCCACGAGCAACAGCTTGGCATCGGAATGGTGGAGGACATGATTCAAATTATCCGGACGATCGGCCATGTATAGCGGCACTACCACCAGCCCCAAGCTCAACGCCGCCTGATCGAAGATTACCCAATGGCGGCAATTACGCAGCCAAACCGCGACGCGGTCTCCTTTGCCGAATGCCTCCGCCTTGAGCGCCGCCCGCCAGCGATTGACGTCGCGAGCCGTATCGGCCCAGGTATAGTGCTGCCACGCCCCGGTATCGGGATCGAACTCACTGTAGGCCTTTTTGTCCGGGTGACGGCGCACCCGCTCGCGAAACAGCGCATCCAGGGTGGGGGCGGCATCGGGCGTGATCACATCTATGTCGTCACGCCCTTCCAGGGCATTCGGTGGGTAAACCGTTGCTTTGTGCACCGACATGCAGGACCCTGTAGTGCGTCGCTTAAGCTGCGCGATCCGCGGTGCTGGCCAGTTGCCTTTCGCCGGGCGCGAACGCATCCACCATGATTACCTTGCGCGTGGCTTGCTGCGCCTCGATCAGAGCTACGGCGTCGTCCTCGCTAATCACATTTTGCTCGATCAACTGTTTGAGCCAATCTTCGAACGCGACGTGCGGCGGTTGCTCGACACGGGCAGCACGCAGCTTGCGCCGGGCCGGATCCGCTGCCAGCACCTTGTGCAGGCCGGCATCGAGACAACCGGTGACATCGTCCGGGTCTTCGTTGAGGTAGATGCCCGCGGTCAACCGGTCACGGGTGGCGGAGGGTTGCTGCAAGAGCTTGGCAACCTGATGAACAAGGCGATCCCCCGGCAGAGCATGCCGTCGTCCCAGTGGAAACACCAATCCGCGCAACACCCAGCCCAGGCCACGCACTGGGAAGTTACGCAACACCCCATCCAGTGCCTGCTGAATCTGAACCATACAGAATTGACAGGACCACTCTACCAGGGGCAGGTCTTCGCTCGGGCGCCCGGTATCCTGAAACCGTTTCACCACCGCCGAGCCGATGAACAAATAACTCAATGCATCGGCAAACCGCCCGGAGAGCATTTCCTTGCGTTTTAGCCCGCCACCCAGGATCAGTAACGTCACATCGGAGAGAAACGTAAAAGCAGCACTGTAGCGGGATAAGTCTCGATAATAATTCGCCACCGGTCCATCGACAGGTGCCGGGGCAAGCCTTCGCGATAGGCCATATACAAACGCGCGCGCCGCGTTGGTGAAGCTGAATCCGAAATGACTGAACAGCGCTTGATCAAATTCCTCGCCACCGATTTCGGGGTCTGGGTGGGACGCCGACGTGATTTCTTGTAACAGATAGGGATGACAGCGCATCGCTCCCTGCCCAAATATAATCATGCTGCGGGTTAGGATGTTGGCGCCTTCAACGGTGATGGCGATGGGAATCTGCTGATAGGCCCGGGCGAGATAGTTACTCGGCCCCAAGCATATCCCGCGTCCCCCGTGGACATCCATGGCGTCGTTGATTACCTGGCGGGCACCCTCGGTGAGATGGTACTTGACGATCGCCGAGATCACCGACGGCTTCTCGCCGAGCATGAGGCCCGACGCGGTAAGCAGCCGCGCCGCGTCCATCATATAGGTCACACCGCCGATTCTGGCCAGCGCCTCTTCCACTCCCTCGAATTTGCCGATCGGCACGTTGAACTGTTCGCGTATGCGTGCGTAGGCCCCGGTAGTGCGCGCCGCCACCTTGGCGCCCGCGGTACCCGAGGCCGGCAACGAAATACCGCGCCCGGCGGCCAGCGACTCCATCAACATACGCCACCCCTTGCCCACCCACTCGCGACCACCGATGACCCAATCCATCGGGATGAACACGTCGTGGCCGCTGTTGGGACCGTTTTGGAACGCCGCATTCAACGGATAATGACGCTGGCCGTTGTCTACACCCGGGGTGTCGGCGGGCACCAATGCGCATGTCATGCCTAGATCTTCGTCATCCCCCAATAGGTGATCGGGATCGTAGGCCTTGAATGCGAGGCCCAGTAGCGTGGCCACCGGCCCCAACGTGATGTAACGCTTCTCCCAGGTCACACGCAGCCCAAGCACTTGTTCGCCCTGATACTCACCCTGGCACACGATGCCGTAGTCGGGGATCGCACCCGCGTCCGAGCCGGCTTCGGGATTGGTCAACGCGAAACAAGGGATCTCCTCACCCTTCGCAA
>CALZGZ010000165.1 GCA_945787105.1 uncultured Gammaproteobacteria bacterium
AGATTTTCACTTCTTCTGACAGCCGAAGGTTATAAGGCACCTTCACCAGTACAATACGGTCAAGGATCGCTTCATTAGTATGTTCGGCCTTGAACTTGCGCCATTCGGATTCGTTCGAGTGAGCGATGATCGCACAGTCCACATAAATCATCCCATGGCGTCCCGGTGCGGGCACCTGTTTTTCCTGTGTCGCGGTGATCATGGTATGCAGATATTCGATTTCGTTTTTGAACACCTCTATAAATTCCACGATGCCGCGGTTACCTGCATCAAAGGCGCCGTCGAGGTCGAGCACACGAGGATCACTTTCCGAATATTTATCAAGCTTGGAGATGTCTTCCGAGCCGATCAGTACGCTGGTATCCTGGTTGTTGGGGTCGACGGGCGGCACCACGGCGATGGCACGGCGGGCACGTTTGGAGGGGCGTACAGCGACAACGCGCATTTTTTCATATTCTCCGCCAAACTCTTTCTTGAGCCGGTAACGGCACACCGGGCACAGGTCACCCTCAATATGCACATCCAGCATTTTATCAAACTGTTCACGCAGGTGGCGCGGGGTAAGGTGCAGGGGTTCTTCGTGGATCGGGCAGCCTTCAATCGCCATCATCGGCGGCGAATTTTCGAGAAGCGAGTGGATATGATCAACAAGACTGGATTTGCCGGCACCAACCGGACCCATCAGATACAGCACCTGCCTGCTTTCTTCACCCTTCAAGGCTGCTGCGTGGAAATAGCGCACAATGCGGTCCACCACCGGCTCAATGCCAAAAAATATGTCGCGGAAACTGTTGTGAACCTTCACACCGTCTTCGCCGAACAGCCGTCCGATGCGCGGGTCGTCTTCGGCGGTCAACACCTTGGAGCCAGCGGCCACCAGCGAGTTATAGACACGGCGGTGGGCAAGGACCGGCAGATCGGGGCGTGTCCTTAAAAGTTCCAGATAATCCAGAAAATTGCCAGACCAATCATCCTCGGCCCGTTGCTCGCGGTCTGTTGAAATCAGTTCTGCGAAGGATTTTTCCTTTTTTACCATAGTTGCATCTCGCCCTGTTGCCGGTTGTCTCCTTTTCGTCACCCACCTGCGCCGTTTAAGCGCCCGTCGCGTGACGTAGCCCCATTCACCTTTGGCGCGGCGTGATGCCGCGCATTTGCCAAAGACGAATCCTCAAAAAAATTAGTATTCAGCTGAAAACAAAGCCCACTTTTTGGCCCGATTGTGTGGCCGGTTTTTGGCCTAGCCTAAGTTATTAACTATAGAAGAGAATTGTGAGAATTGTGCGCCTGTCCGCTTAAGAATTTGTGAAAAAAACAGGAGTGTCGCATAAGATGGGCTTAGACGGGGTCTGAGGCGCTGAGAGCCGCTATTTTATTGGCTGGGGGAGAGGGATTCGAACCCCCGCTGGCGGAGTCAGAGTCCGCTGTCCTACCACTAGACGATCCCCCAGGGGATACGTACAAACGGCAAGATACAAGATAGCTGGCGGTATGTAAAAATATCGTTACCGCAGCGGTGACGGGGTTATCAATCCCGCGGATCATGCGGGACACGGCTCGAGCCTAGTCAGAAAGCGCAACTACCTTTCGTAACCACACACCGTCCCGGACTTCCTATGCAAATACGCATGCGAAGCTCGCCATTAGCGTTTACTGTATTGCGGCCGTTTCCTTGCTTTGTGGAGGCCGACTTTCTTGCGTTCGACTTCCCTCGCGTCGCGAGTGACGAACCCAGCCTTGCGGAGCTTGCGGCGTAGGGTCTCATCATAGCCGATCAAAGCACGGGTGATTCCGTGGCGAATAGCGCCCGCTTGCCCACTGTTACCGCCACCGTCGACGTTTACTTCGATGTCGAATGTGGTCTCCATGTCCGCAGTTACCAGCGGTTGCCGTACGACCATGCGCGACGTCTCTCGCCCAAAGTAATCGTCGAGTGCAAGCTGGTTTACGATAATTCGTCCGCTGCCATGCTTAAGACGCACCCGGGCGGTAGACGACTTGCGCCGGCCTGTCCCCGCGTAATATTGTTCGGTGTTCGCCACTTAATTTATGCCCCTTCGTAATCAGATTTCTAATGGCTTGGGCTGTTGCGCCTGGTGCCGATGTTCGGATCCCGCGTAGACATGCAATTTGGAAAACATCGCCCGCCCCAGAGGATTCTTGGGCAGCATTCCTTTTATGGCTGTTTCGATGACCAATTCGGGCCTTCTCGTCAGCACTTTCGCAAACGTCTCTGACTTGATTCCGCCCGGGTAACCGGTGTGACGGTGATAGATCTTGTCGCTCGCCTTATTACCGGTCACGCACACCTTGCCGGCATTAATCACCACGACGTGATCTCCGGTGTCCATGTGCGGTGTGTACTCCGGCTTGTGCTTGCCCCGCAGCCGCCGCACGACCTCGGTGGCGAGACGCCCCAATACCTTGTCGGTGGCATCGACAACATACCAATTACGGCGTATATCTTTGGATTTTGCGGAAAAGGTCTGCATGACAGTTTATGCGCCCAGCGGCGGGGGGCATACTACTAAACGGGGGTATAAGTTACAAGACACCAGCACGACGTCACCGTGCGTAGGATGTGATCAGCCGGCAGGGTTATCCAAAAAAAAGGCGTGGCCTAGAGGAGCCACGCCCAAACCACCAAAGGAGGATGGAGGAGACTGTCACGGATATCCGCTACCAAGCCGATACCCGATGTTCTTCCGCCTGAAGTCCTTCCATAACTTCAGGATATAATAATTATCTAATATAATACTAGATTTGTCAAATCCATCCGCTACTTATCATTATAGACGAAACTTTCCGCATAACACCCTGTATTTCAGATCACTTCCTTCTCCCGTGGTCCTCGCCCAGCGGTCTGCGCCTGACGCCTAGCTCACGATTCGGCTACCGGGACCGCCGATTGCACCATCCTGGTGCGCAGCTTATATGCGCAGCCGCTCGACCACCCGCCCGTTGATGAGGTGCTCCTCAATGATCTCGTCGATGTCTTCTTCGTCAACGTAGGTGTACCAGACACCGTCCGGGTACACCACGATCACCGGCCCCTGCTCGCAGCGGTCCAAGCAGCCGGCCTGGTTGATGCGCACGCCACCCTTACCATGAATACCCAGTTGCTTGGCTTTGGCCTTGGCATAATCACGCATAGCAGGTGCGTCGTGATCCGCGCAACAAGCCTCATCGTTGTCGCGTCGATTGATACAAAAAAACACGTGGCGTTGGTAAAACGGTTTATCGGACATTCCGCATCGTCTAAGGCCAATTATAGCGAACCCTGGTCGAATTCGCGTTCCATCCGCCGCCGTAGTTCTAGCGCGCGGGAACTTTGCGGTGGGTCAATATCGCTCCACTTGACTGGCCGTTTCGCCGCCACCGGACGGCGCAGTCGAACGCCCGCTGCCAAACCCAGCGGCAGAAAGCCTGTCTCGAGACTGACCGCAGCCGGCACCAATTGGCCATATACCGTGTATCCCCCCTCCCCATCCAGCAGTTCGCCCGCCGCAAGGTCGCGCTTGGCCACCGCCGCGACGTCGGCGTTAAACTGCGCAGCCGTCCCGGTAGCCTCGTTCCTCAGCGCCGCGTGCGCGACCGACAGGCCGAGTTCCAAACCGATGAAATGGGTCGGCCGGTACAGCGCAGCGTAGCGGCCGCTGTCATCGGTGACCACACCGTACTCGCTAAAACAGCGTTGCACATAATCATTATCGGATTCAAAGGTGACATACACACCCCACCGCAGATCCCTTGGCACTGCTGCTCCATCCCGGTACAAGCTGGACACCACCTCCACCGTCCCGCTGCGACCCAACACCCCGCCATGGGCCTGTGGACGGCAAACTTGCGCCAACTCATCGACCGAGCTCGGCGGAAACCGTAATCCATCGGATTGCGGTATCAGACCGGTAGCATTGGCCACGGCCGCCATTTCAATCGCCGATTTGGTGCCATCGAGAAACGAATTGAACATCTGTGCGTTGTAATCGCCGCTGGCGACTTGCTGCCCGGTAAAACCATAATGCCCCCAGACCGTATCCGGCGTGGACTCGTGGTACGCCGGCAAGTATTTAGTCCCCTTACCGGCGCAGGTGACGGTAAAACCAACGGTTCGCAACAGGTCCACTAATTCACAGATCAACGCCGGTTGGTCACCGTTGGCCAACGAATAGACTACACCCGCTTGGGCCGCTTGTTTCGCCAACAGCGGGCCGACCACGGCATCCGCCTCAACGGTGACCATCACCACATGCTTACCGGCGTCAAAGGCGCGCAGGGCATGATCTACCCCAGCAATCACGTGCCCGGTACACTCGATCACCACATCAATGGCCGCGGTGGTGAATACAACTTCGACATCGTCGGTGACCAGGGTCCGGCGCTCGGAAAATGCTTGGGCGATCGTGGACGCGCCATGCGCCTCGGCCGGCCAACCGATACGTTTAAGACTGGACTGTACCCTGGGCGGATCGAGATCCGCGATCACCGCGACATGCAGTCCGGGCGTGGTCGGCGCCTGGGCGAGAAACATGGAACCGAACTTGCCGGCACCGATCAATGCGACGCGGATTGGTTCATTCGCCTGTTGCCGTTCTTGTAGTTTTTCAAATAATGCCATCTGCGATTCGTACCAAATATTGCGGAACGCTTGCGCGTACCGAACCGGGGTCCTTCAGTTAACTGACTTGAGCGTCGAGCAGCTCAATCCAATGCCTTACCGGAACTGCGGCATCAGCCTGCATATGGGCCAGACAGCCAATGTTCGCGGTGGCTACCAGGTCTGGGCTGCCGGACTGTAACGCCTTCAATTTATTGTCTTTCAGTTGCTCGGCGATTTTTCTCTGCAATATCGAATAGGTGCCCGCGGATCCGCAGCAAAGATGGGCATCGGGAACCGGGGTCAGGCTGAGTCCGATACGGGTCAGAATGGTTTCTACTACGCCGTTTAATTTCTGACCATGCTGCAGAGAGCACGGGGCGTGAAATGCGACCCGCGTATCCGCCGCGCTGCGCAGCGGATCGAGGTTCTCGCCATGCAACACTTCGCAGAGATCTTTAGTGAGCCTGGACACATGGGCGGCCTTCTCGGCGTATTCGGGATCATTGCGCAACAGGTGGCCGTATTCCTTGACCAGAACGCCGCAGCCGCTGGCGGTCATGACAATCGCTTCTGCGCCTTGCTCGATGTAAGGCCACCAGGCGTCGATGTTGCCGCGCATGTAAGTAAGCGCTTCTTCGGGTGCCGATAAGTGATGGCTGAGCGCGCCGCAGCAGGTGTCTTGCGCGGCGATCAGTCGAATACCCAAGCGGTCCAAAACCCGCGCCGCGGCAGCATTGATTTGCGGTGCAATCGCCGGCTGTGCACACCCCTGCAACACAAGCATGATGCGCGAGTGATTGTTCCGCGGCCATGGCCCGGCTGGCGGCGCTACCGGAACTAACCGTTTGACCGAATTCGGCAACGCCGGTCTGACCCACTGACCGAGTTTCAACAGCGAGCCGAAGCGCTGCCGATACGGAATAATCATACGCAGCGTCTTGCGCATAACGCGATCGATGACCGGTCGGGTGACGCGCTTGTCCACTACCTCACGACCGATATCGAGCAGGCGTCCGTACTGAACCCCCGAGGGGCATGTGGACTCACAACTGCGGCACGTCAGACAACGGTCAAGATGTATCTGCGTGGTGCCGGTGGGAGTTGCACCCTCTAACACTTGTTTCATCAGGTAGATACGACCCCGCGGGCTGTCGAGTTCGTCCCCCAACAGCTGATACGTGGGACAGGTCGCGGTACAAAACCCACAATGCACACAAGCACGCAATATGGCCTCGGCCTCTTGTCCCTTTTCAGTTCCTCGAATGAATTCTGCGAGCGCGGTTTGCATAACATTAACTAACAAGAACAAAATCACAAATATCGAGCAGGGGACTCCAGACCCAAGCGCCAAGGTTTAAACAACGCAAAGTATGGCGTGTAACTGGCTATTCTCTTTCCTGGTTCCTAACTCTCTATCCGCACCTTCCACTTATTTACAGATCCCTATACAGCCGGCCAGGATTGAATATTCGCTGGGGATCAAATGCATTTTTCAAATTGCGATGCAGATTGGACAGTCCCGGGGTTAACGGGTGAAACACCTCCTCTGATCGATCACCCCCGCGGAACAGGGTGGCGTGCCCACCTGCGGCTTCGACTTGTTTGCGAATCACATCTGTGGGCGCGTCGGTCTTCAACCAACGTTGCCCTCCTCCCCATTCGATCAACCACTCGCCTTCGATAGGCAGTGGCGGCGCGGCCTGCGGCACCGAGATACGCCACTGCGCTTGATTATCAGCAAAAAAAGAGTGACGTTGCTCTTTAACGCCGTGCCAAAACGCTGCGCCCTCATCGATCAATTCACCACCCAGCTTGATGATCGCTGCGTCCACACCCTTGGCGGAACCGGACACTCGAACATGAAGTGTACCGTCGTGATAACAAGTGCCTGAGATCGGGATCGGCTGTCCGGCCCATTCGTTCATCTGTCCAATCGCTTGCGCGGCGGGCATCGAGAATCGAACGGTGGCTTCGCGGGCCGGAACGGGTAGTACCTTCATCGATACCTCGACAATCACCCCTAGGGTACCCATGGCCCCAACCGTCAATCGGGATATGTCGTAACCGGCGACGTTCTTCATGACTTGTCCACCGAATCGCAGCAACTCGCCGTGGCCGTTGATGATCCGTGCGCCCAGCACAAAATCCCGCGCCGACCCGGCGTAGGGGCGCCGGGGCCCGGAAAACCCGCAAGCAATCGCGCCACCGAGGGTTGCGCCATCGCCGAAATGTGGCGGCTCGAATCCCAACATCTGACCCTGCTCGGCGAGGTCTGACTCGAGGTCCACAAGCAATGTCCCGGCACGCGCGGTGACTACCAATTCCAATGGTTCATAGCTGACTACCCCGTTGTGGCCGCGTAAATCCAATGGTTGTCCTTCACTCGCGCGACCATAAAACGCCTTGGTGTCCCCGCCCCGCAAACGCAATGGTATTCTCTCCACGGCCGCCTGCTTGACCGCCAGGGAGATCTGCTTGTCGATGTTGTTGTCAGGATTCAACGCGGGCTGCATACCGCTAAAACCGTTCTAGATCCGGGAATTTCAACTCACCTTTGTGTACGTGCATGGCGCCGAATTCCGCACAGCGGCTCAAGGTGGGAACCGCCTTACCCGGATTGAGTAGATTATTGGGATCAAATGCCGCTTTCAACGCATGAAATTGGCTCAACTCTGATTTATCGAACTGCACACACATCTGGTTGATCTTTTCCACTCCGACACCATGCTCGCCGGTGATCGTGCCACCGACTTCGACGCTCAACTCCAGAATCTTACCGCCCAGCTCTTCGGTACGTTCAAGCTCACCAGGCTGGTTGCCGTCGTAAAGTATCAACGGATGCAAATTACCGTCGCCGGCATGAAACACGTTGGCAATTCGAAGACCATACTCCTGTCCCATTTCCGCGATGCGAGTCAATACGTATCCAATTTGTTTTCTGGGGATGGTGCCGTCAATACAATAGTAATCGGGTGACAATCGGCCCGCCGCCGGAAACGCCGCCTTGCGTCCGGACCAGAACAGTTGCCGCTCCGCTTCGTCTTTGGCAATGCGCATATCGGTGCAACCACTTTGTTCGAGCACATTTTTGACCCGCTCGATGTCATCGCTGACCTCTTCGGGCGTTCCGTCCAGCTCGCAAAAAAGTATCGCCGCGGCATCGATATCATAACCGGCGTGCACGAAATCTTCCGTCGCCCGGGTCGCCAGGTTGTCCATCATCTCCAAGCCGCCAGGAATGATCCCCGTCGCGATAATGTTGCCAACGGCGTTACCTGCCTTCTCGACGTCGTCAAAAGACGCCATCATAAGCTTGGCCGACGCTGGTTTGGGCAACAGCCGGACGGTGATCTCCACGATAATGCCCAGCATTCCCTCAGAGCCGGTCATCAACGCCAACAAGTCATAGCCAGGGGCGTCCAGGCTATCCGCCCCGATGGTGACTAAGTCACCCTCTACGGTAACCACTTCCAGCTTCAGGATGTTATGAACCGTCAACCCGTACTTCAAGCAATGCAGGCCACCGGCATTCTCGGCCACATTACCGCCGATGCTACAGGCTATTTGCGATGAAGGGTCAGGGGCGTAATACAACCCCGGCGCCGACACCGCCTCAGAAATGGCCAGATTGCGCACCCCCGGTTGCACCCGGGCGGTGCGATTGAGCAGATCGACGTCGAGAATCCGGTTGAACTTGGCGAGGCTCAACAACACCCCGTTTTCCAGTGGTAGTGCACCCCCCGACAGGCCGGTCCCCGCGCCACGCGCGACCACCGGGATCCGCTGGCTCGCGCAGTAACGCATCACCGCCTGCACTTGCTCAACGGTGTCCGGCAACACGACAACCAGGGGCAATCTGCGGTAGGCGCTGAGGCCGTCGCACTCATATGGCCGTAACTGCTCGATTTGATCGAGCACCGCCGCGTCGGGCAGCCATTGCCGCAACGCGCGTCCCAGCGCATCTCGATCGCTACCCACCAGCGCATGTTCCGCGGTCCGGGCCATGGTTTCACCTCTCATGGATGGGAACCACCAACATACCATGATCCTTAACTGGAAGGCACTAGTTCGCATATTGCACCCAGGATCCCGGATGCTGGCGAAGGAGGCGTGCAGCTGAGCCCGCTGCTGTGCGGGGACAAGCGCCGCGCCTGGAGCGAGACCCATAGCGGGCTATGGGTCGAGTGAAGGCCAAGCGCAGGGGTGCGAGAAGCAGCCAGAGACGGGATCGCCCCGCGACTATTCTTCCTAAATAACCTGGAGACTCTTAATGTTGCCATTTTATCGAAGGGACACTGCAAAGTTGTTAGCTGGGCACCGTGAATAGTCGCCGGGCGCCTTGGTGCAATATTCGGGATGACCCTTGCAACCCGCCGCGGCTAGCCCGTATATTGCACCAAGAATCCCGGATGATGGCGCAAGTCCAGCCGTTCGCGACCCAGCCAGCACCGGGATCGGCGCGTACTCGCGCACAACGTGTCGCAGCGGGCACTGATCGAATTACTTCTGCCGAACGAAATGATAGATCTTTTTTCCGCCGCCTTGGTGCAATATACGGGCTGGACTTAGGCTGGCCGGATCAAACCGCTTTGAGGAGTTCTCATATGCCTATACAGGTCGGCGATCGAGTCCCTAATGTCACCCTTCACGTCATGGGCGAAGGGGGTCCACAGCCGGTAACCACCGATGAACTGTTGTCCGGTAAACGAGTGGTGCTGTTCGCCCTACCCGGGGCGTTCACGCCAACCTGTTCCGCCAGTCACCTTCCGGGGTTCGTTGTCCACGCAGATGCGATCCGTAACCAGCAGGTCGACCACATCATCTGCTTGTCTGTGAACGACGCCTTTGTTATGGATGCCTGGGGCAAGACCCAGAACGTCGACGAGAAAATATTGATGGTGGCCGATGGCAACGCCGATTTCAGCGAGGCGATTGGGTTGGCTGAAGACCGTCACGAGCGTGGTATGGGAATCCGTTCACAACGCTATTCAATGATCATCGAAGACGGCATAGTTAGAACCTTGAACATCGAGGAACCAGGCAAGTTCGAGGTGAGTAGCGCCGAAGAGATCCTAAAACAGCTCTAACCGACTAGCCAACGTATCAGCACTGCAGACCCTGCGCCCACGAATAACGCCAGCGGAATATTGCGAATCCAGCGATAAAACCCCAGCCCGACGGCGAGCCCGGCAAATTTGATATAGGTGTCCATTCCTAATACCAGCCGGCTCCCATCCAACAACAGCGCCTTGGATACGATGCCGGCGGCGATAGCGAACGACACGTACGTGAGAAAATCGACATAACGGCGGCCGACGTCACGCAGCGGTGTCCACAGGAATGGGGCTGCGCGCAGGACATAAGTCCCCGCGGCAGCACCACCGATGGCGAACAACCACTGTAGGTCCGTCACCGCTTTGCCACCGTCACGATCGCACCGGCCCCGATGGCGGCAACGAACAAGCCCCATCCCGGTATTAACAACTCCAAAGGTGGGGTAACCAGCAGTCCGATCATGACCGCCGCCACCTCATAACGACCTTTGGTTTCACCGACCAACAGTAGCGAGAAATAGATGGGCAAAAACAATGTCGCGCCAAACGCCAATAAGGCCGGCAATCCGGCCCCGATTACGACACCTATCGCAGTCCCCACGATTGCCGCGGTGTAGGTCATGAATACCACACCGCGATAGAAATCGAACAAGTCCATCGGCTCATCGCGACGTGATTGAAAAAACGTCACCAGATAAGATGAGGCGCTCACGAACTGCGCCCAATAGGCAAGACGTGTTCGCGGCACGGTGGCGAAGAAATTGGTCAACGTCAGGCTCATGACGAAGAACCGCAGATTCACCAACACCCCTACAGAGATGATCTGTAGCAATGCGTAATCCTGCATTGCCATATCGAACATCGCGAACTGCGCAGGCGCTGCGAATATCGCTGCCGACGACAACAACGTCGCCAGTGGCGGCAAATCCGCAACCTCGGCGGCGATACCGACACCGATAAAAATTGCTACGAACGTTGGTGCGACGGCGCCCCCGGCCTTAATACCTTTCTTGACGTCTTCGGACACGGTGCGTAGAGATACCAAACCAAAAGACCATACTAACAGTGAAAGGAACGTTGTAAGTGTGTCTTAGCGCCTTGACTAGTCTTTGCGCCCAATCAAATCGCTGATGCGATCGCTTGCCCCAGCTCACTGGTAGTGGCCTTTCCCCCCATATCCGGTGTATGCAGGCCAGGCTCCGTCAGCACGGTCTCAATCGCGCGCTCCACGGCCTGCGCCGCGTCCCGATGACCGAGGTGATCCAGCATCATGCCAGCGGACCAGATTTGGCCAATCGGATTAGCGATGCCCTCGCCGGCGATGTCCGGAGCCGAGCCATGCACGGGTTCGAACATGCTCGGGAAGCGGCGTTCGGGGTTGATGTTGGCGGATGGCGCGATGCCTATGGTCCCCGCCACTGCAGGACCGAGATCGGAAAGAATATCACCAAATAGATTACTCCCCACGACGACGTCAAACCAATCCGGATGCAGTACGAAATTCGCCGCCAAGATATCGATATGGTACTGATCGGTGCGAATATCCGGATATCCGTTGGCTATCGACGTGAAGCGCTCGTCCCAATACGGCATGGTATGAATAATACCGTTAGACTTGGTTGCCGATGTCAGATGCTTGGCGTCGCGGGTCCTGGCCAGCTCAAAGGCGTACTTGATGACACGGTCGACGCCGTGACGGGTGAATACGCTTTCCTGAACGACCATCTCCGCATCGGTATCCCGGTAAAGACGCCCGCCGATTTCCGAATACTCGCCCTCGTTGTTCTCGCGGACCACGAAAAAATCTATATCTTCCGCGCTACGATCTCGCAACGGTGATTGGATACCTTCGAGCAAGCGCACCGGTCGCAGATTGATATATTGTTGCATCTCGCGGCGAATCGGGATTAAAAGACCCCATAGCGAGACATGGTCGGGGACATTGGGGAAACCGACCGCGCCCAGGAAAATAGCATCAGCTGGCTTGAGCTGCTCGAGTCCATCCTCCGGCATCATCTCGCCGGTGTTGGCGTAAGTCTCACAACTCCACGGGAATTCCAACCAACTGAATTCGATACCGAAGCGGCCACCGACGCGTTCCAAGACCCGTATTCCTTCCGGGACCACTTCTTTACCAATCCCATCCCCGGGGATCACTGCAATGTTGTAATGTGTTTTGGCCATCAATCTACTTCCACCTTTCTCAGGCACTCCAGCATATACAAGAAAGAAGACGTCGGATGATCAACGTCTTGCATGAACAGAGACACTAGTTTGAATCTCGAGTCCTTCGGTTTTATTACTTGCTTTTTTACCCGCCCAGGAATAGTCGTCCGACTTCCGGGTCGGCCAATAACAGGTCTCCCGTGTCGGCCATCGCGATCTCGCCGGAAACCATTACATAACCGACATCGGAAAACTCAAGTCCTTTCTTGGCATTTTGCTCGACCATGATGATGGTCTTGCCTTCGTTATGCTGCAGGTCGTCGAGGATCTCGAACACCATGTTGATGAAGCGTGGCTCCAAGCCAATCGACGGTTCGTCCACCAGCAGTATTTCAGGGTTCATGACCAAGGCACGGGAAATCTCCAACAGGCGCCGTTCACCTCCCGACAACACCCGAGCCAGTTGGTGGCGGCGTTCCGCCAGGTTCGTATATTTATCGAAGATCTTATCTGCAGCCTCCCGCGCGTGCGCCGGATCCTCCATCAGGTATCCGCCCATCCACAGATTTTCCTCCACCGTCATGTCCGCAAACACGGAGTTGTCCTGGAGGATGTAGGCGATCTTCGCTTGCTTGAGTTTCTGGTTGGGGCCGAGTTTGGTGATTTCCTGACCGTTGACCCGGATCGACCCGCCCATGATGTTGGTAAACCCATAGATTGAATGCAGCACCGTGGATTTGCCGGCGCCGTTGGGTCCGATCAAACACAATGACTGGCCCTTCCGGACCTGCAGATGGACATCGAACAAGATCTGCATCTTGCCGTAACCGGCATTGAGACTCTCGATGGCGAGCAACGGGGTGTTATCCGCGAGCGCGGCAAACTTGTCCACCGTCGGACGTTCTTGCGAGAGCGCGCCGGCCTCGCGCGCGACCTCGTCCACCGATAACACGGTGTCCACCGTCCCGGTGCCGTGACCATGGATCCTGGGGTCGTTCTTGTCGCGATCGTTCTTCGCCATCAGTGCGCGCCCAGATAGGCGTCAATCACACGCCGATCATTCTGGATCTCTTCGGGGACGCCATCCGCCAACAATTCGCCGTGGGCGAGGCAGTAGATGTGCTGCGCGAGATTCATGATAACGCGCATATTGTGTTCGATTACGAACAGGGTGATACCGAATTCGGCATTGGCGCGCTTCAGCCGGTCGATGAGACCGTTAATTAGGGTTGGATTGATCCCGGCAGTCGGTTCGTCGAGCAATAGCGCGGTCGGTTCATTCATTAATGCCATCGCAAATTCCAACAACTTCTGCTGGCCGAATGACAAGTCTTCGGCGCGCAGCTGACGTTTGGCATACAGGCCGACAAACTCCAGTAAATTCTCTGCCCGTTCGGTGACTTCCGGCGGAAACTTTCGCAGCATGGTCGCAAAGTTGTCGTTCACGTGTGGCAGGCTGATCTGCATGTTTTGCACGCAGTTCATCTTACCGAAGATGCGGGTCTGCTGAAACGTACGCAGTAAACCCAGGCGCGCGATTTGCGGCGTTCTTAGACGAGACAGTTCGGTACCTTGAAATCGAACCGCTCCGCTATCGATCGGATGATAGCCAACGATGGAATTAAACAACGTGGTCTTCCCGGAGCCGTTCGGTCCGATCAAGCCAATAATGGAACCCTTGGGCACTGATAAGCTGACGTTGTTGTTCGCGACCACCCCACCGAAGGTCTTGGTGACGTTTTCGACCTCCAGGATCGCGCTCAACGTTCTGCCTCCAAGGACACCTGCCCCCGGCGGGCATCCTCATCGACGACTTCACCAAACCGCTGCGGCCAGCGTTCGCGCAACCAGCCGACGATCCCCAGTGGGAAGAACACCACGACGACAACAATCAAAAGACCCAGCGCCACGCGCTGCCAGCCGAACAGATAAGTCCAAAAGATTTCCTGAGTAATGTGAAAAACCGTGGCGCCGATGACCGGCCCCCAGAGCGTGCCCTTTCCGCCGAGGATAGCCATCAGCACCATCCACACGCCGAAGGTGGGCCCGGCGAACGCCACATCCGTGGGATCGATGAAGATTACCAGATTGCCGAAGGCGCCGCCGGTCAAAGCCAGAAAAAAACCCGACACACACCAGGCGACGGTCTTGTAGCGGGTGGCGTGCAAACCCAAGGCATCGGCCTTGTCCTCATCATCGCGGATTGCGTTGATCGCCAATCCGAATTGACCGGCGTACAGGCGCTTGAGCACCGCAAACGTAATCATCGCCAGTACCAAGAATAAATAAAAGAAAAACGGGCCGCGCTCGCCGAGGGCGTCGGGTACTAGCGGGGTCACCAGGCCTGACCCGGCGCCGATGTAATCCCAACCACTGGCCAGCTCGCCGGCGGCGATCCCCAGACCCAGCGTGCAGATCGCGAAATAATGCCCCCGCAGCCCAAGAATACCGGAACCCAACACCGCGGCAATCACCACCGCCAATACTCCACCGGCACCCATGCCCAGTGCTAACCCGGTCAGATATTCCACCGGGGTTAACGCCGCCTGCTCGCCGCCGGCGACGTTGGCGTATTCTTCGATCGTAAAGTACAGGTCCCGCTGCACTACTGCGGTGGCATACATGCCGACACCAAAAAAGACAATGTTGCCGAACGAGTTATAGCCCATCTGGCCGCCCATAACGTCCCAGGTCATGGCAAACAGAATCATGACCCACAAAAACGCAAACTGGATGAGATAGGGTTGCAACATCGGGACCTGAGGGATGAGCAACGCCGCGATCGCCGCCACAACATACAGCGCCATTTTGCCGCGGCCGTTCATTTCAGGACCTGGCGTTGACGCTTGAGAACCATGTTACGGACCAGCAGGATGACCACCAACAACCCGAACACGAACCCGATCTGGAATTCCGCGCCGAGCAGGAAGGCGGCAAACTGCTCCGCCGCGCCCAGCCCCAAGGCCGCGGCGACGACCCCGGCGATGTTGCCCAATCCAGCCACCACCACGATCATGAACGAGCGAATGGTATAGGCCAGACCGATGAACGGCTGGATTACCCAGGTCATCACCACCAGCGCCCCGGCGGCGCCGCACAGGGCGGCGTTCATTGCGAATGTCATCGCGTAGACCCGATCGGTGTTGATCCCCATCAGGCGCGCGGCGCGGGCGTTTTGCGCGGTGGCCCGAATCGCCTGCCCCATGCGCGATTTTTTGAAGAACAACACCAACGCCACACCGACCACAATTACAACGGCCAAGGCCACGAGTTTGATCTGACTGACGGTCACTTGATTGTCGAACAGGAAAATCTGCCCCAGGCCGGATTCGGCGGACTGGATGTCGGCGCCGAAGATCTGGTCCATCAGTTGTTGCAACAGGATGGAAATGCCAAACGTCGCCAGTATCGAGATGAACAGATCGCGATCGACGACTCGGTATATCACCGCTCGGTAGATCGCCCAACCGACGATGAATAACACCACCGCCGCCACCGGGACGCCGAACAAGGGATGGATCCCGGCGTTATACAGCGTCAACGTGACATAGCCGCCGAGGATGACGTAATCGCCCTGGGAGATGTTGATGATGTTCATCACCCCCCATAGCAAGGCCATGCCGTAGGCGGCCAAGGCGAAGATTGACCCCACCAGTAAACCGTCGATCAGCAACTGCACCGAAAAGATCGGTGCTTGCAACAGGATCTCAAGGTTGCCCATTACGCATAGCCCGCCCCCCGGAAAAGCCGAGGGCGGGCCTCTAGCATCTTAAGTTACCGCTCGCTCCACTTGGGACGCGGATAGATCAGCTTGTCCGACGCCCACTTGGTTGGCGCCACCACTTTGTATTGGCCACCTTGGACCTGGCGCAGCACCATCGGCTTGGCAATGTTCTTACCGGTCTCATCAAAATTGATGTTGCCGTAAAAGGTCTGCATGTCGGTCGCCGCCAGCGCATCGCGCAGCTTCACGTTATCAAAGGAGTTGGCCCGCTGCAGGGCATCGACCCAAACGAGGACCGAAGCCGAGGACTCGGCAGCTTGATACGGTGGGACGTAGCCGTACTCCTTCTCAAACAGCTTGGCATAATCGCTGGCTGAGCCAAAGTAATCGTCCTTGTAAGTCATGGTCTCAGCCCACTGGGTGGCGCACAAGGTGAATTCAGCGCCGGCGCCGAACTTGCCGACCACGTCCGCCGCCTCGCAGTGGGTGATGGCAAACATCGGTACGTCGACCTTTTGCTCCATCATCTGACGCACCGCGGTGGCCGCGCCTTTGGAATGGCCGGAGACGACCAGGATATCCGGTTTCAACGCCCTGACCTTGGTGAGCGTGACCGTCATGTCGTTCAGCTCCTTGGGCAGCTTGTCGTCTATCACCACGTTTATGCTGTGGGTCTGCGCGTCGTCCAACACGCCGGCGCGGATATCCTGCGAGAACGGGTCGTTCTCCATCGCCAGCGCCAACTTGAGGTCGGCCGGGTCTTTGCCCGCTGCCACCGCCTGCTGGGCGGCCAGATTGATGGCCTCGGCCAGATACTGCTCCGACGTCGACAACACCGCGAACAGATATTTGTAGCCCTTGTTGAACAATGACCGGGAGGCGCCGTTGCCCTCGACCATGGGGATCTTGTATTTCTCGGTCACCGGCGCCATCGCCTTGGTGAGGCCCGAGCTGTACGGGCCGAGCATGAACTGCACGCCGTCCTGCTTGATCAGGCGCTCAGCCAGCTGGGCGCCGCGGGCGGGGGTGGACTCGTCGTCGTAGTAAACGACCTTAAGCTTGTAGCTCTTGTCGCCGACTTTGACGCCACCCATTTCGTTGACTTTCCTGACCGCCAGCTCATAGCCGTTCTTGGTGTGCTTGCCGTTGGTTTTGTATTTACCCGTAAACGACAGGGCGGCACCGAGAATAATGGTATCGCCTTCCACCTTTGCCTGCGCGGCGCCGACCAACGACACGGCGAGGGTCGCGACGGAAAGGGAGACGAAGACCGGTTTGAGATATTGGAACATAATTGCCTCCTGATTCATTCCTCTGGTTTTGATCGTTGTGTGGCCCCCTCCTTAGCTAGCATATTCCTGCTTACTACTTTATCGCCGACCACCCGGGAAGCCAAGCGATTTCACCACGTCTTTAGCAGTGCTTAGCACCAATTCCCGAGTCCCACGCTGGGTTGGTCCCCATCTAGGCCAGCGCGCATAGTGCACCTGAGGGTCCCGGATGATGGCGATGGGACTCACCCTGCGGATAGTTCCCCTGCTGTTGCCCTGCTGTCTCCCTGTTGTCCCCCTGCTGTGCGGGGACAAGGCGGGGACGAGCGCAGGGTCGGGCGTTGGATGCCGCGCTGGAGCGAAATGCATAGCCGTAGCTATGGGTTGCGCGAAGCGTAAGTCCAGGCGTTCGCGACCAAGCCAGCACCGAGATAGCCCCACCGCTATTAATGGTCTGCGGCGGAGAGACCCGCAACAGCCCTTCCATGCAATGGCGACGTACGGGGCTCCCGGTTGCTTGGCAAGAGATGGGGACGGGAAGCGTTGGTGCACTATGCGGGCCAGCGCGCCGGGCTTTGCTTCATCCACAACAAATCCAACCGTGAAGATTCGATAATCAACTGAATCGTTTATGCTAAGGCCATGCTCGCCGCAACATTGACACTGCTATCCCGATTGCCGCTTGCCGCATTGTATGGTCTTTCGCCGTTGATTGAATTCGTGCTTTATCGCTTCGTTCCATCGCGACGCAAGATTGTGTTGGGTAATTTACAAAGGGCGTTTCCAGAACGAGAATCCCACACCATTGATAGCTTAGCTCGCCAGATCTACCGCAATTACGCAGACGTCACTGTGGAAATGATCAAGTCACTCACTATTACCGCATCCGATCTGGAGCGACGGATAACAATTTCCGGTGGCGAGACGATTAATCATTATTTGACAAATGACCAACCGGTGCTGGTGAGCGTCGCCCACCAATGCAATGTCGAATGGTTGCTACTGGCGATGAATTTAAAGTTCGACTATCCACTGGAGGCGGTCTATCGGCCCCTTAGCAACCGTTCACTGGAGACCCTGATGTCGAGAATCTATCGACGATTTGGCGGCAAGCTGATCCCCGACCGCAACGTGGTGTCCGCGGTCATGCAGCGCCGTGGCGAACCACGTCTGGTCTCCATCGCGCCGGATCAGGCCCCCAATTGGCAAGACGAGACCTACTGGACCACATTCCTGAATCAGGAAACCGGTTTCTTTCAAGCACCGGAGATACTGGCCAAGTTTGCGAACTACCCGGTGGTGTTTGTCGGCATGTCACGCATCAAACGCGGTTACTATCAAGCCGATATTCAGTTGCTGGCTGAGCCGCCTTATCCAAAAAACGATCATGCGATAATTGAAGGCTATGTGCATGCCGTAGAGGCGCAGATCAACGCACATCCTGCGGACTGGTTCTGGTTTCACAACCGATGGAAGCGCAAACGTTCGTTATACGGCTGACGCCCTTCGCTCTAGAAATTCCGCTAGTTCCGCCAATGTCGGAAAGTCAAACAAGTCCATCAGCTCGACACGCCCCGGAAACACATCTTCGATCTGTTCGTGAATTTCGATGAGTTTCAATGAACTGGCCCCGGTCTCAAAAAAGTTGTCGTGCCGACCCAGCCGGATTTCACCAAGCGCTTGATCGCAGATATCCCTGAGGCGGCGTTCAACATCGGTTACCGGTTCTTCATGCTCAACCGCTGCCGCAAGTTGTTGCAGCTTCGCCCGGTGTTCGTCAAATTCGCCGGCCAAATACGCTTTTACTAACGCGAAACGCTGCAGTTTCCCGCTGGTGGTCTTCAACATTCGAGACACCGGTACCACCTCTGACACCTCGGCACCGGTGTGCTCGTTGATGTAGCCGGTCACATCACGCGCCAACCTTACGAAATCACCGAGATCACCCCGGTATAAAACAAATACCAGCACCCTGTCGATGTCCGAGCCCTCATCGCGATAACTCCCGACAGCCACTTTACCCAACTGCAGCCGACCCGACTGCAGTGCCACCGCCTCCAAGTCATGGGCGTAGAAGTTCTGACCATTGATAAACAGCACATCCTTCTCACGACCGGTGATGAATAATTCACCGTTTTCCAAGAAACCCAAATCGCCGGTGTCCAGCCAACCCTCCCCATCGATGGCCGTTTTGGTGGCGCCGGGATCGAGATAATAACCGGTGGTGACATTGGGTCCGTTGATGAGGATGCGCCCGACGGTGCGGTCCGGGAGTGGTTTTTGATCGTTACCCGCTATCCGTAGCCGGCACCGACCGATGGCGTGCCCGACACTCACACAGCGCATCGCGTGGGCATCGCCGGGTGCAAAGCGCACAGGATTACCCACACCCGCCGCCCTGCGATCGATGTCTTGCCACCGCAAGTCCCGGTCAGGATCAGGAAACGACACGGCCAGAGTCGCCTCGGCCAGTCCGTACACCGGGAACATGGCTTTGCGACGCAGTCCATATGGCTGTAGGGCCTGCAAAAACTCCTCGCATAAGGATGCCGAGATAGGTTCAGCACCGTTAAAAATCAACCGCACGTGGGACAAATCAACATCGGCGCCATCGAATTGACGCTTGTTGAACTGCCGCAAGAAATGGCGGTAACCGAAGTTGGGCGAGCACAGGATATTGGCGCGCGCCGAACTCGCCACCTGCAGCCAGCTTAGTGGTCGGCGAATAAATACCTCGGTATCCATTAAACAGTGATGCATTTGGCTGACCAGCATATTCAAATGAAATCCGATCAGTCCCATATCGTGGGTCAGCGGCATCCAGCTCAAGCTGGTATCGTCGGGCGTGAATCGGGCCGCTTGAACGATGTCGCCTATATTAGCGAGCAAATTTCCATGGGTGAGCACGATTCCCTTTGGTTCGCTGGTTGACCCAGAGGAATATTGGATAAAGGCGACGTCGTCGCGGTTCACATTCGCGACGTCACCGGGCTGCGACGTATCGTGAATATTGTCGGTGAGTAAACACCGCGATTGTATCTCATCGTAGACACCAGCAATGCCCCGGCTGTGGGCAAAATCGCGCAACCGGTGCCAAATTGGGCGATCGGTATACACGAAAGCGTTGGGGAGCTTCTCGTACACACGAAACAGCTTGAATCGCTGTTCGTCGGACACACCGACGGCAAGCGGAACCGGAATGATGCCTCCGTAAAGGCAGGCCCAGAATACGTCTACAAACCGCTCATTGTTATTCAGCAGTACGACCAATTGATCTCCCCGCCTTATCCCCCGATCCTGCAGATAGCGAAGAATGCCGATCGCCCTTAGATACAGATCAGAAAACAAAATCGACTGGCTGCGATCCTGCGTTGCTATGTACGTAATGCGTCGATCTGAGTTGCGGAGTTTAGTTAACGCTTCAGTTAACGTCTGATATTCCATATTCACCGTAACACCGGTTGAAACATGAGATTATGCGCCGTTCGCAAGTTTACGCGGGGCTCCATGCCCACCGGTTCTTTGCCTATATACCGGAGCGCCAGGTTGCGGATAACCACTACAACGTGAATCTGCATTTCGGCCAGCGCGAAGGTTTCCCCCACACAATGTCGCGGTCCGGCGACGAACGGCAAATAGACGAACCGGTAACGCTCCTTGGCATCTGCGGCGGCGAATCGCTGCGGCCGGAATTGCTCCGGCTGCTGCCAGTAACGGGGATGACGATGCAGCAGGTACGGACTGATCAAGATATCGCTACCCGGTGCGATGGGGAACCCACCCAGCACATCCCCCCCAATCGCTCGTCGCGTTATCAGCCAGCCGGGCGGATACAGCCGCAGGGTCTCATCAATGACATGCCGCACTAGGTCCAAAGATAGTATCGAATCTACCGTCATCGGAGCGGATAACCGGTCCACCGCAGCCCGCAGCTTTAACTCTATTTCCGGATGCCGGCTGACCATATACCAGAGCCAGTTCAATCCGCTAGCGCTGGTTTCGTGGCCAGCGACGATCAAGGTCATCACCTCGTCGATCAATTCCTTATCCTGCATCGATTCGCCGGTACGCTTGTCGCGCGCCGACATCAGCATCGACAATAGATCCGGACGTTGAATGCCTTTGCTGCGCCGTTGCTCGACAATCGCAAGGATCGGCTTTTTTAAGTTTCGAAACTGCGCGGCGAACCTAAGATCGCGCGCTGATTCCTTCGCTACTACGAGGAATGGATTGCCGCCGATTGTTGACGCCAGGGCGTTCAGATCTTCACTAAAAATGGCACGTAAGATAATCTCCAGCGTCACCTCGCTGACGTCTTCCGTTACATCCACCGGTTTACCGCTGCTGGCGTTTTCCATCCAGCGATCGACCAGCGCCTGGTTGCACTCAATCATCATCTCGTAAAAGCGCCGGATCGCGCGTTTATGAAAAAAAGGTTGAATCATGAGCCGCTGACGCCGCCAGAAATCACCTTCACTGACCATTATCCCGTTGCCAAGCAACACCTTGACTCGATTAATCCCAACACCTTTGGTGTAATTACGGTGATTGGTCACCAAGACGTGTTTCGCCCAATCGGGATGACTGACCACATAGGAATCTGTTCCTCTGCCGGGAGAATAGATGCGAAAAATATCGCCATAGGATTCGAAATACGTAACCAACTTTACGAGCGAATCATCGGTATCACCGACATCAAATTGGTCTGGCGGCCCAGGCGGGAGCGGCATTGCTTGTTTTTCTTGTGGATTCATTGTTGACTCAAGGCATTAGCCATCCCGGGTCGCGCACAACCCGAAATAATAAGCCGACCGTTAGGGAGTACCGCGTTAGCAGTTCACCAGTCCCAGGGTACGATGTACCGATAAGCCAGTATTGTGGTGAGCTTGATGTCAGCCCTGATCAGACGGCGCGACGTACTTCCCGACTGGTTATCATATCAGGTATGGCTGCCGATGGTACCGGTGGGGAATACAGAAAACCTTGGAATTCGTAGCAGTTCTGCGAGCGCAGAAACTCGGCCTGATAACCTTCTTCGACTCCTTCCGCAACCAATTTGATCCTGAGACTATGCGCCAATGCGGCGATCGTTTTGATTATCGCCACATCTTTCTCACTCGTTGCCAGATCCTTTACGAAAGTTCGGTCGATCTTTAAGAAGTCGAGCGGTAACAGCTTGAGATAATTCAAGGATGAGTAGCCCGATCCGAAGTCATCGATGGAGATAGATACACCGATTTCTTTGAGAGCTTCCATAACCTTAATGGCGCTGTCGATGTTTTCGATGAGTACGCTCTCGGTCAGTTCTAGTTCCAAATATTGCGCATCCAATTCGGATAGATCTAGGGCATCTTTGACCATGTCAACAAATGAGTGAGTCCTGAATTGTCCTGACGAAATGTTTACCGACACCCGAATTCTGGGCATCCCGGAGTCATGCCACTTTTTGGTCTGTCGGCAGGCAGTACGCAAAACCCATTCTCCAACTGAGTTTATAAGCCCCATTTCTTCGAGTAGCGGGATGAAACTGTTCGGCGGCACCAAGCCCCGCTCGGGATGCGCCCAGCGGAGTAACGCCTCGACTGCAACAATCTCCTCCGACCCGGATTCGACCCGCGGCTGGTAATACAAAACGAACTCATCTTGTTGGAGCGCCAACTTCAGTCCGGTTTCGAAGTCGAGCCGGTCGAGGGCCTGTTGCTTCATCTCCGACGCGTAGTATCGATACTGATTACGGCCCTCGTGCTTGGCGAGGTGCATGGCGGCATCCGAATTTTTTACCAGCATTTCAGCGTTGATGTCATCCTGAGGAAAGATGGAAATACCGATACTCGCAGTGACCATAATGTCTTGATCGTGGACCTTCATCGGCTCAGCCATCGCTTCGATGATACGCGATGCCAGACGCGACGCATCTTCGATATTACGAAGCGGTTCCATAATCACCGCGAACTGGTCGCTTCCGGTGCGAAATAGCATGTCGCTCTCACGAATACACACCTGCATGCGCCTGGCGCTCGTTCGCAGTACTTGATCTCCCGCCGATTGCCCAAGGCTGTCATTGACAAGCTTGAAATGGTCGAGATCAAACTGAAGCAGGCCTAGCATACAGCCCGCTCTGCGCGCACGTTTGACCGCCTCTTCCAGACGCTCTGTAAAACTAGTCCGGTTATGAAGACCGGTGAGCGCGTCGTTATGAGCTTGATAGTGGATCTTTGCTTTGTCGTCCGAATGTTGTTTATCCCGCTTGTGAATAGTTCTATCCGCTTGCCGTACCATCACAAACAAGATCAGGTAACACAACGATAGACTACCCACAACCCAGAAAATGATTTGACGTTGGTGTTTTTTTAAGTCGCCAACCAGACCGGTGACGTCGGAGTACAGCTCAAACACTGCCTCCACCGGCGCATTGTCACTGATACGGATCGGGATATAGGAAGAGACCAAATTACGGTCAACAATCACCCCTTCGAACGTGTCGAAGCGATCTCTAAACGTGATCTTGCCGATGGGCACGCCATTCTTTGCGCTGACAAATCCTGAATTACGGCTTTTATCCTGTCCAATCTGCGCCGCGTCGGTGGAAAACACCGTGAGCCCATCGAGATCGTAGATCTTGACTTTTACCACGCTCGATCGCGCGATGTATCGCGCTACATCCCGATGCAGCCGGCTTGTGACCTCGTGCTGTTGGAGTTTAGCCTTGGGAAACCGCGCGGCGTCGAGGAGAAACGCGGCGTACGTCGGCCAGATCGAGTTCGAGAATACCTGAGTGAGGGTGGTGTGGGCCTTTATCTCGTGATCGATTAGCCCATGCCACGCGAGATTTCGATAAACAAACAGCAGCACAATAACCGCAGCGATGCCAACAATGCTGGTCATCAAGCCATAACGGTGCGACTTAAACATCGACCCTCTCATGCGCCCTCGCGCGGCGGAACACGGCTGCTGTGCGAGCCGCGCCTAGGTAACCCCATCGATGCTGCGGGTTGGCAGGCGTTCGTTTGCTCTGGGTTAATCGCAAAAGATCTCTATTAACCAAGCGCTTATAACTCACTGATGGCACAACCCCGGCACCGGAAAAATGTCTTCATTCCACCTTATAAGTGTAGGTGACATAAACATTTTTTCCAGCGCCATGCTCGATTTTTAGCGGCCGGAAAAGTTACCCGGGGAGTCAACGACCCTCCTCCCGTTGGTTGTCTATTCTTATCCCGTCGGTGCAAGCCTTGATCCTCGTCCGCTATCTTCGGTTCCACGAATGGGCGGATAACTGCTATTGAGGACACCATTTTTCGCCGCATCCGAAACCGTCATGCGTGTGGTCTAAAATGTTAACAGGGGCATTAACCTTTTAACTGTACGTAATGAATTCAACTTGAATAAACTCAATATCTGGGAAGGACTCATTCAAGCGGAACGCAGGCTCGATCCCGCGGCAACGCGACAGGAGATGGTCAACGTCAGCGTGGCTGCGTATACCGGGGGGGCGATTACCGGCTTTCTGGCGCTGCTGTTATCCGGCTGGCCCGCCACCAGCTTTGTTAGTGCGCTTGCGATCATCGCGATGGTTGTCGTGACCACCCTGTTACTGCGTACGTCCCGCTGGCAGGTTCCGATTTGGGTATTGGTCGCGCAAGTGCCCTACGCCACGATCTTGCTTTCGATCGCCGTTTGGATCGATGCCCATTCTGCACCCGGTACGCTGGCATTGTTCTATGTGCTCATTTCGCTGTATGCGTTTTACTTCCTGAAAACATCGGTAGCCAGTGGCTTTTTGTTGTTCGCTGCAATCCTGTATGCGTCTGCGCTGACAGTGAAAGGCGTCCAAGACTGGTTGTCACAGTCGATATTGATGCTCGGCAGTTGTATCACCGTGAGCATCGTTGTGACATTGTTGGTCACACGTGTTCATCGGTTGGCGACTGAAGACAGCCTGACTGGCTTGGCCAACCGGCGGCTCTGGGAGGCACTGATCAGACATGAGGTTGCCAGTGCCAATCGATATAAACAAAACCTGTCCATCGTTCTGATTGACCTCGATGGTTTTAAAAGCATCAATGACCTCCATGGACATATACACGGTGATAAGATCCTGCAACAGGTCTCCGATGCGCTTCGCAAGGTGTGCCGCGAAGGTGATACCGCTGCGCGTTGGGGTGGCGATGAGTTTGGGCTGTTGTTACTGAAGTGTGACACGCTTGATGCGCGCAGCATTGTAGACCGCCTTCGCGACGAACTTCGAAATGTTATCCGAATCTCTGCCGGTGTCGCGACTTGGACACCCGACAAAACCGCAGATGAGATGATTCGTGAAGCGGACCGAAGTTTGTACGAATCCAAATCAGAGCGGGCACAAATCCAAGCTGATAATACGCACACCAGCACAGTCCCGCGCCTCCAGACTCAGGACTGACCCCGAGCTATCTATCCGGACCCGCTGCCTATCGAAGACGAATCCGTACACTGACCACCGTCAGACGGCCCATTCGTTATCGTTCGTCTGGCGGCAAGACCACGACGTCCGCGTATGCATGCCTTTTCGTAATAAGGCTGCTGTGCAAAAACACGTCCAACGCAACGTCATACTGAGACCGACTGATATGCACATCCGGATTCCAACAACCCAGCCGTTGATAAAACTCGATCGCTGCGGCAATGGCTTCGATGTCAATGCCTTTGAAAAAATCGGCTTCGGACTCGGCGATCTCGGTGGCCGATGCGCGGTTCACGTAGTCCCGTGCCTGACGATAAGCGGTTATAAATGCCAGTGACATATCGGTTTCCAACCATTCCCGGGTAGCCACCAAACTACTGAACGCGACCGGACCGATTGCTTCACCCACCGCGGCAACAATGTGGGCTTCGCCGTCTTTTTCCATCTGCTGCGGCGCCGGGCCTTGCAGATGCACATAATCACCCTGCCCCTCATAGAATGCGCGTTCGATCTGATGCACGTCGCCGGCGTCAATGGCGTTGATGGCAGCGTAATCCACGCCCATCTTGTGCGCCGCATATTTGAACATGGCTAACGGCTGCCCGAAATGATCAACCAGCACGTCGCGTCCACGCAGCTTATCCCAAGTAAAATCCGACTTCGGTTCGCGGCCGGCAATGAAGAAACCATCCCGCTCGTTGATCTGGGCGAAATGCATCACCGTATTCGGCTCGCCGTTTTCCATCGGTCCCCAGCTCGCGGCAACCGAAGACTGGCCGACATGAACGGAGCCGTCAGCGAGTCCCTCAGCAACCGACTTTTGCGGCGTCATGATCGAATAGGTCGGCTCCAATCCCTGCTGGTGCAAGAACCCGGCGCTGATCGCGGAGATCAATGGGCTATAGAACGCCGAATGCCGGGAAACCATTATGTGTATCTGCGCCAAGATGTCCTCCCGTTTCGATCAACGTTATTCGAGCTGTATATTATTTCTTTGTGATGATGAGTCCGGGACGCGGCGAGCGCACCACAAAGAGCCTAGTCGGATTATATCAGTCCCTCGTGGTTGGGTTCCCAAATCCGTGGTATTCCTGCGCTGAAAAACAGTGCCAGTGTGGGATAATAAATCAACGTTATTACCTTGACACGGCGGGCAATGGCCAACTCACCTATCCAGGTTAGAATCGCAGCGACCCAAACTCAACATCGAAACACATGACCAACTCACCCGACGAAACCATTGGCTTTATCGGCTTGGGGCTGATGGGCCGCCCCATGGCCACCCACCTGCACCAATCGGGATACCCGCTGGTCATTTACAACCGCAGTAAATCGGTGGTGGCGGAGTTGTGCACCCTGGGCATGACCACCGCCGCGTCTCCACGAGACGCCGCCCGGCAGTCCACAATAATTATCGTTATGGTGTCCGACACCGCGGCAACGGAGGACGTGCTGTTGGGTGATGAGGGTGTGGTCCAGGGGCTTTCATCCGGATCGTTGGTCATCGACATGGGCACCACTGCGGTGGCGGCGACGCGCCGTTTCGCGCAACAGATTGGACGACTCGGGGGTGACTACGTCGATGCCCCGGTGTCCGGCGGCCAGGTCGGCGCCCAACAGGCGGCCCTCACCATCATGGCCGGTGGCAGTGACGCGGCGTTTGCGCGGGCCAAACCGGTGTTCGAAACCCTCGGTCGGCATGTCACCCGGGTCGGTGATGTCGGCGCTGGCCAGGTGGCAAAAGCCGCCAATCAAATCATCGTCGGACTGACCATCGGTGCGGTCGCGGAGGCGCTGACGTTGGCGAAGAAAGCCGGGGTTGATCCCGCCAAGGTACGCGCTGCCTTTGAGGGTGGTTTTGCCTGGTCACGTATCATGGAACTACACGGTCAACGCATGATCGATGCCGAATTTATCCCCGGCGCCAAAGCCGTGACTCAACGCAAGGATCTCGCACAAGCATTGGTATTAGCGGAACAACTTGGTATCGATCTTCCGGCGACCCGTTTGAACCGGGACCTGTATGATCAACTCATCGAGCAAGGCGGCGGTGAACTCGACCACAGCGCGTTGGTCAAGGTCATCGATACGGAAATCTAGGAGTACCCGCTGCGACGGGCAGGTGGGTATCAATCAAACGTCAGGCGTTTCATTTTGTTTCTGACTCTCACGCCGAATCTGGCGGTAGAAATCGTAGATCCCCATGATCAATACAACGATGATGATGATCCAAAGATCCGGTTCGTTCACGTACACGGCAACCACACCCATAAAGGCAA
>CALZGZ010000166.1 GCA_945787105.1 uncultured Gammaproteobacteria bacterium
GTGCGTCATATTCATTTCGTGGCAAGGCGAAATGACGAGTAATAGCCGGACTATTGCGAGGAGTTTCAACGCAGACATGGAATGAAGAGGGCGTGCTATTGACACCTAAATCTCAAACGCCACGGGAATATATTACAGTTCCCAAATACCCGCTGAAAGCTAATTACTTATGGGTATAAAAATGAAATTGCGCGACAAGAAGGATTCTTTTTCTATATTTATCAATTATGGGATTCGAGATCCGAGTCATTACCAAAATGAACCCAGGGAATATGTTCGGGTCTTATCTCGAAATCCACGGTATTTACATTTCCCTAACTTGCCGACTTTACATCACTCGTCTGTATTCGAAGGCCTTTCGGTAACAACCCACGCTCGATCAGTTCAAATAACCCTTGCACTAGCAGCGCTAGCACCGCAGCGGGAATAGCGCCTTGCAGGATCAAACTAATATCATCGAGTCGTATGCCAGTGAGTATAGGCTGACCGTATCCGCCGGCGCCAATGAGGGCAGCGAGAGTAGCTGTGCCCACATTTATAACCGCTGAGGTCTTAATCCCGGCGAGAATGGCGCGAGTGGCCAATGGTAACTCCACGATGCGCAGCCTGGCACGTGAAGGTAATCCGAGCGCCTGTGCTGATTCGACGATAGCTGGCGGGATATCCTTGAGTCCGGCATAGGTGTTGCGAATGATCGGCAGTAGGCTGTAGAGAAACAAGGCCACTATCGCCGGTGGCCCGCCTATGCCAAGCAGCGGTATCATAAAGACAAACAGCGCTAAAGAAGGAATCGTTTGAATGACCCCGGCCACGCCGAGCACAATCGGACCAAGGCGTTCACGACGTGCCGCCAGGATACCCAGCGGCACAGCAAAAAGAATTGCCGCGGACAAAGAAATACCGACCAGTACCAAATGTTCACCGGTGTGCTGCCAGAATCGTTGCCATGCGGTCTGTATCTGGTAGTCCACGTCCAGATTGAGCGCTTGTTTCAAAAATCCTGCTGCAACCGCGGACTCGGGTTCACCGTTCAGTTTCACCTGGGCGTTCATTCTGCTCATGGTCGGTGCATCAATGCGACCTGCAAGTCGTTTGAACATCGCCGCTACTTCGGGTGCACGTTGTTCGACATCGGCACGATACAGAATGACAGCGTTATAAATGGGGAAGTAATTCAGATCATCCTCAAGCGCCCGAAGCTTATAATAGGCGATTTCCGCATCCGTAGCGTAAAGATCGGTGACATGAAGCGTGCCTGATTCAATACCGCGATAGGCCAGATCATGGTCCAGTCCCCGAACGTTTTGTTGAGGTAATTGGTAACCTTGCTGCAGACCCGGCCAGCCATCGGCCCGATCCATAAATTCGTTACCGAAACCCAACACCAGTTCGGGATGGTTTTTTAAATCAGAAATAGTACGTAGCTTGAGTCGTTCGGCAAGCTCTGCTTTCATGCCTATGGCATAGGTGTTGTTAAAGCCGAGCGGAGGCAACATTCGAAGGCCACGTGTCGTCAGGGCCTGCTTGAGTTCAACCTCGGTTTGCAGGTTTTCATTGACCAGGATCTCTTGTAACAAGGTGCCAGTGTATTCGGGGTAGGCATCGATCTCACCGCTGAGTAATGCGTTCCACAATACGCGTGTACCGCCCAGTTGGCGTTGATGCTGAGTCTCGATGCCTGCTTGCCGGGCCAGGTGTCGGAGCATTTCGCCTAAGATGACCGATTCGGTAAATCCTTTGGAGCCAACCGTGATACTCACCGGTGCCTCCGCACTGAGAACGCGGTGTGTCAGTAAGGCGCAAAACCCCAACAGCACCATTCCTATCCATCGTCTCACTGTCATCTGAGAACCTCAACGAGCTGCGCCATGGGTTCACGTTGTGCGGTGATGAACTCTTCGACGAACGGTTCGGCCGGTTTTTGGGCCAGTTCTTTGAAGGGGCCGGTTTGCACGATGTGTCCATCCCGCATCAGCACCAGGGTCTGCCCGAAAAAAGCTGCTTCGGCGATGTCGTGGGTAACCATAATGACAGTTTTGCCAAGCTGGGCAAAGATGCCCTTTAGCTCCTGTTGCAACTCGTAACGAATCATGGGATCCAGTGCGCCCAGCGGTTCGTCCAACAACAACAAATCCGGATCCAGCATCAGTGCACGCATGAGGCTGATGCGTTGGCGCTGGCCGCCGGATAACTCGGCTGGGAAACGGCTCATCATTTCCCGAGGTAGCCGCGCCAATTGGACCAGTTCGTTGAGACGGGAATCAATCCAGCTGGCATCGCGGCGTAGATAGCGTGCCATGACTGTGACATTGTTGCGCACGGTGAGATGGGGAAACAGGCCCCCTTCCTGAATAACGTAGCCCATTCGTTGTCGAATCAGGAGAATATTATCAGGCGAAATTTCTGTTCCTTCGAAGCTGATGGTGCCAGAATCCGGCTGAATAAGACCTGTAATCAGGCGCAGTAAAGTGGACTTGCCGCAGCCGCTGGGGCCGATCAGTACTAGAGTTTCGCCGCGAGGAACCTGAAGATCAATAGGTGCCAGAGCCGGGGCGTCGCCATAGCGTTTGGAAACTTGTGAGATTACCAGCATTCACACAGTGTGCTGGATTTTCCGACGACGCTCAAGGAATGTGGGCTGCAATCAGCATATTTCCAACATATAAAATGATATACTGAGATATTTTACGGCTAAAGCGTGAAAGTAACTTAAGGTGGTTTTTATGTGCGGAATTGTGGGAATTTGGGGAAACGTCGACAAATCGAAGGTGCAAAGTATGATCGATGCGTTGCGCCACCGTGGACCGGATGGTCAAGGGATGCATGTCCAACTTAACCAGGGGGCGTTGGGTCATATCCGACTGGCCATTATGGACCCGGATCACGGCCAGCAACCAATTCGCAATGAAGATCACAGCGCTACGCTGGTAGCCAACGGTATGGTCTACAACCACCCGCAATTGCGCAAACAACTTGGCGAAGCCCATAACTTCATCTCCCACAGCGATAGCGAAACCATTCTCCACATATTTGAGGAGCACGGGTTGTCGACCCCGCGGTTACTCGACGGTATGTTTGCTTTTGCCATTTCTGAGGGCGATCGACTGATGCTGGCGCGTGATCGCATCGGCATCAAGCCGTTGTACTATGGACGTCAGAAAAGTGAAGACGGTACCGAGACGATGTACTTTGCCTCGGAGCTCAAGGCGCTGACACCGTTAACCGAGAATATCAAAGAGTTTCCGCCCGGCACCCTTTACGACTCCAAGAGCGGTTTTCATACTTATTATGAAGTGCCGGATCGAGTTCCGCTGGAGCTGGATTTGGAGGTCCACACTCGTCAAGTACGTGAGACCATAGAGGCCGCAGTGAAGAAACGCTTGTTGAGTGATGTGCCTTTAGGTGCATTTCTTTCGGGCGGGCTCGACAGCAGTATCATTGCGGCTGTCGCAAAAAAATATATGCCCGAGCTTCACACCTTTTCTGTAGGCAACGAAGGCTCGCGTGATTTAGAAGCCGCACGTCGCGTCGCCCGTCACATTGGTTCTATCCATCATGAGTATGTGTACACTACCACTGAGGTAATCGAAGAACTACCCGAGATCATTTACCACCTGGAATCCTTCGACCAGGACTTGGTGCGCAGCGCGATTCCCACCTGGTTCGCCGCGCACCTGGCAGCCGACAAGGTGAAGGTCATTCTCACCGGAGAAGGCGCCGACGAATTGTTTGCCGGCTATACCTATCACAAGACCATTACCGACGATGAAACGTTACACAAGGAACTGCGTCGTTCGATAA
>CALZGZ010000167.1 GCA_945787105.1 uncultured Gammaproteobacteria bacterium
ATGACAAGTTAGGCAGCGCCTCAGGATGACAACTGAAAGAGCGACCATGTCATTCCGAACGCGGTGAGGAATCTCACCCTGTTGGATGATGGTGACGATTTTTGCAGTGTGGGGTCCCTTCCTTCGACTGTGCGTGGTACAGGCCCCTTCGGCTGTGCTCAGAGCAGGCCGTTTGTGTAGTCATCCTGAAGCCGCCTGCGGCTGCTTGTCCTGCGCGCAGTCCCCGTGCAGTTCCCCTGCTGTGTGGGGACAGGGCGGGGACAGGGCGCAGGAAAGGATCTTTCCGTGTTTGAATGTGGCAACGCATCGACGTGGGTGAGATCCTTCAGCGAAAACCGCTTCAGGATGACAAAAAATGAAACCTCGACCATGTCATTCCGAGCGCAGTGAGGAATCTCACCCTGTTGGATGATGGTGACGTTTGTGACAGGGTGAGATCCCTCTGCGTTCCGCCTCGGGATGACAAGTTAGGGAACGCCTCGGGATGACAAGTTAGGGAACGCCTCGGGATGACAAGAAAAAAAGCGCCTCGGGATGACAAGAGAAAAGGCGCCTCGGGATGACAAGAGAAGAAGCGCCTCGGGATGACAAGAGAAGAAACGCCTCGGATGACATTTCAAGAACGCCTCAGGATGATAGTTTAGAGAGCGCCTTTTTTTATTTCGGATAGAAAACAAAATAGTTTTTGCGATACGGTTAACAACCCACATGAAAGTCGGTGATTTTGTCACTGACTTTGTTGTGAAATTTTGCCCCACACCTTGCGTCGCGGCGCCCAACCGCGAGCCCCGCATCGGGCTCACCGCCGGTGAAAACATGACCTAAATCATATCGATCGGCTTGAGATAACCGACCCCTGGACCATACTGTAAGTACCAGGGAATTTTGCACAATAACGAAATAGGTGGGGTGATGTCGTTCTATCGTGAAGGTGTCCCAATGACACTGTTGGCAGTGTCGCGGAGTGCGACCCAAGCTTTCGATGCACGAAGGCCGTTGGGTCGCTCCCGCACGTCTTTTCCCGTCTATCCCATCGCCCGCTGCGACGATAAACATCCGTTCGCCGCTGCCGTTCTTGCCTGCTTGTTCTTTCTGATTTGCATCGCGTTGCTGAGTTTGTTTAGTTCCATCGCCTGGGCCGCCGGTTGCGTCGCGGTCGGTGCCAGCCCACCGGCGCCGCAAGTGTCGTTTCTGCGCAGTTATCGGGTGTCGTTTAATTCGCCCGCGCGCTTGGCGGTCGATGCCGATGACCAGGTCTATGTCGCCGATCCGGTCAACGGCCGGGTCGTGGTACGCGGTGTGGATGGACGGGTGGTCCACCAACAAAAGGGCCTGGGTTTTCCCAATAGTGTCGCCGTCGATGGCCAGGGCCGTATCTATGTTGGCGATAGAAACGCCGGTGCGGTGACCGTCTATACACCGGGCTGGCAGCCGCTGTGGGGACTGGGTCAGGGCGACGGTGAGTTTCTGCTTCCCGGTGACATTGCTATACATGCCGCCAGCGGCAACGTCTATGTCACCGACACCGATGCCCATACGGTCAAGGTCTATGATGCGAATGGACGCCCGTCGCGAAGCTTTGGCGGCGAAGGTGTCGGCAATGGCCAGCTGATTAATCCCACCGGTATCTTTGTCGCCGGTGATGAGGTGTTAGTGGCCGATCATGGTAATAAGCGCCTGCAACGCTTCGACCTGGATGGCAATTATTGTGCGTCGCTGCACGCCAATTCCTTGACCAACCCACAGGGGATTTGGGTCGATGGCGCCGGACGTATTTATGTTGCCGACGCATTTCAGGGTCAGGTGGTGGTCCTGGATCGCGGCGGTGTTCAGATTGACGTGCTCGGGGGATTCGGACAGCGGCCGGGGCAACTGCGCACACCGTTGGATGTCGTGATGGATGCCGCCGGCCGTTTGTTCGTGAGTTCCGCCACCAGCGGACGCGTCGACCTGTTCGGCGTCGCCCCGTACACCGATCCCGAGCGCTATGCGCCGGCGACGGTGCGGATCGCGCCCGGACAGCTGGACCGGGGGCAGGCCGGCAGCACGGTGACCGGTTTGATCGAGGTACCGGGTTATCCGTTGTCGCAGGTGGCGGTGGGCTCGGTGACCGCCAACGGGGTGCCGGCAAAAGCGGGTCTGTTGTTGATTGGTGACAACAACCGCAACGGCAAACCCGATGTGCTCGTGAATTTTGACGGTGATGCGTTGTTGGCGACCCTACCGACAACTGCACAAACCACAGTAACGGTACGCGGCAGCATGGGTGCCATGCAGTTTGAAGCGGCCGACGTGGTGGCGGTGGTGCACACAGTGACCAACGATGACGATGACGGTAGCGGTGACGTCGCAGATACGGATGATGACGCTGACGGCGTCGCTAATAATCAAGACGCCTGCGCGGGAAGCACTGCGCACCAACCGGTCGATGCCAGTGGGTGCAGTATTGCCCAGTATTGCCCGGCTGCAGGCCCGGCCGTGGGCGGATACTGGCGCAATCATAGTCAATTCGTCGCTTGCGTACAGCAGCAGGCGCGGTTGTTTGTCAACGCGGGGTTGATCACCGCCACACAAGGCCGCGCGGTAGTCACCGCCGCCAAGGCGTCCGACTCCCGCGGCGCCAACGTGGCCAGATCACGGGTCAGAGGGGCCGGCACCGTGTTTGGGCGTGCGATCAGCCGCGCACCGTCAGGCCCACCGCCGAGCGCGCCGGCAGCAGCGCGCAGCAATGCGAGTGGCGAAGCCATGCAAACCGGCGGCGTGCTGCAGAGCATACTCGCATACCTCGGCTATGAATTTGACGAGCCGACCACCGATGCGGTCGTCGATGACGCGGCGGAGCAGTCCACGGCGTCGCCGTCTGACACCGATGAAGTTAACGTCTCGCCCGACGCGGGCTTAGAAAAAACTGAGCAAGCGGCGCGTGAGATCGCCAAGGCCGACGAGGACGCTCCGGCAGTAAACGATGAGGACGCCGCAGAGTCGGCGCCACCGGAGCAGTCCGAACCGGCGGTCTCCGACAGCGACCGCGACGGGGTCTTCGATTATGCGGACATGTGCCCGGGCAGCGATGCCCAAGACGCGGTGGACACGACGGGTTGCAGCGTCGTGCAACTGTGTCCGTGCGACGGCCAGCCAACCGACCGGCCATGGCAAACCCATCGTCAATATGTCGCCTGTGTGGCCGACAGTGCCGACGCCTTTGCCACCGCCGGACTGGTGAGTGAGCGGCAGCGCGGCGGTCTGATCGACGATGCGGTGACCTCGTCTTGTGGTGCGGCCAACAACAAGATGGCAGCTGAACAAAGCAATCGGGATCGCCAACAGCATGTCGCTGCGCGGCGTTCAGCACGGTCGAAACGGGACCGCGACAACGACGGAGGCGCCAAATGAAACATTGCGTGATGAGCGGCGTCGCCAATATACCTGCGCCAATTTCGGTCGGCTTGCTGGGGCGTTGGCTACTGACCCTCGCCCTGCTGGGCATGCTGCATGGGGTGATGATCGACGATGCGCTTGCCGTCGACCCGCCGCACAGCAACGACTGCGTGGGGGCGTGTCACATGATACACGGCGGTTTCGGGGGCGGCCTGTTCAATCCCGGGGCGCTGTTGAAATTCAACAGCAACGATAATCTGTGCGCCGCCTGCCATACTCCGAGCGGACCGGCCACCGCGGTGCCGTTTGCCAATGTGGACCAGGCATACCCCGGCACCACCGGCACCTCGCATCGCTGGGATTCCGGTGCCTCCGGACATACGGAAGCGGATCTGGCCAACACCTCGCCCGGCATCGTGTATTCCGGGGGGGCGTACACCGGCCGGATCGAGACCGACTATACGATTACCATCAGCACCGCGGGTGACGTCGGCGTCGCGCGTTTCGATTGGGTCGACAACGGCAGCGGCGGCAGCAGCACCGAAACAGTGCGTGACGAGTTTGAAGGTGTCCCGTCCTACGGCAACAACAACGGCAGCGTCAACTGGGTGGGCAACTGGATCGAGAATGATCCCCAGGGCGGCGGCGCGTCTTCCGGTAAGGCGCGGGTGATCGGCGGCGAGTTGCGGCTGGATCAGCAAAGCTTCTCGGGGTTCGGTGTGAGTGCGGCGCGCGAGGCGGATCTCTCGGGCGGTGTGACGGCCGCGACCTTCAGCTTCGACTTTCGCACCGACACCGGGGTGGATGCCACCGATGCGGTCGCCATCGAAGTGTCCAACAACGGCGGTGGCAGCTATGCGGTGCTCGAGACCATCACCGGCATTGTCGGCGCCAGCTCGGGCTCGCGCAGCTACGATATCCTCGGCTCTGCGGCGGTCAACACCCGGGTGCGTTTTCGCATCACGAATTCGTACGCCGGCACCAACGAGTATTTCTACGCCGACAACGTGCAGATCGAGTATACGACGCCGTCCGCCGGCGGTGGCGCGTCGAACGTGTTGACTGGCACCGGTGTGCCGTTGGTGGACGGGCTCACGTTGAGCTTCCTTGACGGCGGCACCTCGCCCTCGTTCGTGCTCGGTGATACCTGGACCCTGTACGTGCGCACCGACTTGCGCTCGCCGGATCTCGGCGTGCCGGCCGAGTTTGATATGGCAGCACGGCTCGATCTGGCCGGCAAGGTGGTGTGCTCGACCTGCCACAACCAACACAGCCAGGCGATGCAGCCGTTCGATCCGCTGGCGCCGGCCTACGGCGGCCGCGGTACCGGGGCCGGGCGGCACTTTCAGCGTGCCGACAACGACACGAACCAGATATGCAAGGTGTGCCACAGCCCGCGCGATGTCCAAGACAGCGATCTCGGCTCGCATCCGGTCGGTGTGTTGGTACCCGGCGGCGACTACCAGGCGCCGGCCGCGCTGCCGTTGGATGCGGCGAGCAACGTGGTGTGCATGAGTTGTCATGACATCCACTATACGGATTCGGGGGGCGCCAACGCCGGTGCCGGCGATGGTTATCTATTGCGCCAGGACATGAGTTCGCTGTGTTACGAATGCCATACCCTTGCCGACCAGGCGAACGGTTCGCACTTCGACGCCGTCACCGGTGCACTGTGGCCGGGCGGGCAGTACGGCTCGAGCTTCGCTGGCCACAGTGCCGACAAGCGCGGCACCTGCGTGAATTGCCACTGGCCCCACGGCTGGCCGGATAACGACAACATGGCGCAGGATTACCCCAAGCTGTTTGTCGAGCGCTACGACGTTGCCGACGACGGCACCGATCCGGACGACGCCGAGGACCTATGTTACACCTGTCACGACGGCAATCCGGCAAGCACGAATGTAAAGAGTGAATTCGCGAAGTCCGTACACCATCCGGTCAAGGACTCCGAACAAGCCGCGGGGCGTTCGGTCGAATGCAGAGACTGCCATAATCCGCACGAGGCCACCGGCGGCGCGCACACGTACAGCACCACCGCCAACGCGAACCGCAACGACGTGAGCGGCGCACTGGAAGGGGTGCTGGGGTGGTCGGTCGATTACAGCGGTCTGGGCAATTTCGTCGCCCCGGCGGCCGGTAACTACTCGGACGTCGACCCGGCCACCAACGAATACGAGATCTGCTTTAAGTGCCACTCGGGTAAGTCGTGGTCCTTCGGCACGCCGCCGGACGGGCTGTCGCCCAATGGTCCTTCAGACCCCAACCCCGTACAGACGGATGTCGCCCAGGAGTTCAATCCGAACAACCGCTCTTTCCATCCCGTGGTGGTGGGGCTCAATCACGCCAGCAGCAACTCCTCGGCACTGCAAGCGGCCCAGTTGAAGGCGCCCTGGAACACCAACCGCGGCACGCAGACCATGATGTGCTCCGATTGCCACGGCACCGACGCCGCCTCGCCGGCCGCCCAGGGTCCGCACGGCTCCGCAGCGGCCTTTATACTTCGAGGACCGAACACCGTATGGCCGCCGACCCAGAATCTCTCTTTGCCCTCGGTGTGGACCACGGCGTACAACTCGTCTGTGTGCAGCAACTGCCACAACCTGACCTGGAACAACGAGGTCCACAGAGCGCACGACGATCGCGGCGGGGACGGGTTCAACCTTTACTGCTACAGCTGCCACATTACGGTCCCGCACGGCGGCAAGCTCGGGCGGCTGATCGGCGATCGAGATTCCAACATGCCGGCGCGCTACGCCTACAACGGCAACCCGAGCAACAACTGGATCCAGGCGTTCCGCAAGCAGGCCAATTACGGAAGCTACGATAAAAATGACTGCCAGGCCGCATGTGACAATACGCACGACAGCAGCCCCGGGGCGCAGTACAACTGGGATTAGTCCGGCGTGGTCGCGTGGAACTCAAACGGACACCGACGATTGAATGCTCGAGAACAGTGACACGCATTCGGGCGTGGCAGCGGGAGCAAGCGGTTTGGACATAGTGGCGACAAGATGGCACACGGCACATCTGCGAGCCGTAAAATGCTTGCGTGCGGTGAAATCCATCTTGTGCTCCCGCACATTGGTGGTCAGCGAGATTGTTGCGATCGCAGTTCTGGGCGCCTTGGGGGCGAGCTTGCCGCAGGCCGGACGGGCGCCGATCGAGGAACTCATACGCGTGCACCAAAGCGGGCCGCTGCTGTCGGCCCTGGTCGACACATTTGCTCTCGACCACGTCTTTAGCAGCGCCTGGTTCCTGGCGGTCACGCTGCTGACCGCGGCATCGCTCGCGGTCACCGTCTTCGACCAACTGCGGCGGCTTCGCGTCACCTGGTCGTGGCCGGTCACCCTGGAGCAGATGCGTGACGCCCCGCTGCAGGCCGAGTTCGAACGCGCGGCGAACCCAGTTCCAGCAACAGAAGAACGATCGCCGAGTGTTGAGACCAGGACACGCGGGCGCATTGGGCTCATGGGCTCCCCGTTTTTTCATACCGGACTTCTGTTAATCATGCTCGCGGGCGCGCTGCGCGCATCCTTCGGTGTTGATGCGCTGGTGCATCTCATCGAGGGTGAGACGCTATCACCCACCGCCGCGGCTTGGGCAAGGCAGTGGCCGGGGGTACTCGCCGGTCCGATGCGGCTGGAGGCGCCACTGACGCTGGAAACCGTGGATGCAACCCAGTATGAGAGCGGCGCACTGCGGGACCTGCGCCTTCAGTTGTCGATACCGGGGGAGGAGGGGGTTGAGAAAAAAGAAATGGTTATCAATCAGGACCTTCGACTGGCGGGTGGCCGCCTGTTTCTGGGCTCCGACTTCGGGCCGGCGGCGTTGATCGAGTGGCAGAAAGACGGCGCCGAACCGCTCCAGCACGCGGTGTTGCTCACCGGCCGGGGACGTGGGGTATACGCAAAGGCGGCTTACGGGCGGGGTTTCACCAAGGTCTTTTGGCGTGCCGAGGTCGACCGTGACGGTACCCGCCCGGAATACCTCGAAGTACGCGTCATCGACAACGCGAACGGAGCCTTGTTGTTCGGTGGGCCTCTACGCGCAGGGGAAGCGGTGACGCTTGCCGATGGTCAGGTGCTGAAGCTCCACGGCACGCCGTTCTGGGTGCGCATCAGCGGCAGTCGAGATCCGGCGTTGTGGCTGGTATTTCTGGGTTTTGCCGTGGCGCTTGCCGGCGCGGCGATCATGTTTACGGTCGTGAAGGTCGATATCTGTGTTGCCGTCACGCCCGCCGGCAACCGGGAGCGGGTATTTGTCGCGCTCAACGCTCAGCGCTTTGCTCCCATGTATCAGGAACGTTTTCAGAAACTGGTGCACGAGCACGGAGGGCCAACGTGAAGCGACGCCTCTTACTTATTCTAACCGCCAGCATCTTGGCGGCCTGTCAGCAGGTGTCGTTGAACGAGGCGCAAGAACTTGTCGAGCAGTACAACCAGGCTGTTTCAGAGGCCTACCGTCGCGGTGACGCAAAGTTGATCGATACCATCGTTGGGCCGAACGAAGGCAAGAAGCTCACCGGACTCATCGGTGTGCGCTTCGACATGGGGCTCACCCTCGACTCACATCTACTCGCGCTCGAGGTCACGGGTGTCGAGCAGACAAAAGAATTCTTGCGGGTCCGGACCCGGGAACGCTGGCGCTACCGCGACCTGAAGATCGGTTCCGGCCAACCCATCGGTGAGGAATCCCTGGACTCCTACGAAATGGCATATATCTTTAAGAACATCGAGGGGGCGTGGAAGGTGGACGAGATCCGTTTTGCTGCGCCTCCCCAAGTGGGTCGCAAGACCACGCCATGGGGGGCCGACGTTGAGGTCCTGCACGGCGGCCCCGCCCCTGCGAAACAGGCGGAAGGATGAATCATTATGCACTCGTTCGTCATTGAGACCACGCTGCACTGGGTCGCCGTCGCGCTGTACATCGCCGGTCTGGTGTTGTTCGCCTACGCGTCGTTGTTCAATCATCCGGAGCGCGTGCATTGGGCGCGGTGGACGATCGTCGCCGGCCTGCTGCCGCATACCGCCGCGCTGTTGCTGCGGTGGATTTCGGTCGGGCATGGGCCGTACATGATGAAATACGAGGTCCTGTCGTCCGACGCCTGGGTCGCCGTTGCGATGCTGTCGCTGTTCCTATGGCGCCGCCCGAACTGGTCGCCGGTGGCGCTGGTGGTGTTGCCGGTGTCGATTCTGCTGATCGGCTTCGCACTGTTTGCCAACCCGGAGGCGAGGGACCTGCCGCCGACGCTGCGCTCCATGTGGCTCGTCTTTCATGTACTGTTCAACAAGCTCGGTATGGGCGCGTTCATACTCTCATTTGCGGCGGCGGTGATCTTGTTGCGGAAACTGAACGGCGCCTCCACCCGCCTGCTGGATCGACTGCCGGGCGCGGAGGTGATCGAGGCGTATATGATCCGCTTCGTCGGCTTTGGATTCGTGTTCTGGTCGACGACCATCGTCGCCGGCGCGATCTGGGCCAACGAATCCTGGGGACGTTACTGGGGCTGGGACCCCATCGAGGTGTGGTCCCTGGTCACCTGGTTGTGCTACGGGGTCCTGCTCCACACGCGGTTGTTCTTCGGGCTGAAGCCCCGCGCCGTCAGTGGTGGGGTCATCGCGTGTTTCGGTTTGTCGATCGTCACGGTGCTGGTCCTGCCGTTTCTGATCCCCACCCTGCACTCGGCCTATTTCCAGTGAGGTGACCGCGACGATGCCTGGCATACTCTATATCACCGCACCCTACCACGCAGGCGTCGTGGAAGTCGCCGGGAAGTGGGTGCCGTTATATATGGTCACACTGGCTGGGGCGACCCGGGCCGCTGGGTATCCGTCCGCGATCTATGACGCGATGACCAAAGGCGTTGGGCTAGAACAGATCGAAGCGCGGATACGCGAGGTCAAGCCGGACGTGGTCGCGGTGTCGACGATTACTGCGACGACGCCCGACGCGATCAAGGTTGTGGAGTTGGCGAAGGCGATTGACCCCAACATCGTCACTGTCGCCGGCGGTATTCACGCGAGTTTCATGTACGAAGACCTGTTGCGCCGTATCCCGGCGCTGGACGTGGTCGTGATCGGTGAGGGTGAAGAGACGCTCGTCGAGCTGTTGGGCGCACTGGATGCGGGTAAAGATTTATCTTCGGTGCAGGGCCTGGCCTATCGCAACGGCGAAACCATCGTTCGCACCCTACCGCGCCCGTACTTGCAAGAGCTGGACAACCGACCCATGGCGTGGGACCTCCTCGATTGGGAGGACTATACCTATTTTATCCTGCCGGGCTCGCGCCTCGGGGCGGTGGCCACGTCGCGCGGATGTCCCTTTGGTTGCACATTTTGTTCGCAGCAGAAATTCTGGCGGCGGACCTGGCGGGCGCAGTCCGCCGAGAGCGTGGTACGGGAGGTGGAAGAATTACACCGGGACTACGGCGTCGATGTCGTCTTGTTTACCGACGATTACCCGACTCCCGATCGGCAACGTTGGGAACGGATGTTGGATCTATTCATAGAGAAGGATCTCAACGTCAAGATTCTCATGGAGACCCGGGCTGCCGACATCATTCGCGATGCGGATATCTTATGGAAGTACCGTAAGGCCGGGATCATCCATATCTATGTGGGCACCGAGGCGGCCAGCCAGACGACGTTGGATCTGATTCGCAAGGAACTGACTGTTGATGAGTCCACGGAGGCGCTGCGGCTATGCCGTGAGCACGGCATTATCACCGAGACGTCGATGATTCTCGGATTTCCCGACGAAACCAAGGAGTCCATCGACCGCACCATCGAGCAGGCGCTGGTGTACAACCCAGATTTCGCCCATTTCCTGGCCATCACACCGTGGCCCTACGCAGACATTTATAAAGAACTCGAGCCGTATGTCGCCGAACACGACTACCGCAAGTACAATCTCGTCGACCCTATCATCAAACCCAAGGCCATGACTCTGGAGGAGGTCGATCACGCCATCCTCGAGGGGTACCGGCGATTTTATATGGGCAAATTCAAGGAAATGCTCGATGAGCCGGACGACTTCAAACGCAAGTACATGTTCAACGCGATCAACCGGATGATGAATCATTCCTTCATCCGCAAGAAAATGGGTATGGAGGGGGGCAAGATGCCAGAGGAGATTCGTCGCATCGTCGAAAGCGATATCGTACCGGACGAGGCGCTCGTATGTCCCTTCAGCCAGGTGCACACCAAGGCCGGCAGTCGCTGAGCGTCCGCTACAAAAAAACGGAGACGGCGTCGCGTATACCGTAATCGTTTTTCTAACTCAGGTACCAAAGAATACTGACAACGGTGCCCGCCAAGAAGAATAGCCCCAGCACCGCGTGTTTAATGATAAGGAACTGCTTGGCCTTATTAGGATCTTGGGCCTCCCGGCCACCGGTGTCCTTGGAACGGAGGTAACCGGTCACCGCGATCAAACCGAGGGAAATGGTCTGCAACCAGAAGAAAAGGTGGAGCAGGTCAGTGGCCAGGACGCCGTCGGCCGATACCTGCCCGGGAACACCCGCACTCTGGCGGAGGATGACGAGCACGATAAAGCATGCCAACCAGAAGGCGCTGAAAAAATCGTGGGCGAAGTAATTTATGATAAAAAACCAGGATCTCATTGTTATTTCACCGAAATGTTTGCGCTAGGTGTTCCAATGAGTATAGACGAACCCCGAAGAGCGGTACGGTCGGTACGGTGGGTCGGTACGGCGGTACCGTGACGGTGGGTCGGACCTGTCTAAGCCCTTATTTTAACGCAGAAACATCTAAAATGTGGGCGTTCCCAAGGCTTAGACTATCCATTTTGCAGGCAGAATTGCCGTAGTGAGCCGTTTGTTCTTTCAGGGCGTGGATACCGTTAGTATCTACCACACGGCGATACCGTGCCCGCGGTCCCAGATGCTGTTGCACAGACTCGACGAATACACGGCTACCGATGGCGATACTTTCCGTCCACGCTGCCTCCGTACCGTAGTCACCACCCTCGCACATCCCATCCACCCACTTGCGGTGCCGGTGAGCGGTACGTGCCGGTGCCGAGTGAGTGCCGAGTGAGAGGGTCGGACCTCTCTATTCCGATGTTTTCATTTAAGAATCGCTGAAAATGGGCGGGTCCTTGCGGCTTAGAGTGTCCATTTTGCGGGCAAAATTGCCATAGTTAGCCGGCAGTTCTTTCAAGGCGCACATGCCGGGTGTAACTACCACCTGGCGATACCGCGTCTTCGGCCCCAGACTCTGTTGCACGGCTTCTACGAACACACGACTGCCGACAGCGATACTTTCCGTCCAAGCCGCTTCCCTACCATGGCCACCACTATCGCACATCTCATTCACCCACTGGCGATGCGACCGTTGAAGTTGTTCGAGGCTGCCGAGTCCCAATAGATTGATAACCGCTTTGACATCAATTAGCGAGTATCGCTTAGGTGGTGTTTGTATCTCGCGAAAACCACTCTCTTGCCATTCGGAAGGATTCGTTACCACTCCCGCCCTAACCATGTTTAAATCTATGTAGACGAGACAGCGCACCAAATGCGCATTCGTTTCGATGGCGGTGGCGTGGTAACGATCTTCCCAGAACGCCCCCCTACGGCCCTTTCGTCGGTTGTATTCTTGTGCGGTTCGACCTGCTACCAGCTGCATGCTCATAGCTATTGCGTCATTACCCCGATCCAACACCAATAGGTGGATGTGATTTGAGGTGACGATGTAATTGAGCACGCACAGCCCGAACCGCTTTTTCGCTTCGAAAAGCCATCGTAGCCAGTAACGACGATCGCGCGCGAACTTGAGTAGAAATTCTTTCTTATGACACCGGTGGGTAAGATGGTAGGCGTGACCGGCAACAAAATGTCGATTCGCTCTTGGCATGAGGTTCCTCCTTGAAATCTTGATTTGCGTCCTAAAATGGTCGCCCTAATGTCCGGCGACGCCGTTTATATTAACGTATTTTCAATCTCAACAACGACTTAGCGTGGTCCGACCCTCACGATGTC
>CALZGZ010000168.1 GCA_945787105.1 uncultured Gammaproteobacteria bacterium
CAACCCAGACGTGAGCGCACACATTCAATCACTTCAGGTAGGTATGGGGTTGGTCGTTCTGGCATTTATTGTCGGACTGATGGGGCTTCTTGGCGACTTGATTGCATCCAACCGACGTATCGGAGAGGAGGTGTTGTCCCGCGTGCGCCATCTTGAATCTGTATTGGTAGACAAAGATATCGATCCGGGGCGTCATCGCATATTACGTACCGGGGCGCCAGCATGGTTGGCTGAAGAAGAAAATAATGACTGACGGTAACATAGTCGGAAACGTCTATGATAAATATGGCACCAGCAATCCCATTGCACGGTGGTTGATGAATGGTTTCCTGGATGCGGTAACCGAACTTTATGACCAAGCTGCGGCCTCATCGGTATTGGAGGTGGGTTGCGGCGAAGGCATGCTCGCACATAGATTAATACAGTCGGGCTCCACACGTCCGCAGCGGTTTATGGCCTGCGATCTCAGTCTCGACGAGGTGATCGATGGCCTTGATCCTGATATTGAATTCCGAGTCGCTACAATCTATGAATTGCCATTTGCAGACAACAGTTTCGACCTCGTGATCTGCTGTGAAGTGCTCGAGCATCTCGAGGAGCCGGCACGTGGCTTAGCCGAGTTGGCACGTGTAGCCCGCAGCCATGTGCTGCTTAGCACGCCTCGTGAGCCAATCTGGCGGGTTATGAACCTGGCGCGCGGAAAATATATTTCAGCTTTGGGTAATACACCGGGACATATTCAACATTTCAGCCGGGCCGATCTATTGCGGCTGGCATCGGCGCACTTAACGCTTATCCAACAGCGGCTCCCGCTACCCTGGTCCGTAGTCCTGGGTACACCCAATGCCAATCCCTCATTATGAGCCAGTATTGCATGGGCGGGCCTTTGCCATAGCCGTTAGAAATATTGGATCATCCCCATCACCAGTCGTTGATGAGCCATCCATTAGTCTAGCCGACGCCAACTCTCAAAGGGACAACTAGTTGAAACACTCCGCCTTATACTGCATCTGGTCCGGCCACCACCTCATAACACCGCACGGCAACTCCCATAATCGATGCGACTTCCTCAATGACGTAAACAACCTCGTTCTGATCGGCGGGCCGGGCACCAAACCGAGAAAAAAGACTAAACCTTGAGCCATACTCTGGCTCTCCCAGGCGGGTTAAAATTCACTTTATACCTGAGTCATTTTTGACGCAAATCAACATGACAGCGATCCAACCCCAGCAGCAGTTTCGATGACAGTAGTCGCTCAGCGCGAGCATGAGTTTCGTTCGAAGCTCCCAATTGTTTTGCTTCTGAGCGGCCTTCTAGCAGCGACGATCGCGCTGCTTGAGCCCGTAAAGAGCGCGGTCTGGAACTGGAACGAAATCAACCTCGGCTTCGAGGCGCTTCTCGCCCGACTCGCGCCGCCCTTCGCGGTCGTATGGCTTGGCATTGCGGGCGTCTCCATGCTCGCAATCGCGATTGCACCGAGGCGAGTGATCTCAGTACTCGTTGCGCTGTACGTGGCGCTCTGGGCGCAGGGAAATTGGTTCGTCTGGAGCTACGGAAGTTTCGACGGCTCACCCATCGACTGGAGCGAGCATTCAGGTAAGGGAACGCTCGAGGTCGCGTTCTGGGTCTCGGTCTTGATGCTGGCGCTCATCAAACCGGGATGGGTCAGTGCGCGCGCGCGGAGCATCGCGGCGATCGTCTTCGCGCTTCAGCTGACGGCGATCGCGGGGCAAATTCACCAGAACGCTCCGCTACCCGCCAGGTCTGACTCTGTGAATCCGGCTTCGATTCAGAACCTGCGCCTCTACTCTCGCGAACTCAATGTCATCATCATCGTGCTCGATGGCCTCCAGTCGGATTTTTTGTCGGAGGCAATACAGGATCCCGATCTTCACGACGCGATGCCGCCCGGCTTTACCTACTACCGAAATGCCGCCGCTGTGTATCCAATAACTGGAAACAGTCTGCCGACCATGCTGACCTCGAGGGCGATTCCCGTTGACGCCAACGACAAAGAATGGTTGAACGCGCAGATGGCCGAGTCGTTGCCGGCGAGGCTGGCCGAGCACGGCTTCGAGGGCGTGGTGACGACCTTATCGTCGTTCTTGCGCCCCTCTTCTGCGGAGTGGGGGTATGAATACGTCAGCAGCGAAACACTCGCAGCAGCCGGTTCGGCGAGTGCAGCCTGGCGCAAGGACGCCAGTGACGTCTTTGCGCTCGGAGCATTTCGACTCGTACCCCACTTCATCAAACCCTTGATCTACGATTACGGGGAGTGGCAGATTCCCCGGCTCTACCCCCCGCGCGAAGTGGTCACTCGCGACCCTACGATCAGCCAAGAAACGCGAACCGACCTCGCGGTGTTCGACGAACTCATCGCATCGGCGTCAGCTGGCGACAGCCCCCCGCAATTTCGATTCTTCCATTTTTTTGGCCTTCACCGGCCCTATACGGCAGACAAGAGCTGCAGCCACCGAGTCAGAGGGACCCACCGCACGAGAGCCATCGCGACGACACATTGCGTTATGGCGCGCACTAACGAGTTCCTTCGAAAGCTCGATGAAATTGGCGTCTACGACCAAAGCCTCGTTTTCGTCTTGGCGGACCACGGTGCGCGGAAGGTCTCAATCGAAGTATCCGCCGCCAACCCAAAAATCCGAGAAAGCGAAAGGCTCGAGCGGCCTGCAAATCACAACGCTGCGCCCATTGACTGGTATGGGCGCGGCGTACCGGTCTTTCTTGCCAAGCCGGTTGGCGATCGAAATTCGCTTCGCGTATCAGACGTTCCCGTCTCCTTGTGTGATGTGCCGAAGTCCGTGCTCGACTCGATGGCCATCGAGCACGATTTCGGATGTGAATCGATCTTCCACGAACAGATCGCTCTTCGAAAGCCGCGGATCATGCATTTACGAAACATCAATGAGAAGATCCGCAAGAGCCTCGGGATGCCGCCGGCAACACCGGGGTTGATCCACGAGAAAATTGCGATCGTGGGACACAGTTGGCTGCCCGAATCCTGGATCCCAATCGATTCGAACTCCAACTAGCCGGAAGCGCACCCCCATGAGTGCTCGCACAAAGGGTGCGTGTACGCCAAAGACCGAAGCTCGCGGCCGCATAACACTCGGCAGGAACTGCGAGTTTCACGCCGACCGAGTTGCGTTCACTTTCACATGCTCTTTTTGGACCGAGTGTACGGGCATTGCCAGCGAGCGTCTCGTCTTCCGCCACATCCCGCCACCAGACCCCCAGGCGCTGCAAGATCTCGTTCCACACATTACTCGCACCCTTACCGATCGATCGATGCGTTTTAATCAGATCAAGATGGGCTTTATACTCACTAGCCGTTCCAGAAATTCAGCAGAAACAACTGGATTTCCGCTTCCACGGCAATGACAATAGATTATGCCGCTCGCTTGTGGAGTTTATGTCTATAGTGCTGGCCAATCTGCGTTCAGACTACAACACCCTTGCCGCGACTCTTTTGCCCAAAGAATTCATGGGACAGCAGTAGTTTCTGCATGAAATCCATTATCAAGGCATTTATCAGTATCGGTCTGCTGGTCGCCGTTGCCTACCAGCTGGATTGGCGGGACGTGATCATGAGCGCCTCCAGACTGCAGTGGTGGGCACCGCCAGCCGCGATCGCACTGCTTATGGCCACCTATATGACCGGTACTTTCCGCTGGTGGCTGCTGCTGAAAACCCATGGCCTGGGTCATCGCCCGGGCCACCTGTTGCCGACATATCTTATTGGTGTATTCCTCAATCAGATACTCCCCTCGACCACCGGCGGAGACGCATGGCGTATATTTACAATCTATCAGGAGAGGCACGGCGCCAACATAGCAGTCTCCCCTATCGTTACAGAACGGGTGATCGGCCTGGTATGCCTACTGGGGATTGCTACTGCGGTCCTGCTATTCATGGACCAAACGAATGAAATCACGCATACGCTGAAACGATACATCCCGCCGGCATTCATCGTTGCGGTGTGTGGTGTTGCACTAGCCGCCAGTGACGTAAGCCACAAGATTGTGCATAGACTACTTGCGCACTGGGCACATGCACGACTTGTTGCCGCATTGCTTCGTATCTTCGATACCGGACACCGTTATCTGCAAAATTTCAAGTTGCTGACCAAGGTAGCTATAACAAGCATTCTGATGCAGATTACACATGTGGGCATTTTCATTGTTCTGGGTATGGCCATCAATGCATCGATCGAGCTGGCCGACTACCTGGTTATGACACCGGTAATTTTTATCCTAACAGCCACCCCGATCACGATCGGCGGCCTGGGTATTCGCGAGGTGGCCATCGTTACACTGTATACAGCTGTCGGCATGGCCGAAGCAGATGCTGCCGCCATCGCATTATTTAATATATTATTATTGTTATGCGGCGCTGTTCCCGGTCTTGTTCTGTTTCTGAAAAATAAAAATCACAAGGAAATCTTCATGAATGCGACACGTTCGAAAATCGCTGGCTAAACTATGCGGGCGACGGTGCGTTGAACCGCCCCGGGCTGTGGTGCGGGATAGCGAGGCTCCTGCAAAGTATGGTGAGAATTAAGAGCTCGCTCAACTGGTTTGACTAATGCGGCAGAATCGAGCGCAGCATGTGTTCCCGGTCGGTTTTGTCGATACGGACTTCGAACCAATCGAACGCACGGGTGGACATGATCAAGCGGCTGACGCCGACGGTTTGCTCGCCGTCTTCGAATCGCACCGCGAATACCCGGTTGGGGTGATACAAACCGGCGGGAATGATGATCATCGGATCTTTAGCATCGCCACCGGGCAGAAACAATCCGAGGGTGTAGCCCCGGCTCGCCTCGTGGGATAAGGTGAATACGCTCACCGATACTGGACGGGCATCGGTACTGAGTGTTCGCGCACCGATCTCCAGCGTACCATCCTCATTGTAACGCGCCCACTGGATCAAACCAGTCAACCAACCCATAGATAGATCCCGCGGCCGGACCGCGATCAATTCGTTCATCTGGATCTGCGCTTGTCCGGATTCCGGCAACATCAAGCGAAATCCGGTTTGGCTGATGTCGGCGATCTGCCAGGACTCCGATAGCCGGACGTCTGCGCGCTGCTTCGCCTGCTGTCCGCCGAAGCTTCCGCGAATCACATTGTCACCGACGTTGATTTGCGCCGGCTCGTTATATACCTCGTACGACTTGAGCCCGTTGACGACATAACTGACCGAATTCATCCCGATGGCAAGGTCGCAATAACCGCTACGCTTTATTCTTTCCGATCCGCGCACACGATGCGAACTCCAACGGCCGATCAGCGCCCGCAACATCTCGAGCTTGGCAAAATTGTTGAACGAATCCAGCCGCTTTTTGGGTCTGGCAAATTTGTCGATCAGCAACTTCATTTCGTGCTTGAGTGAGGCTGCCACGGCAGTGGTGTCCAGGACCCAATGTTCCGCCGACCCATCCATGCCCCGACGCGACATCAACGGGATGCCCGGCCGGTCGATATTGGGATCGATCAAGAACCGGCAACGATTGGTCCCCGAGATCGGAGAGACCGACAGTTGCGCCTGGTCCGCCCACTTTCGCAGAGCTTCGTCGACCGTGTAGATGACACGAAATGGCAGCTGATAAGGATTGCTGAGCCCCAACAACAGGGCGTGCTTGTAGCTGCGGCTAATGTTCAGGTCCTTAATTCGGTGCTCATCGGCTAGCGATGCGCAGGCATCCTGAAGGTCCAGTTGGCAGGCGCGCGCGTAAATACGATGGATCGCGCTCCAGATCCCTTGCGGCTCGACACGATAACTTTCATAGGCACTCAACAGCGCGAACTTGAGATGAGAAATTGCGCCACACGCGGCGCGCAGGAACTGATCCGTTGCAACCCGTAAGTGCTCTCCGTTTCCCAAGTTAGGAATCGCCGATTTGTAACCGTTGGCCATATGCGTGTGGAGTTCGATACACAGGCCACTCAGCTTCATATCCTCCGGCGTCGGTGGCAAGGACAATCCGAGACGTCTCTCCTGCACCCGCTTGCTCAGGCCGGCAGTGATGACTCGGTCGTGATCATCCAGCACGTCGAGCAGCAAAAACGGATCCATGTTCGCGTTTTGTAGTTCATAAACGACATCGCACATGGTCGTCAGGGCGTCGATGAGTTCGAGCGACGACACGTCCGGCGGCGTTACCGGAGGATCCGTATTCGCCTTTTTCAAAGGTTCCTGCAGCCGCACCACCGCCTGGTGGTATTTTTGTCTGACCATATTTTTCCCCCCGGGCCTTATTGAATATTTTAGTCGGCCCTAACTGTTAACCCGTGTATCTACCGTATAAGTCTAGGTCAGGCTGCCGCACACGCAAGCGCCCGCGGGCGATTGTGACGATTCTTTATGCTTTGGCGGCGCACGGTAATCCCATCCCTCCCTGCCTGAAACTTCGAACCGTGATTAACAAAGTACCGCAAGTTTCTGTTTTAACGTGAACTCGCGTGATGCTGCAGATCAAGGATGTGGGCCCACATAGTGTACCAAGGCGCCCCGCCCCTATCCCTGGCGATATACCGGCGAGACCCGCAGCATCTATTCCCGGATAGCGGAAAAATAGCCACCTATGTCATTGCGCACAAAGTGAGGAATCTCACCGTGTTGGATGACGGTGACGCATTTTTCAGGTTGAGACCCTATGCTGCGTTTGTCCTGCGCGCAGTCGCAGGGCTTGTCCCCACCTTGTCC
>CALZGZ010000169.1 GCA_945787105.1 uncultured Gammaproteobacteria bacterium
ACTCCTCCACTTCCCGCACTGGTTGGTGTGAATCCGGCTGATAGATGGCGAACAGATAATGAACACCATAGCCACGGGCGGCTCGCAACACGTCTAGATTGTCGTCGATGAACAATGTCCGCCGGGAATTGAAGGGATACCGTTCTTGCAACAGACGCCAGAATTCAGGCGCCTCTTTTGGGGCACCGATGTCGTGTGAGCAAATGATCGTGTCGAAATATGGCGCCAATCCGGTGTATCTCATCTTGACTTGAATTGCCTTGTGATGGGCGTTGGTCACCAAGCGCAGATCGATGCCCAAACCATGTAATGCGTTCAGAAACTGAAGGACCTTGGGTCTAATAGATATTTTGTGGGACACCTCATGCTTCAACTGTACGATATCCAAGCCGAGTTTGTCGGACCAGTAGTCCACGCAATACCAATTTAAAGAGCCCTCTACCTGACGATATTGGGAAAGCAATTCCTGCATGGCCTGTTCAATACCCATTCCGTGTTTGTTGGCAAAATGGCGTGGTACATGGGTCAACCAAAAATGATTGTCAAAGTGCAAATCCAGCAAAGTGCCATCCATATCGAGAAGTACGGTATCGATTCTTTCCCAGTCAACCATAGCGATCTGTTGTCTTACGTATTTGCCCACTCATAATCCCGCGGTTAAAAATTGACAACGCGGTTATAATGCCTCGAAACGCGCGTCGCCGAAACTCGATGATCAAAAAACCCACGGTCGTTCATAACCAGATAATCGCGGACACCAGTGTGTTCTCCATCGAGCGTGTTAGCCTTCGATTTACCAATGGCGCCGAAGTCGACTATGAGCGGTTACGCGGCCGCGACGGAGGCGCGGTGATGATTATACCTTTGCTGGATGTGGATACAGTGTTGCTGATTCGCGAGTATGCGGCTGGCGTTGACCGCTACGAGCTGGGCTTTCCCAAAGGGCTCATGGAAGAAGGCGAGTCTGCCGAGTCCGCCGCGGACCGCGAAATCAAAGAGGAGATTGGGCATGGCTATCGGCATTTGACTCTATTAAAGACACTGTCCGTGGCCCCCGGGTAGACCAACTTTGAGACCCACATCGTGTTAGCGGAAGATTTATATCCCAAACGAATTCCCGGTGATGAACCGGAGCCGATCGAAGTGGTGCCATGGAGAGTCGATGACTTCACATCGCTTGTTGAACAAGAAGATTTTCTGGAGGCGCGGAGTATCGCCGCGTTGTATTTACTTCAACACTATATGGACAAAAAATGTTCACCGAAAAAGACCTTATAAACTTGATCCCGGAAGTTTCACGGATAGCGCGGCAAGCGGGGGAGCGAATCCTCGACATCTACGAGCGCGGTTTCGATGTCCATACCAAGACGGATGGAACGCCATTGACGACTGCTGATCGGGCCTCTCATGAGATTATCTGTCGGGAATTGCCCGTCCTCGACGGGAACCTTCCAGTGTTATCGGAGGAGTCGGCATCGGCAGATCACAGTGGCCGGCAGGGCTGGCGCCAGTTCTGGTTAGTCGACCCCTTGGACGGCACGCGGGAATTCGTAAAGCGCAATGGTGAATTCACCGTCAATATCGCCTTGATCGACGGTCACCGGCCAGTGCTGGGTGTCGTCCATACGCCGGTTAAGGGGCTGACCCACTGGTCCCATGCGGGGGGTCCGGCGTATCGGTATAGTGGTGATGGCGAGGCACAGAGCATCCAGGTCAAACAATTTCATGGCGGATCGCCTCAGGTAGTGGCCAGCCGTTCTCATGGCAGGGATGCTTTGGCCCAGTTCTTATCGCGGCTTAAGGAACGGGAGGGTGGATACGACACCATTAGTATGGGCAGCGCCCTCAAGATCTGCATCGTCGCGGAGGGCCGTGGCGATGTGTATCCGCGGTTGGGGCCGACCTATGAATGGGATACGGCAGCGGCCCAATGTGTGCTCGAATCGGCCGGCGGTAAGTTGACAGACCGTCAAGGGGTTCCGCTGCGTTACAACAAGAATTCGTAATTGAACCCATGGTTCATAGCCAGCGGCTCAGGGGATTATGATTGGTACAGCCTGCTCGAGGGGATCGAAGAAACGCCGTAATCGCCGCCGCTTTTCAGCGCAACCAATCCCCACAAACAATGATGCGCTCGCTTCCGGTCTGGTACCGGTACAGATATATCCAGGCGCGGCCATGCTCAGTCGCAAACACTACGCGGTCATATCGGTCCGGATAATCCTCTAGTTCGTCCAGTGTTGCGAGAGTTGTTGCGGTGATGCGGTAAAGCTCGCCGGTAATTGCGCAGTGGCCGCCACCTACGACCCCCGGGTAGGTACCAAGATCCAGCATCGTGTAACCGGGCTCAGTGACGTGCAAACCGAGAAAAGAAGACGAACGCAGCATATAATGGTTTCGCTGGCCGCGCCGTAAAGTACCGTAGACGAACACTAGGTCTAGCATCAACTTCTTTTATATTACCGGTCCACCGCATTGCAATTCCGCAGAAATTGTACAACCGGTATTGCAACACGGTACCGAGACGGTGTATCGAAAATGAAGCGCGTTCCCGAACCGGAATTGATGGATGAGCCTGATCAGGCCCGTGCCTATGCCGAGGCCGACTTCGACCAACCGAACACGTTATTCGTGGATACGTTTGCGCGCTGTTTCCCCGATTTCAACCGCGGACGTTTATTGGATGTCGGTTGTGGGCCGGCAGATATACCAATTCGATTCGCCGGCTTGTTTCCAGAGCTGAACGTGGTGGCGATCGATGGCGCGCAATCAATGATTACGCTGGCTGATCGCGTCATTGAGCGTGCCGGAATGTCGACCCGCATAAGGACGCTTTGCTGGCGAATCGGGCAGGAGCCTGGTCCTGGTGATATACAAGGGCTTTTCGATGGCGTGATCAGCAACAGCCTGTTGCATCACCTGGATGAGCCCGAGACGCTATGGCGCGCAATTTCGAAGTACGCCAAAATCCACGCACCCGTGTTGGTTATGGACCTTAGAAGGCCGCGATCCCAAAATGCCGCAAACGAAATCGTGGAGGAATACTCGGGAAACGAGCCCGAGATCTTGAAGCGGGATTTCTATCACTCTCTGCTGGCAGCTTATCGCGAGGATGAGGTGCGGGAACAGCTGATCGCGGCAGGCCTATCGTATTTCAATGTGGAGCGAATCAGTGACCGACATCTTGTGGCTTATGGCAGGTTATCTGCCGGTTAGTCTTTTTGCGTTGGCTCGATGTTGGGGGCTC
>CALZGZ010000170.1 GCA_945787105.1 uncultured Gammaproteobacteria bacterium
GGCGTCAGCCTTCCCCTGCCGAAGATTCTCGCGAAACCGACGAGAGGCTGAATTCTGATACGGCGCGCAACTTCGCGATTTCGTCTGGCACCTTAAGCGCTTTCTGGGCATGCGCATTAATAAGACGTGCACATTCAAGTGCCGCTTTCGCCATGTGTTTATCACCAACGTCTGCCAATGTGGCTAGTGCTTTTTGTGCCCGAATCACAACTTCAATAGTACCTGCGCCATCACGTGCTATTGCATTGAATGCATCATCAAACATATCAACTATAGAAATCTCCGGGACACCAACGCGATCGAAATCGATACTCGGTTGTTCGCGCCCTGGGGTCTCCTTGGACAAATCTGTGAACAGCCGGACAAAGATACCTATAATTTCGATCGCGGTTCCGGGGTCGTTGACGGCGGGAGAAAGGGCACGGCTGGCGATCTCTGACAAGGTAATAAGGCCGAATCGAGGGTCATCATCGAACGTCCTGTTCCTACCGATACTAAATGCATTGACAATTGATGTTGCTTCGATATCTGAGCCCTCGCGGCCGCTTCTTAAATACGCCAGGGGCTGATTCGTTGTCACAAATGTCCCTGGAAGAGCCGATACCTCAACATACGTTTCGGTTTTCTCAGCGGCGGTCTGCAATGCTGCCATGTCGATATGCTGAATATAGCCAATAGTGGTTCCAAATACTGTCAAACCATCTGTCAGATTCTCTGACTTGACTCCCCCAAGAAAAGGTTTCTCTCTTCGACGGCATAGTGCTTCGCCGGCCGCTTTCTCAACCTTGCTGATTGTCGCCCCGAGACGCCCTAATCGAGCGATGCCATCTACCCATCTTATAAAGCTCAATATTACTAATCCAAACACTAATATTGTAATAAGGAAAAGGATGAACCTACCTGCCTTATCGTAATAGCCATTCATTAAAGCGACTTGGGCAACGATACTGAAAATAAATGCCCCAATAAACGTTGACAATGCGTTTTGAGACAGATCGTCGGACACAACCAAACTGAAGGTTCGCGGAGTCGCAGAACTGCTCGCGGACTGATACGCGGCAAGCATCGAACCGACGGCAAATACCGCCATGACCAGCATGCTCGCAGAGATAACTTTCAGTAACATCTCGATGGATTCCGTTTTAATGTCAGGAGCCTTCTGGAATAACTCCAACTGGTCTACCGTCGAGGCCAAAAATGCGATTGCGATGGACAAAAGACAAACTACCAGTGGCTTAACCCAAAGTCTCTCGCCCATCCGCTTCAGAATAAATCTAAGTTTATCTTTCATTAATTAATCCCTATGGCGAAGAAGCATTCTTGACGCGCAACTATTAATAAGATGATTCAATGTCCTTTTTGTTTTTTGGACATTGGGTCCTAACAAGCTTGCTACTAGAATATTCAATGCGTTGGGCATCAATAGTAGTACAGTTCCAGGTTTCTTATCGAGAATCAAACGGAACTGTTTCGTACCCTCAGAGACTCTCGGACAATTTGTTCCAATTTGCTCGTATCACGCATTTATAGACTAGGTTCTGCACGCAGAAACGCGAAACGAATGTCGGCTTTGTGACGCGTAGGCTAAAGGCCGCAATGGGTCGAGAGTTGCTATTCAGCTTCACGACGGGTCGGAATATTGAACATTTCAAACTGAAGGGCAGACGTCGGCCACCGGACTAAACCGCTCGCGCGGTAGTTGGTGGCACGTTGGGGGTCGTGCTTTAGATTATAGATAGATGATTATTTGAGGATGGGTCTGTCCTGTGTTGAGGTTGTGGTTCCTACACCGTAACCACCAACACAGGAGAAAGACCCATGACCCAGTCTACCAAATCCATCAGTCCATTGCGCAAACGCATGATCGAGGACATGACGATGCGCAAGCTCAACCCGAAGACCCAGATCGCCTACCTCCGCGCAGTGAAGAACTTAACCCGGTTTCTTCGTCGTTCACCGGATACGGCAAGCGCAGAGGATCTGCGACGCTTTCAATTGCACCTAGTGGAAAAAGGCACCTCAAGGACCACGGTAAACGCGACCATCACCGGCTTACGCTTCTTCTTCGAGGTCACCTTGTCACGTCCCGACGCATTGACCAAGATGAGTCACGTCTACGAGCCCCGCAGATTACCCGTGGTGTTGAGTGCCGAAGAAGTGGCCCGCCTGCTCAAGGCCGCCGGCGGCCTCAAGTACCAAGCGGCCCTGTCCATTGCCTATGGCGCAGGCCTACGGGCGAGCGAAGTCGTGCACCTCAAAGTCAACGACATCGACAGTGAACGTATGGTCATACGGGTCGAACAAGGCAAGGGCAAAAAAGACCGCTACGCCATGCTTTCGCCGACCTTGCTGGCGTTGCTCCGCGCTTGGTGGCGACAAGGCCAGTCCCAACGCCAGATGCTGCCGGGCGGATGGCTGTTCCCCGGACAGAACCCGATCAATCCCCTCTCGACCCGGCAACTCAACCGCGCGTTTCACTTAGCGCGCCGTGCCGCCGAGATCGACAAGCGCGTGTCGCTGCATTCTTTGCGGCACAGTTTTGCCTCGCACTTATTGGAGCAAAAAGTCGACGTGCGGGTGATCCAGGTGTTGTTGGGACACAAAAAACTGGACACCACCGCGCAGTATGCGCATGTCGCCACACGCACCTTGCGCGAGGTCAAAAGCCCATTGGAGTCTCTACCACCCCAACAGTAAACCGTCATGGCTGCCTTGGAGGTCGCGGATATCTTCCGCGACCACGGGCCGGCATGGCGTCAGTCCCATAAAGGGCACGTAAGCCTCGGGCAACTCAAGGTCATGTCGGCCATCGAACGCTGCCGCAGTGCCGCGCTCGGCGGCCATGTGCTGCATTGTCCTGGCTGTGAAACCACTCAGATCGCCTACAACTCGTGTCGCGACCGCCATTGCCCAAAGTGTCAGGCCACCGCGGCCCGGCGATGGCTCGAAGCACGCCAGGCAGAGTTGCTGCCGGTGGCGTACTACCACGTCGTGTTCACCTTGCCCGCACCGATCCGCGACATCGCCTATCAGAACAAAGCGGTGATCTACCATCTCCTGTTTAAGGCCGCCGCCAAGACCTTGCTCACCATCGCCGCCGATCCCAAACACCTCGGCGCACGCATCGGCGTCACCATGGTGTTACATACCTGGGGCTCGGCCATGACCCATCACCCGCACCTGCACTGCATTGTCCCCGGTGGGGGGATCGCAAACGACAGGCAACGTTGGATCGCTTGCCGGCCAGGGTTCTTCCTCCACGTGCACGTCCTGTCTAGATTGTTCCGGCGTTTGTTCTGTGAACAACTCTTGGCCACTCACCACGCGGGGCGATTGCAGTTCTTCGGACAACATCAGGTCCTTGCCAACACCAACGCGTTCACCGATTGGCTCAAACCCCTGCGCAAACTCGAGTGGGTGGTCTATGCCAAGCGCCCCTTTGCCGGACCTCAGGCAGTCCTCGCCTATCTGTCCCGTTATACACACCGCGTCGCTATCGCTAACTCGCGATTAATCGCACACGATGAACGCGGTGTCACCTTTAAATGGAAAGACTACCGAGCCAAAGGCCGTTACCGTCAAAAAACCATGACCCTCGAAACTGGCGAGTTCATCCGCCGCTTCCTCATCCACGTGTTGCCTTCCGGCTTTCACCGTATCCGCCATTACGGCCTTCTCGCCAACACCGTTCGCGCCAATAACTTCACTCAGGTGCGACAGCTTCTGCACACGCCAAACAAAACACCCGATGTCATCGCCGCAAACGACCACTCGCCCGGTTGTGTCTATGTGTGTCAATCCTGTGGCTCCCCCATGACCATCATCGAAATCCTCGAACCCAACCATGCACCCCGGGCACCACCACACCAGATAACATGAACTTCAACAACATCAATCCATGGGCGTCTCCACTCTATCGGCTACCACCGGTATCGGTACCCTTATGGCCGGTATCGCTTAAAAGCCAAGATTTAGCACTCAGTACGCATCACAATGACCTAAACAAAAACCAAAAATCAATCACCTCGAACTTCGCCCACCTCTGCTTCGCTCATCACCACCTCGCATCGCCTAAAACAAACACCCCTCCCAAGATTCAAATCCCCATAGATTCGAAACAACCGATTACGCTTTCCCCCTAACCCGCGGTTTCCTCCCTTGGGGCTTAGAAGACACCTGCCCCCAGTCAGCAACTACTCAACTCACAGTTTCAATCGAGGGCAGGTATCTTCTAACCCTTAACAACACCGGTCA